>DAOUAT010000480.1:0-2939 GCA_034433275.1 Anaerolineae bacterium
GTGATCACGTTTTTCAACTTCACGCTGTTTCCTCTGTTCCTGCTGTTCGCGCGGTCCTTCCCGCTGCTGGTGATCGCCTTCATCATCCGCGGGCTGAAGGAATTCGGTGAGCCCACGCGCAAGGCGTTGATCATGGACCTGGCGCCGGAGGACCAAAAAGCAGGCATGTTCGGGCTGTACTACCTGATCCGCGATGTGATCGTATCGTTCGCGGCGTTTGGCGGCGCGTTCCTGTGGGAGGAGCTCGGACCGCAAACGAATTTCCTGGTGGCGGCCGGCTGCGGGTTGGCCGGCACGCTGTTCTTCTGGGCCTTCGGCCGCGACCTGCCGCGGGCCGGTGAGACGCGAAGCTGACCGTGCTGTCGGTGCGGACACAGAACAATCATCGCGGATCGTTAAGCTATCGTTGATCACGCGTCGAGCATAAGGCTACATTCTGTGCTATAATTGCGCAGAAGGTCGCCGCAACATGCTTCAGGTCGCCAGGTCGCCATTTTCGTGCTGAGGAGGTGAGCGCACTCGTGAGCCAATCGGGGCCGGTGCTCCCAACATTGTACGGTCCGGTGTTTTCTTTTCCGTGTACACCATCAGATTAAGGAGAAACCTCTATGGCCGTCCCACCCAAACAAGATGTCCTCGGCTACATGCCGGACGACACGCCCCCCATCGGCGCCATGCTGAGCCCCGGGTTCCAGCAGGTGCTGACCATGTTCCCGGCGACTGTGCTGGTCGCCATCCTCACCAAATTCGATGTCGGCGTCACCCTGCTGGCCAGCGGTATCGGCACCATCATCGCCCTGCTGGTCACCAAGCGTCGCATCCCAATGTACTACGGTTCCAGCTTCAGCTACATTTCCGTCATCATCACTGTCATGTCGTTGTATGCGCCCGAGTGCTTCAACGACCCGACCAAATTCTACTGCCCGGAGGGTGTCCGGTTGGCCCAGGTGGGCATCATCGGCACCGGCGTCCTTGAGATCCTGATGGGCCTGTTGATCATGCGCATCGGCAAGGCGGCGCTGGACAAGGCGCTACCGCCCATCGTCACCGGCTCGGTCGCCATCATCATCGGTATCGCCCTGGCCGGCGCGGCGCTGAACATGGCCTCGGCCAACTGGGCGGTCGCCTTCATTACACTGATCTTCACCATCGCGTTCTCGGTCTATCTGCAAGGCAAAGGGCTGCTGGGGATGCTGCCCATCCTCCTGGGCGCGATCTTGGGCTACCTGGTCGCCATCCCCTTCGGCCTGGTGAATTTCGATCTCATCGGCCAGGCCGCCTGGTTCCGCGTGCCTAACATCACCTTCCCGGCCTTCACCGACCCCCGGGCCTGGTCGGTGATCGTCAGCGTGGCGCTGATCGCGATCGCCACTATCCCGGAATCCACCGCCCACCTGTACCAGATGAGCCTGTACATTGACCAGCTCGCCAAGGATATGGGCCGCAAGCCCAAGACCATCAAAAACCTGATCGGCCTGAACCTGGTGGCCGACGGCGCCGATGACCTCGTCGTCGGTATGTTGGGCGGCTGCGCGGGCACCAACTACGGCGAGAACAACTCGTTGATGGCCATCACCCGCAACTACTCAGTGGCGGTGCTGTTTGCGGCCGGCGGCATCGCCATCGTGCTGGGGTTCATCGGCAAGCTGGCCGCGCTGGTCAACACCATCCCGGTGGCCGTCACCGGCGGCCTGGCGATCTACCTGTTCGGCGTCATCGGCAAGCAGGGCATCGCGCTGATCCAGAGCGAACGGGTCAACCTGTTCGATCCCAAGAACCTGGCCATCGGTGCGACCATCCTGGTGCTAGGCATCGGCGGTAACCTGGGCCTGCCCGATGGCCTCTTCCCGTTCAAGATCCCGGTGCTGTTCCCGCAGGGCATCCCGGCCATCGTGTTCGCGGCCATCGTGGGCATCCTGCTCAACGCGCTCTTCGTCTGGCTGCCGCCGTCGAAGTTTGGCGTGAGGGAGCGGAGCAACATCGAATTCTAAAAAACCGGTTGACAATCCGACCATCGTCAGGTAGAATCCTGCTTGCCTGACAAAAGCGTTTTTGTCAGGCAAGCAGGAGGTGAACATGACTATCACCACCACGATTGGACGCCGCGGACAGATTACACTGCCGCGCGCGATCCGTCAATGGCTCAACCTGCGTGAGGGCGATCGCATCGCCTTCACGCGCCGCGGTGATGACGTGATCCTGCAGCCCATGCCGCACACCCTGATGGACTTGCGTGGCAGCGTGCCTGTTTCCGGACCGCAGGACTTCGAGGCGATCCGCCGTTCAGTGATTTCGGCCCATGCAGAGAGAGTCGCAAGCGATGAAGCCTGAGCGGGTCTTTGCGGACACGAACCTTTTCCTGCGTTACCTGACGAACGACGTGCCGGCGCAAGCCGATGCCGTTGAGGAGCTGCTGCGCCAAGCCGCCGCCCACGAGCTGAGCCTGGTGACAAACAGCCTGGTCATGGCTGAGATCGTGTGGACGTTGGAATCGTTCTACAAACTGACCAGGACAGCCATCCAGGAGAAAGTGCTGGCCATCCTCAACACCCCCGGCATCCAGATCGTTGACGATGATCTGGTGCTGCAAGGCATCACGGGGTATGTAGAGAAGAACGTGGATTTCATTGATGCCTACAACGGCGCCTGGTTGCTCAAACAGGGCATGACAACGGCCTGCACGTTTGATGAAACCCATTTTTCCCGGCTGCCAGGTGTCACGGTGCGCGTATCCAAACCCGGGAACTGAATGCCGGTAACACAATTCTGCCGCACGATCGAGGACGGATAGCGCTCTATCCGGTCTTCCATTACCGGCTCCCAACTCGGAGGTCACCAACGTTGCAACCCTTCGACTATCTCATCCCCAAGGATCACGCTGAGGCCAGCGCGCTGCTGGCGGCTGGGGACGGCGTGACCAGGCCGCTGCAAGGCGGCAC
>DAOUAT010000481.1:0-4181 GCA_034433275.1 Anaerolineae bacterium
CCCCGCGGGGCCACGGCGATGAGCGATAGCGCGCCAGGATACCCGCCGGCCAATAGCCGC
This sequence comes from Anaerolineae bacterium, assembly GCA_034433275.1. Lineage (GTDB taxonomy): Bacteria > Chloroflexota > Anaerolineae > CG2-30-64-16 > CG2-30-64-16 > DAOUAT01. The sequence goes on from DAOUAT010000481.1 coordinate 61, forward strand.
CGGCCATCGCAGGCATCCGCCAACACATCCACGACGGGGCCGCGGCCCGTGCCAAGACGCTGCCCAGTGGCGAAGGTGGCATGGTCGCCCAGGCGCGCCTCTTCGCCCAGGCAGAGCCGGCCGTCTAGCTCGATGTGTTCCAGGACGGCAGACATGGCCTTGGCTGCGGCTTCTTCGGCTTCGTCGAGCCGCCCCAGGCCGGCCCAGCGGCCGGCTGCCAACGCGGCGGCCTCAGTGGCGCGCACCAGGTCCAGGCCCAGGTTGGGTGACAGTATAGGTGTGTCGTTCATTCGCTCGCCTCCAACAGGTTTGCACCTTGCCAGGCAACCATGCCCCCGCGCAGCACCGTGACATTGGGATGGCCGGCAGCCAGGAGGGCGGCCGCCGCCCGCTCGCTGCGCCGTCCACTGCGGCAGGCCAACACCACGGCCCGGTCGGCTGGCGCCTGGGTCGGGTCGGCCAGCAGCGCGGGCAGGGGGAGCAACTGGCTGCCGGGCACGCGGCCCAGACTGTATTCGCGCGGCTCGCGCACGTCAATGACCAGGGGTGGGGTTGCACCGTGCAGCGCATGCCACAGTGCGCGCGGCTCGACGGTCGGTGGCGCCACGGCCGGCTGCAGGGTGCGCGGGATGCTGATGTCGAGGTGTTGTTTGGGCAGGTTTTGGCACTCCCGGAACGCTCGCACCGGACACTCGTAGATGCAGATCGCCGGGTCGAGCACGTGGTGGAACAGGTGGCTGATCGCGTCATCCTCGGCCAGCAGATGATCGTGCCCCAGGTTTGCCAGGAAGCCGGACGTGGTCATCATTTGGAGCACGGGTGGATGCACCCGGGACAGGAAGACATCGCCCGTCTGCTCACGATAGACGCGCAAGATGGATTCCAGCGCGTGGATGCCGCTGATGTCGCAGTTGTGGACCCCGTGCATGCGCAGCAGGAGGAAACGCTGGCCGGGGTGACTGACCAGGTTGCGGTGCACCTGCTCGTCAACGTGCTGTACTGCGCCGAAATACAGGTCGCCGAGGATCTCGGTAACGCTCAGTTGGGGGCACGGTGGCTGGCCCGGCCGGTGATCAAAGTGCCGGAAGTCCTGGGTCGGCAGCACCGCGCGCACCCGCGGTGTGCTAGTTTGCAGTAGATAGCTGGCCAACGACATCAGGATGCCCGCCATGATCGCGAACTGCAGGGGTAGGATCAGGGTGGACACCAGCGTCATCGCCAGCGTGATCCGATCGGCGCCACCCCCGCGCCAGATGCGCGCGATCTCCTTGCGGTCAACCAGGCTGTAAGCGGTCACCAGCAGCACCCCCGCCAGCGCGGCCTTGGGGATGGCCGAAGCCGCGGGGCCCACGGTGAGCAGGGCGAGGACGACCATCAGGCCGATGAAAACATTGGCCATCGGTGACTGCGCCCCCGCCTGCAAGTTGAGGTTGGAGCGACCGAAAGAACCGGTGACCGGGCAGCCGGTGAAGAACGCGCAGGCGATGTTCGCCATGCCTTGCCCAACGAACTCTTGATTGCTATCAAGGCGCTGGCCGGTTTGGCTGGCTATGGCGCGGGCATTGGAGATCGCCTCCACCAGGCCGATGGCGATCACGGAAAGCGCAGTGGCTGAAAGCTGGCCGATCAGCTTGAGATCGGTGAGGGGTGGGATGCTGAACGGTGGGAAACCGCGCGGCAAACTGCTCACCATCTTGACATCCACGCCGAGCAGAGTGACTCCGATTGCGGCCACCAGGATCGCGACTAGCGGCCCCGGGATGTGGCGGTTTACGCGTTTCAAGCCGACGATCAAGCCGATCGCCAACAGGCCGATGGCAAGGCTGGGCAAATGCGCCTGGTGCAGGTTCAGCGCAATCGCCCGCGCCGTCTCCACCAGCTCAGCTGTGGAAGGTGTGCTGAGACCAAGGAGGTCGCGCAATTGGTTGACCGCGATGAGCACACCCGCGCCGGCCGTGAATCCCACGATGACCGCGTCAGAGACAAAACGCACCAACAGGCCCAACCGGGCCAGCCCCATCACCACACGCAGCACACCGCCCATGAGCGCCAGCAGGCTGGCGGCCGCCAGGTAGGCCGGCGTGCCGATGGCAGCCAGAGGGGTGATCGCGGCCAGGGTCAAGAGCGCGACGGTGTTGCTGGGGCCCGTTTGGAGTTGGATCGAGGAGCCCCACAGCGCACCGACAACGCTGGCGATCGCGGCCGAGTAAAGCCCCACCTCCGGCGGCAGGCCGCCTAATAGCGCGTAGGCCATGGCCTGCGGCAGCAGGACCATCGTTACAGTCAGCGCTGCCAGGAAATCTGCCCCCAGGGTCGTACGGCGGACGCCGCGCAGCAGCTCCACCGGCCGACCGAGCAGCCGGAGCGTGTTGTGTAAGGTAGACCAGGGTGTGGCGTGCATGGGCGAGGTGTAGGGACGATCTTGGTGTGCAGTTTACAACACTCGGTAGGATTCGAGAAACTCACCCGTCATAGCTTGCTGCGTTCCCCCCCCGGCCGGAAGTCGCGGCTTGCTGTGTCCCGGGCCGCCCGAAGTGCGTGTCACTTCGCCAGCTTTCTCCGCGCGCGGCCCCAGAGCAGCCCGGCCAACCCGATGCTGGCGGCTGCCGCCAGTCCCAGCCCCGCCAGGATGACGCCGGCCGGTTGGGCCTCGGCAGCGCTGTCTTCGCACGGCGCCGTGAAGCCGCACACATCATCTGCCAGCACGGTGACATTGCCAGTGGCAGACGACGCCTGGGCCGGCCAATCAGCGCCGCCGGCGGCCAGCAGCTCAGCGACAAGCGCGGGCAACTCCCGTTCGATCTGTTCCACCCCCATCAACGCGCGGTCACCGACCAGGAGGAACGGTACAGCAGCCTTGCCGCGCGGGTAACCGTACCCCTCGGCCACGGCGAAGAACGCGCTGACATCCTCCAGGCTGACCACTTCCACCAGGCGGGCCTCCACTTGTGCAGGGTGTTGGCGCTGCAGGGCAGGCAGCGCGCCATCCAGCACCTCTTCGCAATGGCCGCAGCCCTCCGCCCAGAAGAGCACCACGCGCACGACCGGCGTCGCGGCGGTGGGCTCGGCCGCGGGCCTCGGAGCGGCGCCCTGCTCGTACATCGCTTGTTTGATCTCGCGGCGGTCAGCGCACCCCTGGGCCGCGGCCGGGCCGGGCGCCAGCGCCGTCAGGAGGCAAAGCATCAGGAACAGCCGGATGGCGAAACCAGGTTTCTCGCAGAAACCTGGTTTCGCCATCCGGCCAGCCAAAGGATCAGATCGCACAGCCTTATACCTCGCACGAGCACGGGATGCACAGCGCCTTCCCGTGTTGGACGCGCACAAACGTGTCCAGAACGTACTCGCCGCAGCGCGCACAGCGGGTCTTGACGAAGGTCAGCCCTTCCTGATGATAGGGGAAGCCCACCTCGTGGACGACCTGGAAGATATCTTCATCGCGCTGCGTTTCGATCCAGGCCAGCACTTCTTCGACAACCTGCGACGGCATATCGTTGGGATCCACCCCGCGCAGGCGTTGGGCGTGGAAGCGCGACCGCTCCAGTTGATCCACGAAGCCGGGCCGCAGGTTGTAACGCACCGAGCCGCCTCGCTGCGGATAGTAAAACGTGACAGCCAGTTTGCCGTAGAAGGTCTTTGCGATCAAGATCTGGCCGTAGATCGCGCCCGTGGCCGCGCGCACACCATCCATGATGCAGGTGTAGGGGTTGCCATCGCCAAACTCGGGCAGGATCAGGAGGCCGCGATTGTGCTGCCGGTCGAAGCGCAGCGCAGCCATGGCCAGGTTGCCCATGCGAAAACCGATGGCCAGGTAGGGACAGCGGTGGGTGTGGAAGGCGATGGCCCAGTCAGGGAGCGAATGCGATGTTGTCATGGGGTTTCTCGTCTTTGAATGTGCCAGGTTGCCAATCCCGCTATTCGGCCAGATATCCGCCGGCTTCCGCGCGCGCCAGCACGGCCTGGATCGTCGCAACCAGGGCGCGGGCCGAGGTTGCATCTAGCTCCACGGCCACCCGCGCGCCCGGCCCCAGCGCCGCGTTGCCGAAGTCCAGGTTCAGGGCATATTCCAGCCCCACGTCGAAGGGGTGGTCGTAGGACACGCCGACGTGCTGCACCGGGAACCA
>DAOUAT010000482.1:0-28267 GCA_034433275.1 Anaerolineae bacterium
TACACCGAACGCTCAGGCATCCTGAACCTGGGCCTGGAAGGGATCATGCTGATGTCCGCAGTGAGCGGATTCGCGGCGGCCTACCATTCCGGCACCGTCTGGGCCGGCGTGGCAGCCGCCATGGTGGTCGGCGCGCTGCTGGCGTTGATCCATGCCGTGCTCACCATCACCTTCCGGGCGGATCAGGTGGTCTCTGGCCTGGCGCTGACCATCTTTGCCAGCGGCCTGTCCAGCTTCCTGGGGCAACGACTGGGACCGGGCGGCAAGCCGTTGGTGGGGCTGGTAGGCCCGCGCTTCGAGCGCCTACCGATCCCCTTCCTGAGTGATCTGCCGGTGGTGGGCCGGGCGCTGTTCCAGCAGGACTTACTGGTGTACATCATGTTCCTGCTGGTGCCGCTGGCCGTGTTCTACCTGTACCGCACACGGCCTGGCCTGCACTTACGCGCGGTGGGCGAGAACCCGCGCACGGCCGACGCCAAGGGCATCAACGTGGCGCGCATCCGTTACCTCTACACCATACTGGGCGGCGCATTGGTGGGGCTGGGCGGCGCACATCTCTCGCTTTCCTACACCCCCGGCTGGACCGAGAACCTGACTGGCGGACGTGGCTGGATCGCCATCGCGCTGGTCATCTTCGCCACCTGGGATCCGGGCCGCGCGCTGCTGGGCGCGCTGGTGTTCGGCGGCATCAACGCCATCCAGTTTCGGATGCAGGCGGCTGGCACCACCATCCCGGCCGCGTTCCTGGGCATGTTGCCCTACGCATTCACCATCCTGGTGTTGACGGGCATCACCTGGCTGGAGTCGGCACGTAAGCACATGGGCGCGCCGGCGGCCCTGGGCCTGCCCTATTCACGGGAAGAAAAACACTGAGCCGCGTCCAACTCTCGCCGCCGTGACAAACAAATTCCAGCACCAAATGCGCCGTGCTCATATGGAGTGCGGCGCATTTCTTGTCCCGGACGCTGAGACCTTGTGCTAGGCGCATGTTCCACTGATCAGTGTCACATTGTTATAATGGCCTTCCCATACGCACTTGCCTCCCGGTTCGGCAGCCGCTTATGATGCCTGTCATACCTTCAGCGCCCCTTCAGTGCTATCCTACAAACCATTGACAACTGATACAACACACCATAGCGAAGCTGCCAGTTACGGATCCACGAAATAGATCCGTTTTTGTCGCGCAGTTCGGATGTAGCCAACAGGTCGCGCCGCGCAGGCGGGCGCCAAGCGCCGCGGCGAGTTGATACCGCACCGGCGCGTTCACCGCATCCGAGCGCTGCTGCGTTGTTTCTTAACTTAAACCGTTCGGAGGAACACACATGCCAGAACGCCACATTGTCACGATTGACGGTAACGAGGCTGCCGCCTACATCGCACACAAGACCAACGAAGTCATCGCCATCTATCCCATCACCCCCTCCAGCAACATGGGCGAATGGGCCGATGCGTGGAGCGCCGAGGGCCGCAAGAACATCTGGGGCACCGTGCCGCTGGTGGTCGAGATGCAATCGGAGGGCGGCGCGGCCGGCGCAGTCCACGGCGCGCTGCAAACCGGCGCGCTGACCACCACCTTCACCGCCTCGCAGGGCCTCCTGCTGATGATCCCGAATATGTTCAAGATCTCGGGCGAGCTGACCTCAACGGTCTTCCACATTGCAGCGCGTGCCCTGGCGGCGCACGCGCTCTCGATCTTCGGTGATCACAGCGACGTCATGGCCTGCCGCTCCACCGGCTGGGCCATGCTCTGTTCCAACAACCCGCAAGAGGTGATGGACTTGGCGCTGATCGCCCAGGCTGCCACACTGCAGTCGCGGGTGCCGTTCGTACACTTCTTCGACGGCTTCCGCACCAGCCACGAGATCCGCAAGATCGAAGAACTGGCCGACGCAGACATCCGGGCCATGATTGACGATGACCTGGTGTTGGCGCACCGGCAGCGCGCGCTCAGCCCTGAACGGCCGGTCATTCGCGGCACCGCGCAGAACCCCGATGTTTATTTCCAGGCCCGCGAAGCGTCCAACCCCTACTACCTGGCCGTGCCTGAGATCGTCCAGGCGGAGATGGATAAGTTTGCCGGGATCGTCGGCCGCGCATACAAGCTGTTCGACTACGTCGGCGCGCCCGATGCTGAACGCGTCATCGTGATGATGGGCTCGGGCGCAGACGTGGCGCACGAAGCCGTGAACACCCTGGTGGCAGCCGGCGAAAAGGTCGGCCTGCTGAAGGTGCGCCTCTACCGGCCCTTCAGTATTGAGCACTTCGTGGCCGCGCTCCCAGCCAGCGCCAGGTTCGTCACCGCGTTGGATCGCTGCAAGGAGCCGGGCAGCGCGGGCGAGCCGCTCTACCAGGACATCATCACCGCGGTCGTCGAGACGGGCCGCAGCTTCAAGGTGCTGGGCGGCCGTTACGGCCTGGCGAGCAAGGAGTTCACCGCGGCGATGGTCAAGGGCGTGTTCGACAACATGGCCGCCGCGACGCCGAAGAATCACTTCACCATCGGCATCAACGATGATGTGACCCATACCAGCCTGGCCTACGACCCCACCTTCAGCGTCGAATCAAAGCGAGGCGTGCGGGCGCTCTTCTACGGCTTGGGCGCCGATGGCACCGTGGGCGCCAACCACAACTCCATCCGCATCATCGGCCAGGAGACCGACAACTACGCCCAGGGCTACTTCTCGTATGACTCCAAGAAGTCGGGCACCATCACGACATCGCACCTGCGCTTCGGCCCTGACCCGATCCGCCTCTCCAACCTGATCGAGTCGGCCAACTTCGTCGCCTGCCACCAGTGGGTGTTCCTGGAGCGCGTCAACGTGCTGGCGAAGGCCGAACCCGGCGCCACCTTCCTGCTCAACAGCCCCTACGACCCCGATGAGGTGTGGGATCAGCTCCCGCGCCAGGTGCAGGCGCAGATCATCGCCAAGAAGCTGCGCCTCTTCGTCGTAGATGCCATCGGCGTCGCCCGCGCCACCGGCATGGGCGGCCGCATCAACACGATTATGCAGACTTGCTTCTTCGCCATCTCTGGCGTGCTGCCACGCGACGAGGCCATCGAGAAGATCAAGGAAGCGATCCGCCACACCTACGGCCGCCGCGGCGAGGTGGTCGTCCAGCAGAACTTCGCGGCCGTGGATCACACGCTGTCGCACCTCTATGAGGTGCAATACCCCAACGAAGTCACCAGCCAGATCAACATGGAGTCGCCTGTCTCTGCCGAAGCGCCAGCGTTCGTCAAGGACGTCACCGCGCAGATTATCGCGGGCGAGGGCGACAACCTGCCCGTGTCGGCCTTCCCCGTGGACGGCACCTGGCCCTCGGCCACGACCCAGTGGGAGAAGCGCAACCTGGCACTGGAGATCCCAGTGTGGGACCCGACGGTCTGTATCCAGTGCGGCAAGTGCGCGCTGGTGTGCCCGCACGCGGCCATCCGCACCAAGGTCTACCCGCCGGAAAGCCTGGCCGGTGCGCCGGAAACCTACAAAGCGGTGGATTACAAGAGCCGCGACCTGCCCGGCATGAAGTACACCGTCCAGGTGGCGCCTGAAGACTGCACCGGTTGCAGCCTGTGCGTCGAAGCCTGCCCGGCCAAGAACAAGAGCCAGCCCAAGTTCAAGGCGATCAACATGGCGCCACAGATGCCGCTCCGGTTCACTGAGCGCGCCAACTTCCAGTTCTTCCTGGATCTGCCGGAGTTGGATCGCACGATTATCCCGCTGAACAACGTCAAGAACTCGCAGCTCCTCCAACCGCTGTTCGAGTTCTCCGGCGCGTGCTCCGGCTGCGGGGAGACCCCCTACGTCAAGCTGGTCAGCCAGCTCTTCGGTGACCGGGCCATCGTTGCCAACGCCACGGGTTGCTCCTCGATCTACGGCGGCAACCTGCCGACGACGCCGTGGGCGGTGAACAAGGATGGCCGCGGGCCAGCGTGGGCCAACAGCCTGTTCGAGGACAACGCCGAATTCGGCCTGGGCTTCCGCCTGACGATTGACAAGCAGACCGAATATGCGCGCGAACTGGTGCATGCCCACCGTGACCTCATTGGCGATGTGCTGGCCGACGGCCTCCTGAACGCTGATCAGTCAACCGAAAAAGGGATCGCGGAACAACGCGAACGCGTTGCTGCGCTGAAAGCAAAGCTCTCGGCAATCCGCAATCCACAATCCGCAATCGCCAATCTCCTTGGCGTCGCCGACATGCTGGTGAAACGCTCCGTCTGGATCATGGGCGGCGACGGCTGGGCCTATGACATCGGCTACGGCGGGCTGGATCACGTGCTGGCCTCGGGCCGCGATGTGAACGTGTTGGTGCTCGATACGCAGGTCTACTCCAATACCGGCGGCCAGGCGTCGAAGGCGACCCCGCGCGCGGCAGTCGCCCGCTTTGCGGCCGGCGGCAAGGGCATCCCCAAGAAGGACCTGGGCATGATCGCCATGACCTACGGCAACATCTATGTGGCACAGGTGGCGATGGGCGCCAATGACAACCAGACCGTCAAGGCGCTGCTCGAAGCCGAGGCCTACCCCGGCCCCAGCCTGGTTATCGCCTATAGCCATTGCATCCAGCAAGGTCTCAACCTGATCTACGGCCTGAACCAGCAGAAGCTGGCGGTGGATTCCGGCGCGTGGCCGCTTTTCCGCTACAACCCGGCGCTGGCCGGCGAGGGCAAGAACCCGCTGAACCTGGACTCCAAAGCGCCGAAGATCCCGCTGAAGGATTATATCTATAACGAAACCCGCTACAGCTCCCTGGCCCAACGCGACGAGGCCCGCGCCGAAATGCTGCTGAAGCTGGCGCAAGAAGACGTGTTGGCGCGCTGGAAGCAGTATGAGCAGATGGCGGCGCTGACGGTGGAAAAGTAACTTGGTACACTGGTAACTTGGTAGATTGGGATGCTGAAGCCCAGCAACCAATCTACCAATCTACCAATCTACCAACCTGAAAGGAACACTCCATGACAGATCTCACCACAACCTACATGGGCCTGACCCTGAAAAACCCCATCGTGCCGTCGGCATCGCCATTGTCGAAGAAGGTTAGCGGCATCCGTCAGATGGAGGATGCCGGCGCCGCCGCGATCACGATGTACTCGCTCTTCGAGGAGCAGATTGACCTGCAGGCGTTGGCCCACCATCACTTCCTGGAGGAGACAACCTTCTTCTCGGCCGAGGCCACGGCCTACTTCCCGAAGGCCGCCGATTACAACCGCGGGCCGGATGGCTACCTGGACCTGATCCGCGAGGCCAAGGCCGCGGTGGACATCCCGATCATCGGCAGTCTGAACGGCGTGACGCCGGGCGGCTGGACGCGTTATGCCAAGCTGATCGAAGAGGCCGGCGCCGATGCCCTGGAGTTGAACGTCTACCTGATCCCGACCCGCACCAACCTGGCGAGCGAGGGCGTGGAGAACACCTACCTCGAAATCCTGAAAGAGGTCAAGGCCCAGGTCAAAATCCCGGTGGCGATGAAGCTCAGCCCCTTCTTCAGCGCCATGCCGAACATGGCCCACCGGCTCGACCGGGCCGGTGCGGATGCGCTGGTGCTGTTCAACCGGTTCTACCAGCCCGACTTTGACCTGGAAGAGCTGACCGTCGTGCCGCACCTGGTCCTCAGCAACTCCAACGAGATGCGGCTGCCGCTGCGTTGGATCGCCATCCTCTTCGGCCACGTCAAGGCGTCGCTGGCTCTGACTACCGGCATCCACTCCACCGACGATGCGGTTAAGGCGGTCATGGCCGGCGCAGATGTCGCCAACATCGCCTCCCTACTGCTGGAGCGCGGCCCCGGCGCCATCGGCGACCTGGTGCGCGGCTTCGGCCAGTGGATGGAAGCGCACGAATACGAATCGGTGGCCCAGATGAAGGGCGCGCTCAGCCAGCGCAACGTGGCCGAGCCGGCCGCGTTCGAACGTGCAAACTACATGAAGGTATTGGGCAGCTGGAAATAAAGACTGGGCCCCAGTAACATCCCCAGTCCGCAAGCCTTGAGCCCCCGGTATCGAATGCGGCCCGCCGAAGCCTTCTGCCAGCAGGTTTCGGCGGGCCACGTAGCTTAATAATCGCTCACAAACGCGTTTTGCCCCCTTGACAATTTGTGAATTCCGTGATAATCTACCCCTCAGACGTCAGACGTCTGAGAACCAGGGTTCCGATCCAACACGCGATGATTGCTGCTTGGAGCGAGTCATTGATGCCGACTCCCAACTCAGATAACATCCCCCGCTTTGATGGCCGTAGACCTAGCCACCCATCCCACGGGCAGGCTACGCGGTCATCCACGTTCTGCCCGCATCGCCCACGCGACCTTGTTGCTGCTCTTTGCGCCCATCCCGATGCATTATTCACCCCATGGAGGTAGGCCATGCCGCCAGATACGGCCACTGATACCCTACACCCGGCTCGCAAACCCGCATTCGACTGGCAGGGACTCCTGCTCAGAGCTGCGTCGCCACTCTTGGCAATCTTTGCCGCGCTGTTGGCGGGGGCAGTCATGCTGCTGCTGCTGGGCGCAAATCCCCTGGCCGCGTACGCCACCATGATCAAGGGCGTGTTTGCCAGCACATCGGGGTTCACACAGTCGCTGGTCAAGGCGACCCCGTTGCTGTTGGTCGGCCTGGGCATCTGCATCGCGTTTCGCGCCAGCGTGATCAACATCGGCGGCGAGGGACAGATCATCGCCGGTGCGTTGATGGCCACGTGGTTCTCGTTGCAGTTTCGCACGTGGCCGGGTTGGTTGCTGATCCCCTGCACGATGATCATGGGGTTTCTGGCGGGCGCGTCCTGGGGATTCATCCCCGGCATCCTCAAGGCGCGGCTCAATGTCAACGAGATCCTGAGCACCGTGATGATGAACGCCATTGGGCTTCAGTTCATGAATCTGCTGATCCGCGGCCCGCTGATCGACCCTGCGGGCATCGCCGCGGGGACGTTTCTGCCGCAGTCTGAGCGGCTTCCTCAACAGGTGTGGCTGGCCCGATTGGTCCCGCAAACACAGCTTCACACCGGGGCCATTATCGCGGTAGTGCTGGCATTGTTGGTCTACATCTTCCTGTGGCGCACCACCATCGGCTATCGCATCCGCGCGGTGGGCCTGAGCCCGGAGGCCTCAAAATACGCCGGCATCCCGGTCCCGTTTTACCAGGCGTTGTCGTTGACGTTGGCCGGTGGGTTCGCGGGCTTAGCCGGCGTGATCGAGGTCCTCGGCGTGCATCGGCGCCTGCTAGAGGGTGTCACCGCGGGCTACGGCTTTTCAGGCATCGTGGCGGCCCTATTTGGCGGCCTGCACCCGCTGGGCCTGGTCCCGGCCTCATGGCTTTTCGGCAGCTTGTTGGTGGGCGCAGACACAATGCAACGCTCGGTGCAAGTGCCATCAGCGCTCATTGACGCCTTGTTGGGGTTGGTGGTGCTGCTGGTCGTCGGCTCGCAGATGTGGTCTCGACGGTTGGCCACGCGCCGGGTGATCGCACTGGCTAAGAAGAACGCGGAGGCCCAGGCATGAACGAAGTCATCACTTCTGCGGTCATTGTCGGCATCCTCACCTCGGCTATTCGCCTGGCGACACCCTATCTCTACTCGGCCATCGGCGAGGCCATCTCGGAAATCTCAGGGGTGCTCAACCTGGGCGTGGATGGCATCATGCTGCTCAGCGCGTATGCGTCGTTCTTCGTCGCGCTGAACACGGGCAATCTGTGGCTAGGCCTGTTAGCCGGAGCCGTTGTCGGCATACTGATGGGGCTGCTCATGGCCTTCATCAGCGTGACGTTAAAGGCAGAGCAAGGGATTAGCGGCATCGGCCTCTACATGTTTGGGCTGGGGCTGTCAAGCTTGCTGTTCAAAACCACCATCGGTACGGTGAAGACCATCGTCGGGTTTCAGCCGATCAAGATCCCGTTGCTGGGCGATATTCCGTTCATCGGTCAAGTGCTGTTCAATCAAAGCTTACCGGTATATGGCGCTTTCTTGCTGGTGCCGTTGGCCTGGTTCATCCTGGAAAAGACGACGTGGGGCTTGCGCTTGAAAGCAGTCGGTCAGACCCCGGCGGCCGCTGACTCATTGGGCGTCAACGTGGATCGGGTGCGCTATGTTGCGACCTGTGCCGGCTCGATGCTGGCTGGGTTGGCCGGCGCGTCCCTGTCGCTGGCACTGGTGAATCTATTCCAGGAAAACCTGACCGCCGGCCAGGGCTTTATCGCCGTGGCGCTGGTCTACTTCGGCGGTTGGCGCCCATTGGGCATCCTGCTCGGTGCGCTGCTCTTCAGCACGGTCAATGCGTTCCAATTGTGGATGCAGGTGTTGGGGGTGCCCATCCCCTCCGATGTGGCAGTCATGCTGCCCTACTTGCTGACTATCGTGGCGTTGGCGCTCACGGTAAGCCGGGTGCGCGGGCCGGCCGCGCTCAACAAGCCCTTCCAACGAGGGGAACACTAACCAGTCTCGTTCAACATATTTCAAGGAGAGAAAAGCATGAAGATCCGTCTGTTGTTCGTTCTCATCACGCTGCTGGCGTTGGTGTCCGCGTGCGCTGCCCCGGCCACGCCCACACCCGCTCCTGCCGCCCAACCGCTGCGCGTCGCCGTGGTGATGCCCAGCTCCATCCACGACTTGGCGTTCAGCCAGTCCATGTACGACGCCCTCAAGGCCGTGCAGTCTGAAATGGGCGGCGAATCCGCGCTGGAACTGAAGTACTCTGAAAACATGTTCAAGGTGCCGGATGCCGCGGCCGCGTTGCGCGACTACGCCAGCCAGGGCTTCGACATCGTGATCGGCCACGGCTCGCAGTATGGTTCGTCCGTCCAGGAGATCGCCCCAGACTTCCCCAAGACGGTCTTCGCTTGGGGCACCGATGTGAACACCTTCGGCTTGCCTAACGTTTACGCCTACACCGCGGCCGCGGAACAGGGCGGTTATGTGAACGGCGTCTTGGCCGCCAAGCTGACCAAGACCAAGTTGATCGGTGTTACGGGGCCGATTGAGGTCGGTGATGCCAAGACCTACGTTGATGGCTTTGTCCAGGGCGTGACTTCGGTTGACCCGACCATCAAGATCAACAAGACCTGGACGGGCTCCTTCTCTGACGTGGCGTTGATGACCGAGGCGGCCAAGACCCACATCGCGGCCGGCGCAGATGCCATGACCGGCTCATCACAGTCGGTGGTTGGTTCCATCGGCGCGGCCAAGGAGAAGGGCAACATCTTGTGGTTCGGCACGCAGTCCAACCAGGCCGAGTTGGCGCCCAACATCGTCGTGGCCAGCCAGGTCTATGATTGGACTGGCATGTTGAAGCAGATCATCGAAAGCCGCAAGGCCGGCAAACTGGGTGGCAACGCCTACATCCTGCAGATCAAGAACGACGGTCTGAAGATGACCTTCAATAGCGCCTTTCCGCTGCCTGCCGAGGTGAAGCAGGCTGCCGAGGCCGCCATCGAAGGCATTCGCTCTGGCAGCATCGTCGTCCAACCTTAACATTCCTATCGAGTGAAGGACAAACCAGGTTTCACTCAGAGACCTGGTTTGTCCCGGCTGTCTGGGATCATAGAAAGGCCAGGAGAGACAAAATGGCGAATGGCACCCAACCCGCGACACTCAAACGTATCCAACGCATCGAGATGTGCGACATCGTCAAGCGGTTCCCAGGCGTTCTCGCCAACGATAAGGTCTGCTTCGACGTCAATGCCGGCGAAGTCCACGCCCTGCTGGGCGAGAACGGCGCGGGCAAAAGCACGTTGATGCGCCAGCTCTTCGGCCTCTACAAGCCTGATGAAGGCGAAATTCTGATTGATGGCAAGCCAGTCGTGTTCAACTCCCCGGCGGATGCCATTCATGCCGGCATCGGCATGATCCATCAGCACTTCATGCTCGTGCCAACGCTGACAGTGACGGAAAATGTTGCACTCGGGCTACCCTCCACCCGCGAGCCGCTGCGAGATATTGACCGGGTCGAAGAGCGCGTGCGCCAGCTCTCGGAGGAGTACGGCCTGAAAATTGACCCTAAAGCTTATATCTGGCAGCTCTCGGTCGGCGAGCAACAGCGTGTGGAAATCCTCAAGGCACTCTATCGCAATGCAGGTATGATTATTTTGGATGAGCCTACCGCGGTGCTGACCCCGCAAGAGGTCAAAGACCTGTTTGCGACATTTAAACGCATGGTGGCCGAGGGGCACGGACTGGTCTTTATTTCGCACAAACTCTACGAGGTGCTGGCCATCAGTCATCGCATCACTGTGCTGCGCAACGGCAAGTTCAGCGGCGCGTGTTTGACCAAGGATGTCACGCGCGACGAATTGGCGACGATGATGGTCGGCCGCGAGATCAAGCGCTTTGCGCCGCTACCCCAGGAGAAGGGCCGGCCGCTGCTGCAGATTACGGGGCTGCGCGCGATGGGAGATCGTGGGGTCGAAGCGCTGCGCGGCGTTGATTTGGAGATCTGCGCGGGTGAGATCCTTGGCCTGGCCGGCGTCTCAGGTAATGGACAGCGCGAGTTAGCTGGATGCCTGGGTGGGATGCGCAAAGTGACCGCTGGCGCCATCCTGGTAGATGGCAAGGACTTGACACATGTTTCCGTGCAGCAGCGTCTGGCCGCAGGACAAGCATTCATCCCCGAAGAGCGCATGCGGGACGGGGCAGTCAAGGAGTTCTCGGTACAAGAGAACCTCTTCTTGTTGGATCATGCCGCCCCCCAATTTACGCATGGGATCTTCTTGAACTTCCCCAAGATGGCCGCGCACGCCAAGTCGTTGATCAGCGAATTCGCTGTTAAAACGCCCAGCCTGGACACGCCCATCAAGAATCTTTCCGGCGGCAATATTCAGAAAGCGATCATGGCGCGCGAACTCTCGCGGAGGCCTAAGGTCTTGATTGCGGCCCAACCCTCGCGCGGCGTGGATATCGGCGCCACGGAGTACATCCACCAACGCCTGCTGCAGCAGCGCGCAGAAGGTAAGGCAGTGCTGCTGATCTCCGAAGATTTGGATGAGGTGCGGGCGCTGTCCGATCGCATCGCGGTCATTTACGAAGGGCACATTATCGGCGTCGTAGATCGAGGGCAGGCCAGCATCGAGCAGCTAGGCCTGATGATGGCCGGCGTGCCTTTACACGAAGCCTTAGGGCTCGCGAAACCGGCGGCCGGGGGACCATCTGCCCATGTCACAACTGACGCGTAGCCTGCGCCCCGACGGACGGCCCCTTTACGTCCAGGCGGTCGACGCGCTGTATGAGTTGCTCGGCACGCGTGATCACCAAGTCGGCCAACCCCTGCCCGCCGAAGCTGCCCTGGCAACGCGCCTGGGCGTCTCGCGCTCCACCATCCGTGAAGCGCTAGGGCAGCTCGAGAAAGATGGCCTGATCGTTCGCCGGCAAGGCGTGGGCACGTTTGTCGCGCCGCGCTCGGCTCAGATCTCTAGCGGGCTGGAACGGCTGGCGAGTTTCCGATCGGTGGTAGAAGCCGCTGGCGGGACAGTGCAAGTCCTGGCCCGCACCGTTGACCGCGCGCCCGCGGACGCGCACCTGGCCCTGTTGCTGCAAGTCGAGCCGGGTAGCGAGCTGGCCCAGGTGCGGGTGGTCGAGTCAGTAGACGGCTGCCAGATGGCCTATCTGGAGGGGTGGATCGCGTGCGCGCTGGTTGATTGGGCGCAGTTGGTGGCAGCCGAAGGTTCCTTGCTCGAGTTCCTGAGTGAGTACTCAGACCTGCCGGTCGCCTACTCCCGTTCAGCGATTTATGCGATTGAAGCCGATGCGCGCCTGGCAGCCCGGTTGGGCAGTAGTGAAGGGCGAGCCGTCTTGCACCTGGCTGAAACCGTATTTACCCACGCGAATACGCCGGTCGCCTACTTCTGCAACTACTTCACCACAGACTGCTTCAACTTCACCATCGTCCGTCGGTTCGTTCGCACTTCGGGGCTGGTCGGGCGAATGCTTCAGGAGGAATCTCAGCATGGAACGGTTTAGCTACGTGCGGGCCGAAACCATCCCGCAGGCCGTGACGCTGCTCAACGCGCCTGGCATACGCAGCCGACTACTGGCGGGCGGCACCGACCTGGTGTTGCTGTTGCGCGAAGAGGACGCCTGCGACCGGGTGGTGGACATCACCCAGATTCCCGAGCTGCACCGCATCACGCGCACCGGCGATACCGTGACCATCGGGGCCGGGGCTACTTTCAGCGAGGTGATCGAAAGTCCCATCGTAGCCGAGACGGCCCCGGTGCTGGCGCAAGCCTGCCGCCAGGTCGGCGCGCCGCAAATCCGCAACATGGGCACCCTGGGCGGCAACGTAGCCAACGCGGCCGCGTGCGCCGACTCGCTGCCCGCGCTGGTGTGCCTGGATGCCGTGGCGCAGGTACACACGCCAGAGCATGGGGGCGGGGGGACCCCGCCCCTACAGTGGTCGGTGGCCGAATTCGTGGTCAAGCCGAACCGGACGCAACTGCCGCCGGGCGGGCTGCTGACCGCGCTGAGCTACCGCGTGCCGGCGCCGGGCAGCCGCAGCGTCTTCGTGAAGCTGGGCCGGCGCAACGCGCTGGCGATCTCCCGCCTCACCGTGGCCGCGCTGGGCCGGATTGGGGCCGATGGCCGCATCGCCGAGGCGCGGCTGGTCCCCGGCTCGGCCACGCCCCAAATCCGGCGTTTCACCGCGGTGGAGCAGCTGTTGGTCGGCCAGGCGCCGAGCGTCGAGTTGTGCGAAGCCGCGGGCCATCTGGCCGTGACCGAGATGACCAGGATCACGGGGAAGCGGTGGTCCAGCGAGTTCAAGGAACCGGCGTTGTTGGCGCTGGTCACACGGGCCTTGCTGCAAGTGTTCGGTCTGCCGTGGGCCGAAAGTAGCGCAAGCGGCCAGCTTGCGCCACAAGGAGGAGCCGCATGAAGATCGCGTTCACGCTCAACGGCAAACCGGTTAGCGTCGAGGCGCCGGCCGATATCAACCTGCTGCACCTGCTGCGCGACTACGCGGGGCTGACCGGCACCAAGGAAGGGTGCGGGGTCGGCGAGTGCGGCGCGTGCTCCGTCATCCTGGACGGCCGGCTGGTCAACTCGTGCCTGGTGCTGGCCCCGCAGGCCGCCGGACGAAACGTCACCACCATCGAAGGCATCCGCGGCGCAGATGGCGGGCCCAACGACCTGCAACAGAATTTCATCGCCTATGGCGCCGTGCAGTGCGGCTATTGCATCCCCGGCATGGTGCTGGCGGGCGAGGCGCTGCTGGCGCACACCCTGACCCCCGACCGGACTGAGATTCGCGAGGCTATCGCCGGCAACCTGTGCCGTTGCACGGGCTATCAGCAGATTGTGGACGCGATTGAGGTGACGGCAGCGCAACGGAGAACCGCACCATGACAGACCTCAAATACATCGGCAAGCCCGCCCAACGGGTTGATGCGCTGGACAAGGTGCTGGGCACGGCCAAGTACACCGGCGATTACAAGCTGCCGGGAATGCTCCATGCGCGCTGTTTGCGCAGCGATCTGCCGCACGCGCGCATCATACGGCTTGATGTTTCCCCGGCGTTGAGGGTGCCGGGAGTGCTGGCCGCCATCACCAGCGAAGACTTCGTGGATCATGGCCGGTTCGGCTTCCCGGTGGCCGATATGCACATGCTGGCCTATCGGCGCGTGCGCTATGTTGGGGACGCGATCGCGGCCGTGGCCGCCGAGACGCCAGAGGCGCTGGCTGCGGGCCTGGCCGCCATCGAGGTCGAGCTGGAGCCACTGCCGGGCGTGTTCGACCCCGAAGAAGCGCTGCGGCCCGATGCGCCGCTGGTGGGCGAGCAGCCGTGGGACGCGCCCACGGAGCCGCGCGGCAACCTGTTGGTGACGCACATCGTCCGCAAAGGCGATCCGGACCCCATTTTGCAAGCATCGGAGGTGGTCCTGGACAAGCATTACAGCACCGCGCACCAGGAACACGCTTATATCGAAACCGAGGCCGCTGTGGCCGTGCCGTGGCCTGGTGGCGGCGGCGTCACCGTCTACTCGCCCAGCCAGAGCCCGTTCAACGACCGCAACAACCTGTGCCGCGTCCTCGGCCTGGGCGTGGAAAACGTGCGCGTGATCCAGCCGCCGGTGGGCGGCGCGTTTGGCGGCAAGGACGATCAGATCTACCAGACCACCGGCCAGGTCGCCAGGCTGGCGTTAATCACCGGCCGCCCCGTGCGCATGGCCTTCACCCGCGAAGAGTCCATGATCTTCTCGTACAAGCGCAACCCCATGCGGGTCCACATCCGGCTGGGGGCCGATCAATCCGGCAAGCTCAAGGCGAGTAAGGTAAACCTTGTCGTGGATAGCGGTGCGTATGCGGCCATCACGCCGTTCGTGGCGTGGCGCGGCAACATCCACGCCATGGGCGCCTATCGTTATGACGCGTGCCACGTGGACACCCATGTGGCTTACACCAACAACGGCTACACCGGCGCGTTCCGCGGCTTCGGCAACACCGAGACCACCGCCTGCATCGAACAGGCCATGGATGAGCTGGCCGATCAGTTGGGCGTTGACCCCATAGACCTGCGCCTGATGAACTGCCTGCGGCCCGGCGATGAAACCGCGCACGGCCAACGCCTGGGCGACGACGTGGCGTTGGTCGAATGCCTGCAACACGTGCGCCGCGTCTCGGACTGGGATCGCAAGCGCGCTGTAGGGCAATCCGCTGGATTACCGAGCGCGGCCGGTGAGCTGCGCCGCGGCATCGGCGTGGCCTGCTTCTTCCACGGCCTGTCGCTGGGCGCAGAGGGCGACGACTTCGCGGTCAGCACGATCCAGGTTAACGACGACTATTCCCTCAGCCTCACCTCGGGCCTGACCGACTACGGCACCGGCTCGCGCACGGTCTTCACGCTGATCGCGGCCGAGACCCTGGGGCTGAGCCCGGAGCGCATCCACATGCACCGGCCCGACACCGACACCGCCATCGCCAGCGGGCCCACCGTCGCCTCCCGCGCCACCGTGCTCGGCGGCAACGCGGTGCGCGTGACGGCCGAGCGGCTGAACAGCCTGCTCCACGAGGCCGCGGCCGACCTGTTCAGGTGCAGCCTGGCTCAGGTGTTGCGTGATGGCGAACTCTTCATCGGGCCGCAAGAGGAACCCGCCGGCTTCGAGGACGTGGTGAATCACGCCCGCAACATGGGGCTGGTCCTGTCGGCGCACGGCCGCTGGGACGCGCCGAAGATCCATTGGTCTGAAGCGGAAGGCACGGGCAAGCCCTACTTTGCCTATCACTACGGCGCACAGGTGGCCGAGGTGGTGGTGGACACCGGCACCGGGAAAGTGGATGTGACCAACATCTGGGCCGCGCACAACACCGGCACGGTGATCTTCCCCCAGGGCATCCTGGGCCAGCTCTACGGCGGCATCACGCAAGGGCTGGGCTACGCGCTGATGGAGCGGGTGGACTTCGACCAGGGCTACATCCAGGCCACCAACTTCGACGAGTATCTCATCCCGACCGCGGTGGATGTGCCCGAAATCGTGGGTCATTTCGTGCAGAAGCCGTTCAGCGCCGGGCCGTTCGGGGCCAAGAACATCGGCGAACCGGCCATGGTGCCCACCGCGCCCGCCATCCTGAACGCCATCTTCCACGCCACAGGCCGCCGGGTCAGCGACTTGCCGGCTAACCTGGAGCGTGTGCTACTGGGCCATGATCTGCGCCAGCACGGCTCCGACCGCGCCTGCAAGCTTGGCCTGAAAGTCGGCTAGACGCCGCGGAGATCGGTGGACAGATTTGCGCTTCCACCGATTTCGCGTATAATTCGTGTTGTCAGACGTCTTACAACATCAACGGCCTGCACCGTAAGAATTGTACGTTCATGATCAATGATGTCCGCTTACGCGCGAATCCCCGCCCCTTGTACGCGCAAGCCAGTGTTGCACTGAAGGATCTGCTGCACGGGGGCAACTACGCGCCAGGCTCCCGTCTGCCTTCGGAGCACGCGCTGTCGGAGCAATTGGGGATCTCGCGGCCAACACTGCGGGAGGCGCTGCACCAACTCGAAGAAGAAGGCGCCATCGTCAGGCGGCATGGCGTGGGCACTTTCGTGGCCCAGCCGCAGCCGGTCATCGAGGCCGGCCTGGAGGTATTGGAAAGCCTGGAGCGGCTGGCTGAGCGCAGTGGGCTGCGCGTAGAGATGAGTGAAGTCATCATTGAGGAGCGGTCGGCGACGGCGCGTGAACGTAAAGGGCTGAGCCTGACCACTTCGGCGCCGGTCACAGTGATCAAGCGCGTGATGCTGGCCGACGGGCAGCGGATCGCGCACCTGATTGATGTGGTGCCGGAGACGTATCTTCGGCAGGCGGACTTGGGCGCCGATTTCACGGGATCGGTGCTAGAACACTTTTTGGTCTATGGCCGGCCCGCGCTATCGCACTCGCGCACCGAGTTGTGCGCCGAAGCTGCCGACCATGACAGCGCCCGCGCCCTGCAGATCCCGCGCGGCGCGCCCCTGATGAAGCTCGAGGCGCAGCTATTCGCTGCCGACGGGCAGATCGTTGATTATTCGATCAGTCACTTCGTACCTGGACGCTTCCGTTTCCACGTCGTGCGGCGGGTGGCCAGCGCTTGACGCGGCCGCCGACCGCCGGCGAACAGCCTGTTTGAACCCAATCCGGAGGAATGCTCAATGAATCGAATATTCGAAATCCGTAAACGTGTGCGCGAACAGCGCGACAACATCATCCAGTTCATGCGCGACATCTGCGCGATCCCCTCGATGAATTCGCAGATCGGCCCCGTGGGCGAGCGCATCCAGGCCGAGATGCGCAAGCTCGGCTATGACGAAGCGCGTTTCGACAAGATGGGCAACACCATCGGCCGCATCGGCGACGGGCCGAAGGTGATCGTGTACGACTCGCACATTGACACCGTGGGCATCGGCGATCCCGACGAGTGGCACTGGGATCCGTTCGTGGGCAAAGTGGAGAACGGCCTGCTGTACGCGCGCGGCGCGTGCGATGAGAAAGGCAGCACGCCCGGCATGGTCTACGGCCTGGCCATCGCCCGCGACCTGGGCCTGCTGGACGGCTACACCGTTTACTACTTCGGCAACATGGAAGAGTGGTGCGACGGCATCGCGCCCAATGCCTTCGTAGAGGTCGACCCCAAGGTGCGCCCCGACTTCGTGGTCATCGGCGAGCCCACCAAGATGCAGGTCTACCGCGGGCACAAGGGCCGCATCGAGTTGAAGATCACCGCCTCGGGCCGCTCGGCGCACGCGGCCTCGCACTACCTGGGCGACAACGCCGTGTACAAGATGGCCGGCGTGATCATGGCGATCCGCGACCTGGACCGCCGGTTCCGGTTCGGCATGGGCGGCCATCCGCTGCAGGGCATGTCCTCCATCGCGGTGACCGATGTTGCTGTGCGCACGGCGTCGCTGAACGCAGTGCCCGATCAGTTCACCATCTTCCTGGATCGCCGCATCACCCTGAACGAACCGCACGACGAAGTGATTGCGCAGATCAAGGGCCTCATCCCGGACTACCTGCAGCAGGAGATTGTGGTCGAGGAGCTGTTCTACGACGAGCCGTCGTACACCGGCTTCGTGTTTCCGGTGAGCAAGTACTATCCCGCCTGGCTGCTGGAAGACACCCATCCGCTGGCGCAGGCCGGGCTGAAGGCCATGCAAGAGCTGTGGGGCGAGGCAAAATCGCTGGGCGCCTGGGACTTCTCGACCAACGGGACCTATTGGGCCGGCAAGGCGAAGATCCCGTCCATCGGCCTGGGGCCGGGCGACGAAAAGACCGCGCACATGATGCACGAAAACGTGCCGCTGGACGACGTGGTGCGCGCCGCAGAATGGTATGCCTGGCTGCCCAAGACGATTAAGGACTATCTGAAGTAACATCTACTCAACGAGGAGGCTTTTCACATGCGTAGTTTTGAAGGTCGTGACATCCTTTCGCTCAAGGACTTCGAGCGGCAGGAATTCTTCCGCGTGTTCGATGTCGCGGAGCAGATGGAGCCATTTGCGCGCAACCGGCACAATGGGGAGCTGTTGAGGGACAAGACGCTCGTCACCGCGTTCTACCAACCGTCCACCCGCACCCGCCTGGCGCACGAGGCCGCGATGCACCGCCTTGGCGGGCACGTCACCGGCTTCTCCGATGCCAAGATGACCCGCGCGGGTGACTGGTATCAGGAGTCCATCAAAGATACCGTCAAGATGCTGGAGTTCTACGGCGACGTGATCGTGATGCGCCACTACCAGAAAGGCGCGCCGCACGAAGCGGCGATGTGGTCGTCGGTGCCGATCATCAACGGCGGCGACGGCTGGGGCGAGCACCCGACCCAGATTTTGACCGACCTCTACACCGTTCTGCGCACCAAGGGCCGCATTGATGGTCTGAAGTGGGTGGCGGTCGGCGACATGCGCATGCGCACCATGCACTCGCTGGGCTATGCGCTGACGCAGTTCGATTGCCCCATCACTTTTGTCGGCCCAACTGCCGACGCGCTCTTCCCCGGCTCGCCCGACATGCGGATGCCGGAGGAATACAAGACGGACTTCAATCGGTATTCGCTCGACTTCAAGGAGGCCGAGCATGTCGAGCAGGTCATCGCGGACGCGGATGTGATCCTGGTCGAGCCGGTGATCCAGCCCGACTACACCCAGGCCCGCCAGGAAGCCAGCAAAGATAAGAGCCTGACTCCGCCCGCGTACAAGATCACCCGCGAGCTGCTGGCGACCAAGGCCAAGTCGGATGCCATCCTGCTGCACTCGCTGCCGCGCATGGACGAGATCCCGCTGGATGTGGACATCACCAAGTGGTCGCGCTACTGGCAAGAGGCGTACCACGGCGTCGTGATGCGCATGGCGTTGCTGGCGCTGGTCTTGGGCCGCACGGACGAAATCGCCAATCGGTTAAAGTAACAGCTTTCGCTGAGAGGCGGGCACGCTGTGCCCACCTCTCAGCGACCACTCATCAGATCAACAGGAGAATCCCATGCAGACTTATCTTCACGGTCGTGATCTCATTGGTGACCTTGACTTCTCGAAGGAAGAGGTCGAAACCGTCCTGGACGTGGCGTTCGATTTGAAGCGCAAGCGCGCGCTGAACGAACCCCACGCCTATCTGCGCGACAAGGTGCTGGCGATGCTGTTCTTCTTCAGCAGCACCCGCACCCGCGGCTCGTTCGAGGCCGGCATGGCCCAGCTCGGCGGCCACGGCGCGTTCATTGACTCGAACACCACCCAGATTTCCCACGGCGACACCCCGAAGGAGATCGGCGAGATCTTCGGCCGCTACTTCGACGGCATCGCCATCCGCCACTGCGACTGGCTCGACGGCAACAAATACATCAACGCGGTCGCGAAGGCGTCACGCGTGCCGGTGTTGAACATGCAGTGCGACATCTATCACCCGTTCCAATGTTTGGCCGACCTGATGACCATCATGGAGAAGAAGGGCCGCGATCTGCGCAAGAAGAAGATCGTCGTCTCGTGGGCCTACGCCGCGTCGTACCTCAAGCCGATCTCCGTGCCGCAATCGCTGATCGTCCAGATGCCGCGCTTCGGCATGGACGTGACCCTGGCGTATCCGCCCGGCTTCCAACTGATGCCCGAGCTCGTCGGCATGGCCGAGGAGCAGGCGCGCAAGTACAAGACCAGCTTCGAGATCGTGGAAGACGTCAATGGCATGGACATCGCGTTCAAGGACGCGGATGTGATCTACGCCAAGTCGTGGGGCCCGCTGCTGACCACCGCCGACAAGGTGGAGGGCAAGAAGCTCCAGGACTCCTACAAGAACTGGATCACCGACGAGCGCAAGATGGCCCTGGCCCAACCTGACGCGATCTACATGCACCCGCTGCCCGCCGACCGCAACATCGAGGTCACCGACGGCGTCATTGATGGCCCGAACTCGGTGGTGTACGACGAGGCAGAAAACCGACTGCACGCGCAGAAGGCTGTGATGGCGTTGACGATGTAGGAGTTGTATATGACCAACAACACCCCCAAAACCGCGGTCGTCGCCGTCGGCGGCAACGCGCTGATTTTAGATAAGCAACATGAGGACGTGGCTTCGCAAGTCTCAGCGGTGGAAGAGACCTGCAAGCACATCGCAGACATGATCGAGCGCGGCTGGAACGTGATCGTGACGCACGGCAACGGCCCGCAGGTCGGTTTCATCCTGCGCCGCAACGAGTTGGCTGCGCACGAAGTACACACCACGCCGCTGGATGTGATCGGCGCGGACACCCAGGGCGCCATCGGCTACATGATCGCGCGCGCGCTGGACAACGAGTTCGCCCGCCGCGGCATCCAGCGTTCAGCCGCTGCGGTCGTCACCCAGGTGCTGGTTGATCGCAACGACCCCGGCTTCAAGAACCCGACCAAAGGGATCGGCGGCTTCACCACGAAAGAAAACGCCGAGAAGTTCGAGGCCGAAGGCTGGATGGTGAAGGAAGACGCCGGCCGCGGCTGGCGGCGCATGATCGCCTCACCCATCCCGCTCAGAATCATCGAAATTGATGCCATCAAGACGCTCATCGCCAACAACTTCGTCGTCGTCGGCGTGGGCGGCGGCGGCATCCCGGTGATCGAGGATGAGCAGGGCCATCTGAAGGGCGTCTTCGCCGTGATCGACAAAGACCGCGCCAGCGCGCTCCTGGCCGCCGAGATGCAGGTGGACGTCCTCCTGATCTCCACCGCGGTCGAAAAGGTCGCCATCAACTTCAACAAGCCCAACCAGCAATGGCTGGACAAAATGACCTTGAGCGAGGCCAAGAAGCTCTACGCCGAAGGCCACTTCCTTTCCGGCAGCATGGGCCCCAAGATCGAGGCCATGATCGCCTTCCTCGAAGCGAACCCAAACGGCAAGGGCCTGATCACCGACCCGCCCAACATCGCAAACGCGTTGGACGGCAAGACGGGGACGTGGTTGGTGCATGATTGATCGCGGCGCTGGATAGATTTCAGGTGCCTTGGGACTCCGGAATCGAGCCTTCAGGCGGTCAGACCGGCTCAAGCCTCGATTCCGAAGTCCGCCTCACTTCTCCCAGCCTAGGGAGGGACGCCATGAAATACGTCGTCTACCTGGAATGCGATGACGAAACCCTCAAGGAGGGCGGTTACCTGGCACACATCCCGGCGATCCCGGGGTGCGTTGGACGAGGGCTGACCAAGAAAGAGGCCGTGGCGCGCTGCGAGGAGACCCTGCGCTCGTACCTGGCGCTGCTGATCCATGCCGGGGTCAGCGGCGTGCCGCGCGAGACCGAGAAGCTGGAATTCGATGTGCGCGAGTGCGCCGGCCCGATCTTCCCATCCGACTACAACCCCTTGATGCCCAACGAGACCGAGCAGCTTGTCCAATGGCTGGAAGTCAGCCGCGATGAACTCCTGGAGGTCATCGCCAAGCTGCCGTCTGAAGCGTTGGACTGGAAGCCGAACCCGAACATCTACTCGATCCGCGAGATCCTGAACCACATCGGCAACGCGGATTGGTGGTACGTCCAGCGTTTGAAATGGTGGCCCACCGATCTCAAAGAGCGTCTGGCGGCCACCCGCGCACTATTGACCGCCAGCCTGCGCAGCCTGACCGACGCCGACCGCGGCCGCGTCACCGTACACTACGGCGAAGAATGGACGCCCCGCAAAGTCGCCCGCCGCGCCTTGGAGCATGAACGCGAGCACCTGGCGCAGATTCGCGAGATCGCGGAACGTTACAAGCGAGAAGAGTTTTCGTGACACGTGATACGTGACGTGATGCGTGATTCGTTCAACGATCGCTCGTCACGCAACACGCAATACGCACCACGTACCACGCAGGAGCCTATATGGATCACGTCAAATCCCTGAAATGCCTCATCTGCGGCGCGGAGTATCAGCCGGATGAGATCGAGTATGTGTGTCCGCTCCACGGCGATGATGGCATCGTGGATGTGCAATACGATTACGACCTGATCGGCAGCCGCCTCAGTCCGGCGACGCTGGCGGAGAACCGCGACTACACAGTCTGGCGCTACAAACCGCTGCTGCCGGTGAAGCCGGAGAGCCCGGTGCCGCCGCTCACCGTGGGCTGGACGCCGCTCTACCGGGCCGACCGTCTGGCTGCGGGCCTGGGGCTGAAGCACGTCTGGGTGAAGGACGAGGGGCGTCAGCCCAGCGCATCCTTCAAGGATCGCGCCAGCATCGTGGCGGTGGTCAAGGCGCAGGAATGGGGCGCCGAGATGATCACCACGGCCAGCACCGGCAACGCGGGCGCAGCCCTCTCGGCCATGTGCGCCAGCGTGGCGCAGCCCAACGTCATCTTCCTGCCCGAAACCGCGCCGCCGGCCAAGGTGGCGCAACTGCTGGTCTACGGCAGCATCGTGATCATGGTGCGCGGCACCTATGACGACGCCTTCGAGCTGTGCGCCCAGGCCGCCAAGGAGTTCGGGTGGTTCAACCGCAACACCGGCTACAACCCGTACATGAGCGAGGGCAAGAAGACGGTGAGCTTCGAGGTGTGCGAGCAGTTGGCGTGGGACGCGCCCGACCGCATCTTCGTCGCCGTGGGCGACGGCTGTATCATCGGCGGCGTCCACAAGGGGCTGCGCGACCTGGTGGCGCTCGGTTGGATCAGCAAGATGCCGAAGATCATGGGCGTGCAGGCTGCCGGCTCGGCCGCGCTGTACGACGCATGGCGGGCCGGCATCAGCGCCACTGAGATGAAACCCATTGACGCCCACACCATCGCCGACAGCATCTCGGCTGGGCTGCCGGCTGACCGCATCAAGGCGCTGGCTGCCGTCCGCCAGACTGACGGCGCGTACATCAAAGTAACCGACGAAGAAATCCTGGCCGCCATCCCGGCGCTGGCCCGCGGCTGCGGCGTCTTCGCTGAGCCGGCTGGCGCGGCCGCCTACGCCGGCCTGGTCAAAGCCGTCGAGCTGGGCCTGGTCCACCCCGACGAGCGCATCGTCGTCCTCTCCACCGGCAACGGCCTGAAAGACATCGCCTCGGCGCGCAAGAGTGTGGGCGAGCCGATGGTGGTGGATAAAGACTTGGCGGCGATGAAGAAGGCGTTGGCGAATCGGTAGGCTGGTAGATGGGTAACTTGGGAGATGGGGGATGCAGGACACTCGCCCAATCTACCAATTTACCAGTTTACCAATCTACCAACTTACCAATCTCCCAAGTTACCCAACAAGGACATACCATGATAGACCTCACCCTCCATCCCGACCGTCTCGAGCGCACCGTGCAGCGCGCGCGCGAGCGCAATATCATCGTGCCGACCTTCAAGCAGATGCAAAACCCCGCCTTGATTCCTGACAAAGTGAAGGCAGGATTGCGGAATGTCGGTTTATGGGACATCAACCCGCTCAACCTGTTCCGCATCACCTGGCACAACGAGCCGGTGGCGAAGGGCGGCGGGTTCGGCGGCGTCAACTACCTGGAGCTGCCCAAGGCGCTGACCGGTGTGGACGCCCGCATCATCGTGATGGTGGGCAAGTGGTTCCCCACCGGCGCGCACAAGGTCGGCGCGGCGTTCGGCTGCCTGGCGCCGCGGCTGGTCACCGGCCAGTTCGACCCGACAACCCAGAAGGCCGTGTGGCCGTCCACAGGCAACTACTGCCGCGGCGGCGCGTACGATTCTGCATTGCTGGCATGCGAGTCCATCGCCATCCTGCCCGAAGGCATGAGCCGCGAGCGCTTCGAGTGGCTCAGCAAAGTCGCGGGCGAAGTGATCGCCACCCCCGGCACCGAGAGCAACGTCAAAGAGATCTTCGACAAGTGCTGGGAGCTGCGCCGCTCGGGCCAGGACCTGATGATCTTCAACCAGTTCGAGGAGTTCGGCAACGTCCTGTGGCACCACGCCATCACCGGCAACGCGTTCGCCGAAGTCTTGGAGAGGGAACTGCGCCCCGGTGAGACGTTGCGCGGCTCGGTCTTCACCACCGGCTCGGCCGGCACCATCAACGCGGGCGACCGGTTGAAGGAGCTATTCCCGGAGAGCAAGATCGCGGCCAGCGAGGCGTTGCAGTGCCCCACGCTGCTGCAGAACGGCTTCGGCGCGCACCGCATCGAGGGCATCGGCGACAAGCACGTGCCGTGGATCCACAACGTCAAGAACACCGACATGGTGATGGCAATTGACGACGAGACGCCCATGCAGATGATCCGGCTGTTCAACGAGCCGGAAGGCCGCAAGTACCTGGTCGAGCAGGGCGTGCCTGAGGCGTTAGTGGAGCAGTTGCACCTGATCGGCATCTCCGGCGCGGCCAACATCGCGTCGGCCATCAAGATGGCGAAGTGGTACGAATGGGGCGAAGGCGACGTGGTTGTCACGCTGCTGACCGACTCGATGGAGCTGTACTGCTCCCGCCTGGCCGAATTGACCGAGGAGCGCGGCGAGTTCACCGCCCGCGACGCGGCCGCCGCCTATCATCAGCACATCCTGGGCGTCACCACCGACTACGTCGAGGAGCTGACCTATCCCGCGCGCAAGCGTGTGCATAACCTGAAATACTATACCTGGGTCGAACAGCAGGGCAAGACCTACGCCGAGATCCAGGATCAATGGTATAAGAAGGACTACTGGACCGGTGTCCACGGCCAGGTTGACGCCATTGATGCGCTGATCGAAGAGTTCAACGCGCAGGTGGGGTTGCTGTAGCGAGCTGACCGCGTGGCGATAAACCTGGTTTCTGCGAGAAACCAGGTTTATCGCCACGCTCCCATAGGGAGATGTCCAATGCCGCACATCGAATTCACCAAGCCATCGCCCGATGGCATCCCATTCTACTTCCAGGGCTGGCAGCCGGAGACTGCACCAAAGGCTGTGGTGTGCCTGGTACACGGCCTGGGCGAGCACAGTGGCCGCTATGCGCACGTGGCTGCGGCGCTGAACGCGGCCGGTTACACTTTGCTGGGGTTCGACCTGCGCGGGCACGGCACATCGGGCGGGCCGCGCGGCCACACGCCGACCTACAATACCCTCATGGACGACATCGGTCGCCTGCTGGATGAGGCCGCGGCCCGCTACCCCGGCCTGCCGCGCTTCCTCTACGGCCACAGCCTGGGCGGCAACCTGGTGCTGAATTACGCCCTGCGGCGACACCTCACCCCCCTGCCCCCCTCTCCTGCCACGAGAGGGGGAAGTGATACGCCCCTTCCCTCGCAGGGAGGAGGTCGGGGGGTAGGTCATTCGCTCGCTGGCGTAATCTCCACTAGCCCCGGCCTGCGCGTGGCAAACCCGTTGCCCCCACTTCAGGTCGCCCTGGCGAAAGTCATGAATCGGCTCAACCCCGGCATGCAAATGGCGAACGGCCTGGCGCGCGATGGTCTGGCGCGCGACCCCGAGGTCATCCGCGCCTACAACAGCGACCCGTTGGTTCACAACAAGATTTCGGTGCGCCTGGCGTTGGGTATGTTGGAGGCCGGTGAGTGGGCGCTGGCCCGCGCCGCCGAGTTCCCGCTGCCGCTGCTGCTGGTGCATGGCACAAAGGACATCCTCACCTCGGCCAAAGCTTCGGAGGAATTCGCCGCCAGGGCGCCTGCCAACCTCTGCACTCTCAAGCTGTGGGAAGGCTTCTACCACGAGACGCATAACGAGCCGGAGAAGGCTGCGGTGCTGGCGTTTATGGTGGATTGGTTACTTGGTAGATTGGGAAACTGGTAAATTGGTAACTTGGTAACTTGGTGAACTGGTAAATTGGTAACTTGGTAACTTGGTGAACTGGTAATTTGGTAAACAGGTAACTTGACAGATTGGGATGAGAACAGCCTACCAATCTACCAACCTACCAATCTACCAACCTACCGATTCCCGTCAAAGGAGCAACTCATGTCCGACTACTTGATGATCCAACCCTTCGCCGTCCAACTGCGGCGGATCCTGAAGGAATACGAGACAACCGGATCCATTTTTGGGATCCACAAGTCGCTGTTCTACACCCCCAAGGCCGATGCGCTGTTTGCCGTGCCAGACGTGTACGGAAAATATCTGGCGACCCCCATCGGTCCGTCGGCCGGCCCGCACACGCAGCTCAGCCAGAACATCATCGCGGCCTGGCTCTGCGGCGGCCGTTTTATCGAGCTGAAAACGGTGCAGATCCTCGACGAGCTGGAGATCCCGCGGCCGTGCATTGACATGGAGGACGAGGGCTACAACGTCGAGTGGTCGCAGGAATTGAAGCTGGAGGAATCGGCCCACGAGTACGTCGTCGCCTGGGCATTAGTACACATCTTGCCGCGCATCCTGGGCTGGGAAGGTGTGGCGCCGCTGGGCACGATCTTCGATATGAGCGTCGGCTACAACCTGGAAGGCATCCGCAGCCCGCGGGTGCAGACCTTCATGCGCAAGATGGAGGACGCGACCGAGGAAGTGGCCCAGATCAAGGCGATTCTGGCCCGCGAGTTCCCCCAGTACGCCGACGTCGAGATCCCCAACCAGATCGCCAACAGCATCACCCTTTCCACCATGCACGGCTGCCCGCCCGACGAGATCGAGCGCATCGCCGACTACCTGCTCACCGAGCGCAAGCTGCACACCATCGTCAAGATGAACCCGACGCTGCTGGGCAAGGAGCGAGTGCTAGACATCTTGCACAACGACCTGGGCTTCCACGAAATCCACATCCCCGACTCGGTGTTCGAGCACGATATCTCCTACGACAAGGCGGTCGGGCTGATCGGCCGGATGCAAAAGGTCGCTGCGGCGCAAGGGCTGGCCTTCGGCGTCAAGCTGAGCAACACCCTGGCGATGCACAACCACAAGCGGGTCATGCCGGGCGACGAGATGTACATGTCGGGCCGCGCGCTCTACCCGGTCACCATGAATCTGTTCGACAAGCTGGCCCACGAGTTCAATGGCGACCTCCGGGTCTCCTACTCGGCGGGCGCGGACGCGCTGAACATCGCCACGGTCGCAGCTTGCGGCCCGGCGCCCATCACCGCCTGCTCCGACCTGCTGAAGCCGGGCGGCTACGCTCGCTTCGGCCAATGGCTGACCAACCTGGAGGCCGCCATGGCCGCCGCCGGGGCGACGAGCCTGGCCGAGTTCTCGGCGAACAAGCTGAAGAACGTCAAGGCCGCGGCCGCCGAGGCGCTGACCGACCATCGCTACAAAAAGGAATACTGGCCCTACGGCCTGCCCAAGGTGAAATCCGGGCTGGGGCTGTGGGACTGCATCGTCGCGCCGTGTATGGAGCAGTGCGCGGTGTGCCAGGACGTGCCGGAGTACAACTGGTGGATCAAGGAAGGGGACCCCGACAAGGCGCTGGCGGTCATCCTGGCCCGCAACCCGCTGCCCGGCGTCACTGGCTACGTGTGCAACCACCTGTGCCAGACCCGCTGCGTGCGCAACGACTACGAGGAAACGGTCGCCATCCGCGCGCTGAAGCGCTATGCCGAGGAAAACGGCACGGTGGCGCCGCTGGCCGCCAAGGACAAGGTCGGCAAGAAGGTCGCCGTCATCGGCTCCGGCCCCTCGGGCTGGTCGGCCGCGTTCTATCTCGCACTGAACGGCGTGGACGTGACCGTCTTCGAGGCCAAGGATGTCATCGGCGGCATGATGCGGCTGGTGCCGGTGTTCCGCCTGCCGTGGGAGGTGATCCAGCGCGACGTGGATCGCGTCCTGGCCATGGGCGTGGAGCTGAAGCTGAACCATCCCATCACCGGCGCGCCGGAGAAGCTGCTGGAGCAGGGCTTCGACGCGGTCTACGTAGCGACCGGCTTCCAGCGCGACACACCGCTGCGGATCCCCGGCGTCGAGGGGCCGGGCGTCTACGCGGCGCTGGGCCTGCTGGACCGGGCCCGCCGCGGGGAGCGGCCCGACCTGGGCAAAAAGGCGCTGGTCATCGGCGGTGGCGACACCGCCATGGACGCGGTGCGCACCTCGCAGCGTCTCACGGGCAATCCCACGACCATCGTCTACCGCCGCACCCGCGCCGAGATGCCGGCCAGCCTGGAAGAGATCGAAGGTGCGCTGGAAGAGGGCAACGAGCTGCTGGAGCTGACTACCCCGCTGCGCGTGATGCGCGATGATACCGGCAAGGTCACCGCGCTGGAGTGCCTGCGCAACAAGCTGGGCGAGCCCGGCCCCGACGGCCGCCGCAAACCGGTGGCCATCCCCGGCAGCGAGTTCCAGATCCCGTGCGACACCGTGATCATCGCCGTGGGCCAGAACCCCGACTTCGCGTTCCTGGATGGCAGCGTGGTGACGGTGTGCAGTGACGGTGGCATCGCCATTGACCACGCCACTGCCAGCACCGGCGTCCCCGGCGTCTACGCTGGCGGCGACGCGGCCGAGTCCGGCCCGGAGAGCATCATCGCTGCGTGCGGCGATGGCCGCCGCGCG
>DAOUAT010000483.1:0-6824 GCA_034433275.1 Anaerolineae bacterium
GCTCTTCCGATCTATGATCTCGACCTGGTCGCCGCTCTGCAGCTGATAATCCAGGCCGACCAGCTTGCCCCGCACCCTGGCCCCCCGGCAACGCTCGCCGACCTCCGTGTGAATCTGATAGGCGAAGTCAATGGGCGTGGCCCCGGCCGGCAGGTCAATGACCTGGCCCTTCGGCGTGAAGACGTAGACACGGTCTCTAAACAGATCTTCCTTGACGGTCGCCAGGAACTCGCTGCCGCCGGTTTGATCCTGCGTCTGCCACTCAATCGCTGACCGGAGCCAGGCCACCTTACGATCGAAGGCTTCATCGTGACGCGTCTGATGCTTATAGCGCCAGTGCGCGGCGATGCCCATGTCCGCGATACGATCCATATCGTGAGTGCGGATCTGCACCTCCAGCGGCTTACCGTTAGGGAGATACACCGCCGTGTGCAACGACTGATACTGGTTCTCCTTCGGGTTCGCAATGTAGTCGTCGAACTCGCCCCGGATCGGCCGCCAAAGCGTGTGAACCACCCCTAAGGCCGCGTAACAATCCGCGATCTCAGAGACGACGATGCGGATGCCCTCCTGGTCGTAGATTTGATCCAGGGGCACGCCCTTGCGTTTCATCTTGCGATAGATGCTGTAGATGTGTTTGGGCCTGCCCGTCACCGCCGCATCGGTGATGCTGTGTTTGGCCAGATCGGCCTTGATCTGACGGGCGATGTCGTTGACGTAGGCCTGGCGTTCTTCGCGGCGCTGGGCCAAGTCCTGCTTCATTTGGGCATAAATCTCGGGCTCCAGATAGCGGAACGCCAGGTCCTCGAGTTCCCACTTGATCCGATACATGCCCAGCAGGCTGGCCAGCGGCGCGTAGATATCCAGGGTCTCACGGGAGATGCGAAGCTGGCTCTCCGGCTTCATGTACCCCATGGTGCGCATGTTGTGCAACCGATCCGCGAGCTTGATCAGCATCACGCGCACATCGTTGACCATGGCGAGCAACATCTTACGATAACTCTCGATGCGCGGATCACGGCGACCATCGGGCAGCGAAGCCATGTCGGGGATGTTGGTCAGCTTGGTAACGCCATCCACCATGCTGGCCACGCCAGGCCCGAACATCTCGGCCAGGTCGGGCACCTTAAGTGGGGTATCCTCCGCCACATCATGGAGCAGGGCGGCAGCGATGGTCTCCGCGTCGAGGCGCAACTCGGCCAGGATGCCGGCCACCGCCACCGGATGCACGATATAAGGCTCACCGGACACCCGCTTGGCGTCACCGTGCGCGGCATTGGCTACGTCAAAGGCGCGGCGCACCAGCGTCACATCCTGCGGCGCAAAAAACTTCGGAAGCTGATTCTGTAAAATCTCCCACGTCATAGGCTGCCAATTCCTCCGACGCCGCGCGTCACGCTACACCATCACACCCACAACAAGCCATCCGGCCGGCTTGCCGAAATCGGCATCCTGGTGCTATACTCTAGTCAGTGCGCCCCCATAGCTCAGTGGATAGAGCGACTGACTTCGGATCAGTAGGCCGCGGGTTCGAATCCTGCTGGGGGTGCTCATCACGTCCTTCGCTGATGATACCATGTTGGCGCGCTTTCTGGCAACCCCGTCAGACGGGGACTTGCCCGCCAAGGTCGCCGCGATACTGAAGACAGGAGTCCGCTGATGGAAACCGCAACCGCCAACTCGCAGATTTTGGTGCTCGGTCTGATCATGGTCGCCGTCGTGATCGGTATCGTGTTGTTCTTCACTTACCTGCAGCGGCGCTCGCAGGTCCGCGCCTGGACGGAGTTGGCATCCCAATTGGGGCTGGAGTGCAGCCCAGGGCGAAGCCCGTGGTCGTGGGCCACGGCCCAGGGAGACTACCAGGGGCGTGCCCTGACGATGGACACCTACACCCACACCACCGGGGTCGGGAAGAGCCGGCACAGCGAAACCTTCACGCGGATCGTGATGGCTTCCCACAGTCCGGCCGGGCTGCGCCTGGAACTGTCAAAAGAGGGTGTCTTCGCCCGGGTCGGCAAGGCGCTCGGCGCGCAGGACATTCAGACCGGCGATGCGGAGCTCGATCGGCGCCTGGTCATCAAGGGCGAACCGGAGGAGACGATCAGGCGCGTGATCGCCTCTGAGGCGCTGCGGCATCACCTGCTGTCGGCGCCTTCGCTGGATCTGAGCCTGGCGGACGGCGCAATCCGCTATCGCAAGCCGGGGGTAGAGCGGGATCAGGCACGCCTGCGCAATGCACTTGACCTGCTCAGCGCGCTCGCGCAAGAGGTCGAGCGGCTCACCTGAGCCGGCCCGGAAGGCGGCGGTCAAGGCTTGTGCCGCGGTCCTGGAGGGCATCCGATCCGCCCAAGGCCCCACCGGCGGCGAAAAGCCGTAAGCCACTCCCAGCTCTCACATTGGCCGGTCATGCCCCCGACCGGCCCAGCAGGCGGCCCGTGATGAGCGCGGCCCACCGGCGCATTTCTTCCGGGGCGGGGTAAAGCACGCGATCCGCCTCCACGTACGCCTCGGCGCCCTGGCTGGCCGTGTGGCCGTCGGCGACCACATTGACGCCGTCAGAGCCGGCCGCAGCCAGGAAAGCCCGCAACTCCACCCCCAACCGCTCCCGAAACAGCACGCGGTGGTGGCCGCCGTACGCGGCGTGATCGGTCACCAGCGTGGCCATCAACGCCGGCGCAGGCCCCCGCTCCGAATCTACCATGCGAGGGGTGCAGTCCTGCAGGCATCCCTCAAGCACCACGAAGTTCTGCCGTTTCACCCTTCCCTCTGCCTTGCGCTCCCATACACAGATCAATGCGAACTTGTGTGCTGAGAACAGTTGTGCTAAAGTGTAAACCAGAACGCAGGGCTTTGTCAAAAACACAGAGCGGTCCGTCATCGCCGCAAGGGCGCCGCGCAGTTGCAGGGGGATCCGATGGCCACACCACAGGGAGACAAGGAGTCGCCAGAGAAGGCCACCAAGAAGGCGGAAAAGAAGCCGAAGAAGCGGACCCAGTCGCGCAAGCCGCGGCGCAAGCCCTACCAGATGACGGCGGTGGTCGTCGCCAAGGAGACGGCCCTGCTGCCGGAGCCGCTCCGTGCCAGCGTGGTTGCGATGGCGCACGCGATCATCCGCTTCTTCCAGCACGCCTGGCAGGAGATCACAGCCGCCCTCACGGACGAGCCGGCGCCGCGGCTGCTGCCCCCGGTGGATCGGGATGAGGGGAATGAGCAATAAGGGGTAGGGATCCTATGGCAGAGACACCGATCACGCCGGCGGACTCCTCCGATCGCCAGCCTGCCGCAGTCTGGGCCCTGACCCTGGCCAATGGCTTGCGCATCTGGGGCGAGACCCGACCGCACAACCCCACCATCGCCGCCTACCTGGTGGTCGGCGCCGGCACGCGCCACGCTAGCCGCGGCCAGGCCGGCCTGCCGCACTTCGTCGAACACATGCTCTTCAGCGGCACCGAGCGCTGGCCCGAGGCGCAGCTGCATGCGCGCCTGCGCGACAAGGGTGGCGAGTCCGCCGGCTGGACCGGCTACGACATCGCCGGCTACTCGGTGCAGGCGCCCCGGCGCCGCCTGACCCTGGCGCTGGAGTGGCTGGCGCAGTTGGTTTTCCACCCCACCTTCCCGGAGTACAAGCTGGCCAAGGAACGCCAGGCCATCGCCAGCGAGCGCGCGCTGCGCGATCCGCAGCTGCAGCGCATCCTGCGCCGGCTCCGCCTCACCGAAGACCTGGATCTCGCCATCCAGGCCCGGCTCTTCGGATACACGATGGAGGAGGCGTTGGGCGACGACGCCGACCTGGCAAGCTTCACGCGCGCCGAGCTGGTGGACTTCCACTGGCAGCGCTACACGCCGGCCAACGCCGGCCTGGCGATCGTCGGCAGCGTCACCAAGGACCAGGTCGCCGAGTTGGCCGAACGTTGCTTCGGCGATCTGCCTGCACGGCCGGCGCCTCCCGATCCACCGACAAACTACCCGAAGGGCCCCCATGATGTCGCGGTGCATGGCCCGGTGGAGCGCCACCAGATCACCCTGGCGTTGGGCGCCCGCACCGTCGGCTGCGCGCACGCCGACCGCTGGCCCCTGGAAGTCCTGCAGGAGCTCCTGGGGCAGCGCCTGCTGGCGGAGCTGCGCTTCCGCCGCGGCCTCACCTACACGCCGTGGGCCTACAACGTCTTCCATCGCGACAGCGGCTACTTCGGCGCGCAGGTCACCGTCGCCGACCGGCACGAGGATTGGGCGCGCGATACATTGCTGGGGGAGATTGACGAGCTCACGCAAGCCGCGCCCAAGCGCCGCGAAGTCCGCAGCGCGGCGCGCGTGGTCTGGGCCAACTGGGCGGCCGCCGACGAGAACAACTACGAACGCGCGGCCACCCTGGCCGACCCCATCCTCGACTGGCCGGCCGATCAGCCGCCACCCGACATCGAGGCGGCGCTGGCGGCGGTGACGCCGGCCGACATCCACCGCGTGGTGCGCGCCTATTTCGTGCCCGAGCGGCGATTCGTGGGCCGCCACACCCCCATCTTCGCCTTGGACAACCTGGCGGAGGGCCTGGAAGACCGGCTGCGCGACGCCAAGCGGCTTGCGCTGCTGGGGCTGGGCGCTGCGGCGGTCCACCTGATCTGGCAGCGCGTGGCGCGGGCGGGGCAGCAGTAGAGCTGCATCGGAACCGGAGCGCAAGAAGCCATCACCGGCCGCACAGGCAAGGCTACTTCACGCCCCTTATGCTGCCTGCCTATGGGCTCACCCACGCGGCCAGATCGTGGTCCACTTGCGCCAGATCCAGCAGACGCATGCCCACCGTGCGCCAGTTCTTGCCGCTCACCGGGACGCGCGTGACTTCCTCGGCAAACGCATGGCTGGCCGGGGTCCAGCCAGCCCGGGCAAAGCCCAGAGTATAGACCTGCCAATGGCCCTGGCCGGGCACAACCTCCGCCATCTTCTCGATCAGCTCGGTCAGGACACTGCGGCCGCTGGGCTCGGGACCCCACTTGCACTCGCCCAACACCAGCGTCTTCTCCATCGAGTTGACCCCCACCACGTCCACCTGGGCGGCGCGTGTCCAGGCGCTGCCCACCTGATCCACCAGCGCGGGCACGGCCTGCTGTGCGCTGGCACGCAGGAGCCACTCCCGGCAAAGCTCCTCCCAGGTGTTGGCGCCGATGAAGTCACGCAGGTGGCGCTTGATCTCGGCCAACGACTGCTCCTGGATGCCCAGGGCCAGCTGCGACTGGCGGTTGGCGAGAAAACGATAGTAGAAGCGCAGATAGGGGTCCACGATATGATAGCGGCCCAGCCGCGAGCGTTCCCCCTGCGTCACCGGCGCGCGGCGTTCCACAAAGCCGGTGTCTTGCAGGGTGCTGAGGTATTGGGAGACGTGGCCCTGCGCCAGCCCGGTGAACGCTGCAATCTCGCCTTGTGTGCGCGCATCGTTGGCGATGGCGCGCAAGATGCCCACGTAGTTGTGCGGATCGTTGACGAAGTCTTGCAGCAGCAGGCGCGGCTCGGCCTGCATCAGGTTGTTGGCGGTCAGCAGCTCGTGGCGGATGTTGTCCGAGAGGGTCGCAGCCGGATCGAGGCGCTCCCAGTAGGCCGGGATCCCGCCCCATATGGCGTAGATTGCCACCCGCTCGTCGGCGTCGAAGCTCGGAAAATAGCGCGCAGTCATACCGAACGGTAGGGGCTGCAAGCGCAGCTGCGCGGCCGCCCGGCCGTAGAGCGGCGCCTGGTAGGACAGCGTGTGGCGCTGCATCATCCCCAGGTGCGAGCCGCAGATCACCAGGAAGAGGTTCGTGCGGCTGAGGGTGTGATCCCACAGGTTCTGCAGCTGCCCCGCGATGCCGGGATCGATCTCCAAGAGATAGGTAAACTCATCCATCAGGAGCGCCAGCCGCTCCTCTTGCGCGAGCACAGCCACCTGCTCCCACGCCTGCTGCCAGCTGGCGTAGCTGAAGTCCTCCGGCGCCAGGGCCTGGGGGTTGGCGAAGTTGTAGACTGCCTGGGAGAAAGAGCGCAGTTGGTCGCGGGCCGAGGAGGGCTCGGCGACCCAGTACAGCACGCGCCGGGTTGGCCGATCCTGTGCAGCTTCACCGGCGCCAGCCTGCTGCAGCCAGTACGTGAGCAACCGGGTCTTGCCCACGCGGCGCCGGCCATAGAGGATCAGGAGTGTGGCCTCCGGCCGCGCCCAGAGGCGGTTCAGCAGCTGCAGCTCGGCCTCACGGCCCACAAACGCTGGTCTCATCTGTATTATACTCTATCTTTATGATAATCTATGCGTATAATACAGATGATTCGATCGGATGTCAAGTCGTGAGAGACGAGACTCCCACGCCCTCATCCAGGGTAATGCATCAGAACGTCAGCAATCGATTTTGAGGCTGGCCTTCGCAGGGCCAGCGTGGTATACTACCCTCACGCCGACGAGCCCCGGCGGCCATGTGGCCCTGCTGGAGGTCAGTCCCCTGTGCCCCATGTCGCGCCAGCCATGGCGTGCCCCTGATCGGACGGCGCCGAGCGCGCCGGAGAGCGTCGGCGCGAGGTGCCGACAGCGCTGCGGACCGGCAGCCCGATGCTTCTCGTCAGCTCCTTGTATCAGGCATCGGTGTTGCCTGCCGTGATCGTGCGGAGGCCGCAGATGAGCAACCTGCTCGACGAGATCAAGGTTGACGTCAATTTCATCAAGTCACACACCTTGCAGCCAAAGTGGTACAAGGCGCTGAAGGTCGTGCTCCTGGTCGGTTTCCTGGTGGGCTACGGCCATCTGTTTGGCTTGGACAGGACGGCGGCCTTCCTGGTCTGCTTTCTCCTATTGAGCCTCGTCGTCCACCTGA
>DAOUAT010000484.1:0-6110 GCA_034433275.1 Anaerolineae bacterium
TGCAGGATCGCCATGTAGAACTCGCGCCAGATCAGCTCACTGAGCCACGTCTCCGCGCCCTTGCGCGCGGTTGCATCAGCCGCCACCTCCGCCGCGTGCAGCGCCGCCACCGCCGCGCGGCGGGCCGAGACCATGCCGAACCGCAGATAGGGTGAGAGTTGCGAGGTTCCGTCCAGGTCCATGCGGTTGCGGTCATCGTTGTAACGATGGATGACTGCGAGACCCGACAGGTTTCCGAAAACCTGTCGGGTCTGGGCCAGCGTGAACGCGCGCAGCCGACGCAGCGCCTCAGCTTCGCCGGGCGGGAAGGGCACGGCTGCGGGCAAGATCGGCTGGGCAGGGATGGGCAGGCTGGCGAGATCATCCGGCGGCGCGGGCAGGCGCTCCGGCGGCGCCCAAAGCCCGGCCGGCGTCGGGGGCGGCAGCGCCCGCCACGCGCGGCTGTAGGGCGTGAACACGGTGTAGGGGCCACCGTCGGCCTTGCGCACCGCGTCTGCCGGGAAAACGGTGACGCCAGGGGTGAGGCGCAAGGGCAGGGCCGCGGCTACGGCGGCATCCCGGCGCCGGCCATAGGGCCACGGGTCGGCCTCAGCGCAGATGGCTTCAGCGCCCGTCTCAGCGACCAGCCGGGTCAGCTCGGCCAGCGGCTCGCCCCGCCGCACGATCAGCCGGCTGCCGCGCTGGCGCAGGTCGGCGTCCAGGGCGCGCAGGCTGCCGAGTAGGAACGCCACCCGCACCTCGCTGACATCGGCCGCGGTCAGCAGCGCGGGATCGAGCACGAAGACGGGCGCGACCCCTCCGCCGTGCGCAAGCGCCGCCTTCAGCGCGTCGTTGTCGCGCAGGCGCAGGTCGCGCCGGAGCCACCAGATGATTGTGGTCATGTTCCACCTCCTAACCAAACGCCTCATAGAGCGTCGCATTGTGCCTGCCGTGTTTGATGATGTAGTGTATGCGCGGAGTGAATTGGGGTCAAGAAGACAAGCGAGAGAGTCAGCTACATCTGTCCACACCCGGTTGTGTGCAACCACCAACCACTTGACACCTCAGTCATACAGACTTACAATCAGATTGTAATACAACCCAACCATGAACCCAATGTGAGGTTTGAAAACAATGGCCGAAACAATGCTCACCAAACTGACTCAAAAAGGCCAGATGACGATCCCTCAGGAATTGCGCGCGGCGATGGGAATTGATACCGGCGACTATGTGATGTTGCGCCCACTGATGGGAGGCGTATTCATCTCCAAGGCAATCGTGTCACCTCAGGTGAAAGCCGAGGATGTCTTGCGCCAACTGGTCGTGAGCCTGGGCAAGGAAGCTGAACGCCGCGGTATCCATGAGGATGAGGATCTCGATGCGCTCATCGAAGATGTCCAACAGCGCGCCTATCAGGAACGCTACGGTGGTTAATCCCAGACCGCGCGTGTTCCTGGACGCCAACAGCCTGATCCGCGGCGTGACCCTGCCACGCTTTCCTTACGAGATACTGCGCCACGCCGATCGCGGCGACTTCATGGCTGTGTTTTCGCCA
This sequence comes from Anaerolineae bacterium, assembly GCA_034433275.1. Classification (GTDB taxonomy): domain Bacteria; phylum Chloroflexota; class Anaerolineae; order CG2-30-64-16; family CG2-30-64-16; genus DAOUAT01. Next base: position 1,535 of record DAOUAT010000484.1, read on the forward strand.
CTGGTATTGTCCAGCGCGCGGCGGAGTCAAACCCCTTCTGGTTAGGAAAACACCATGCTCAATCAACCCATCCTCCACACCACCCGCCTGACCCTGCGTCCCTTCACCCTGGCGGACGCGGCCGATGTGCAACGCCTGGCCGGCGCGCGCGAGGTCGCGTCTACCACAGCCACCATCCCGCACCCCTATGAGGATGGCATGGCGGAGACGTGGATCAGCACCCACCCCAATACCCTGACCGACGGCACGGGGATCACTTACGCGATCACTCTGACAGAGCCGGGCGAGCTCTGCGGGGCAATCGGGTTATCCATCAAATCCGAGCACCAGCGTGCCGAGATGGGCTACTGGATCGGCGTGCCGTATTGGGGCCGCGGCTACTGCACTGAGGCCGCCAGCGCGCTGCGCGATTACGGGTTCCGCGCGCTGGGTCTGCACCGCATCCGGGCCGTCCACCTGGCGCGCAACCCGGCGTCGGGCCGCGTGATGCGTAAGATCGGGATGCGGCACGAGGGCACGCTGCGCGAGCACGAGCTCAAGTGGGGCGTGTTCGAGACGGTCGAGTGCTACGCGATCCTGCGCAACGAGTGGGAGAACCTTACATCTCCGCACCCTTCGACTGCGGGCCGCGCACCCATGCGGCCCTCCGCTCAGGGTGCTGCGCTTGAGGCTGAATGAGCAACAAAGGCGGGCCCATGAAGTACGATCCGCATCCCGGCCTGGTGGCGCTGGGCACCCACGTCGAGGTCGAGCTGATCGCCGAATCAGGCGAGCGCGAGCGGCTGGCGTTCGACATCGCACCCGACGCGGCGGCGGACTTCGCGGCCGGCTTCCTCGGCGCCAGCACGCCGCTGGCGAAAGCGATCATCGGGCAGCCCGCGGGTGCGATCGTGCCTTACCGCCAGGCAGACATCGTCGAGGCGCGCATCGCGTCGGTGCGCCTCAGCCAGCGGCCGGCCGATGAGACTGCGGCCGAAGCACGCCAGGCTGCCACACAAGAGGCCGTAGCCCGCGCCAAGACCGACGATCTGGTGCAACTGGCGCTGACTGTGAACGTGAAGTGGGGCGATTACGACCCGGAACCGCTGACCAGGAAGTGAGAGTGCAGGTCATGACGATGCCATCACACCCCCCATACGCGATCCGCACCATCGAGACGCCTGACGAGCTGGCCCTGGTGGTGGAACTCCAGCGCGCTGTCTGGCCGGGGGCTGACATCGAGATCGTGCCCGTACACGTGCTATTGACCGCGGCGCACAGCGGCGGGTTGGTGGCCGGCGCGTGGGTGGACGAGCAACTGGCGGGTTTCGTCTTCAGTTTTCTGGGGTTCCACGAACATGGAACAACGCGCCATCTGAAGCACTGCTCGCACATGTTGGGGGTCCACCCCGATCATCGCAGCTCAGGCGCCGGCTTCGCGCTGAAGCGTTATCAGCGCGGCCACGTGCTCAAACAGGGGATCGATCACATCACCTGGACTTACGATCAGCTGCTGGCGCGCAACGCACACCTCAACATCGCCAAGCTGGGCGCGGTGTGCAACACCTACCTGGTGGACCTCTACGGCGACCTGGCCGACGGCCTCAACGCGGGCCTGCCCACCGATCGCCTGCAGGTGGACTGGTGGATCGCCACGCCGTGGGTGGATGAGCACCTGAGCGACGACCCCGCGCCGCGGCCCAGCGCGGAAGCGCACCTGGCAGCGGGCGCGCTGGCCCTCAACCCGCCAGACGCCAACGGGCACCCGATCCCGCCGGCGGCCCTGGCCGCGGATGCGCCCTTGCCGGCCGCGCTGCTGCTCGACCTGCCAGCCGACTTCCAGGCGCTGAAAGCGGCCGACCGGAACCTGGCGCGGCGCTGGCGCCTGGGGATGCGCGACGTCTTGCGGACGTTGTTCGAGCGAGACTACGTGATCAGCGACTTTCTCTACGAACCTGGCCCGGCCCCGCGCACAGCCTACATCCTGACACGTGCCCATCCCTGACCCCCGGAGGCCCATCATGCTCATCGAACGCGTCACCTTGCACCACCTGCGCATGCCGCTGGTCGCCCCCTTCGAGACCTCGTTTGGCCGCATCCACGACCGCGAGTGCATCCTGATCGAGCTCCGCTCCGAGGGACTGACCGGCTGGGGCGAGTGCGTGGCTGACCGCGACCCCGGTTACGCCTACGAAACCACGGGCACCGCCTGGCACATCCTGGCCGACTTCCTCGTGCCGGCCATCCTGGGCCAGGACGTGGCCGGCCCGGCCGATTTCCAGGCTTGCGCCGGCCAGGTGCGCGGCCACCTCATGGCCAAGGCCGGGATCGAGCTGGCGCTGTGGGATCTGCTGGGCAAGCGCGAAGGGCGTGCGCTGCGCGATCTACTGGGCGGCGCGCGCGACCGGGCCGATGTGGGCGTCTCGGTGGGCCTGCAAGCCTCGCCTGCGGCGCTGGTGGAGACGGTGGGCCGCTACCTGGCCCAGGGCTATGGCCGGATCAAGATCAAGATCAAGCCCGGCCGCGACGTGGCCGACACGGAGGCCGTACGCCGCGCATTTCCCGCGATCCGCCTGCAAGTGGACGCCAACTCGGCCTACACCCTGGAGACCGCGGCCGCGCTGCGACCGCTGGATGACCTGGGCCTGCTGCTGATCGAGCAGCCGCTGGACGAAGATGACATCTGGGATCACCACCGCCTGCAAGCCGAGTTCCGCACGCCGATCTGCCTGGACGAGAGCATCCTCTCGGCCCGCCACGCGCGGCAGGCGCTGGAGATGAAGGCGTGCCGGGTGATCAACATCAAGGCGGGCCGCGTGGGCGGACTGAGCCAGGCGGTCGCGATCCACGACCTGTGCCGCGCGGCCGGCGTGCCGGTGTGGTGCGGCGGGATGTTGGAGACGGGCGTGGGCCGCGCGGGCAACCTGGCGCTGGCCAGCCTGCCCGGCTTCACCCTCCCCGGCGACATCTCAGCGACGGATCGCTACTACCGGCAAGACGTCACCGCCGAACGGTTCGTGCTCAACCCGGACAGCACGATCAGCGTGCCCGACGGGCCGGGGCTCGGAGTCACGGTGGATGAAGACGCGGTGACGCAGTTTTGCGTCAAGAACTGGGTGTTGTCTTGACAACTTATCATTGGAAAAGTGGGAGAGCTTCGTGCGCGCACACGTGCGACCGGAGATGGTAGTCTTGCTGGGGGCCGATGGTCTGGCGACGATCCTTCCCCGCACCTTCTTCTCAAACGAGGCCGACTGGACGAGCTTTCAGCAAATGGTTTCCTTCAATGTAGTAATGCCGAGTTAGGATGGCTGCGATAGCCATGGTGCAGACTGGCGGGTGAAGGGGATCTGAACGATTCCCAAGGTGAAATCTGCGCGCTGTTGCAACCGCCACCGGCGGCAGATTTCACCTTGGGCTGGATTTAGTCAAACAACTTCTCAAACGGTATCTCCATCGCCGCGTCCTCGGTGATCACCCGGCACAGCATCCGCAGCAGCGGCAGTTCGTGCGGGTCGATCAGCCCGTGCGCCTCCCAAACCGGCAGCGCGCGGGCAAGCTGTTGGATGACATACGCGCCCTCCAGCGTCTCGCCGGCCATCTCCCGCACGGCCTCGGTGTAGGTCAGCCCTGCGCCCAGCAGCCGGCCCAGGCGGATCGTCCGGCCGCCTGCGCACGTCACGTACTGATCGCCCACGCCGGGCAGCCAGGCCACATTCTCCGGGCCGCCGCCCAGCAGCGCCACGATGCGGGTCATCTCCCGCGCGCTGGCCCCGAACAGCGCCGCAGCCGGGTTGTGCATGGCCGCGCCCGCGCCATCCGGCCCACCGGCGCGGTCGAGCAGGCCCGCAGCCAGCCCCACCGCCACCGTGTATGCGTTCTTCAGCGCTGCGCACGCCTCCACCCCGATGATATCGGTCGAGGTCCAGATGTGATAGTAGCCGGTCGCAAAGAGCTCGCGCAACCACGCCAGCGCGGCCGCGTCGCGGCCTGTGAAAACCACGCACGAGTGTCGCCGGCCCGCCAGCTCGCCCGCGATGCACGGCCCGCCGATAGCCGCCAGCGTCACTTGATCCCGCACCGCCGCGGGCAGTTCCGAGCGCAGCACATCGGGCAGGATGCTCACCTGGCCCTCCGGCAACGCCTCGAGACCCTTGGTCACCGCGATCACCGTGGCGCCGGGCCACAGCAGCGGCCCCAGCGTCCGCCCGAGCCACCGCACCCCCAACGAGTTGACCCCGCTGACGACCACATCTGCACCGGCCAGCGCCCGAGGCAGATCTTCGACAAAGAACGGCGTCACCCGATCAGGCAGCAGCCGCCTCAGCCGCGGGTGATAACCGCCCTCCAGGCAGGCGCGGATGATGTTCCCGTCCAGGTGTGTGCCCACCAGCCGAACCTCATGGCCGTTGTCCGAAAGCGGCCAGGCCACAGCCGTGCCCATCAAGCCGGACCCAAGAATGGTGATGATTGACATAGGACTCCGTGGTGCGTGGTGCGTATTGCGTACTGCGTAGTGCGTGGTGCGTACTGCGTGCTGCGTACTCCGTATTGCGTACTGCGTGCTGCGTAAGGCGTGACCCCACCTTCTCACTCA
>DAOUAT010000485.1:0-8718 GCA_034433275.1 Anaerolineae bacterium
CGTGCTGGGCCGCTGGGTGCGCCGCTACAGCCGGCAGGTGCAGGACGCGCTGGCCGAGGTGAGCGCGACCGCCGAGGAGGCGCTGGCCGGCGTCCGCATCGTCAAATCGTTCGCGCGCGAGCCCTACGAGGTGGGCCGCTACGGCGACGGGGTCGAGCGGCTGTTCGGCATCGCGATCAAACGGGTGCGCCTGGGCGCCATCCTGGGACCGGTGATCGGGCTGCTGGCGTTCAGCACCATCGCGATCGTGCTGTGGGTGGGCAGCCGCGAGGTGATCGGCGGCCGGCTGACGCCGGGGCAATTGGTGTCGTTCCTGCTCTACACCATGATGATCGCCTCGCCCATCGCCGGCTTCACCAGCCTGTATGCGCAGTTCCAGCGCGCGCTGGGCGCCAGCGAACGGGTCTTCCAGCTGCTGGACACGCCACCGGAGATGCAAGATGCGCCCAGTGCGCCCGATCTGCCGTCCATTCGGGGCGAGGTCCGCTTCGAGGGGGTGTGCTTCGACTACGGTGATGCGTCGGAGGCGCGGGTGGTGTTGGAGGATATCAACCTGACGGCCTATTCGGGCCAGGTGGTGGCGTTGGTGGGGCCCAGCGGTGCGGGCAAGACCACGCTGGTCAACCTGATCCCGCGCTTCTACGACCCCAACTGCGGCCGCCTCCTGATTGACGGCCACGATATCCGGGACGTGAAGCTGCGCAGCCTGCGGGAGCAGATCGGCATCGTGCCTCAGGAAACGGCCCTTTTCAGCGGCAGCATACGCGATAACATCCGCTACGGCAAGCTGGATGCGACCGAAGACGACATCGAGGCCGCGGCCCGTGCGGCCAACGCGCACGACTTCATAACGCAGTTGCCTGACGGATACGATACGCTGGTGGGAGAGCGCGGCGTCAAGCTCAGCGGCGGCCAGCGCCAGCGTGTGGCCATCGCCCGCGCCCTGCTGAAGGACCCCCGCATCCTGATCCTGGACGAAGCGACGTCTTCGCTGGACACCGAATCGGAGCTGGCTGTGCAAGAGGCGTTGGAACGGCTGATGCGCGACCGCACCACGTTCGTCATCGCCCACCGCTTGAGCACCATCACCAACGCCGATTGGATCGCAGTGCTGGACGCCGGTCGCATCGTCGAGCAGGGCACGCACGCCGAACTGCTCGAACGGCCCGACGGGCTATATCGCAAGATGGTCGCGTTGCAGTTTCGTTGGGACGAATAGCCAATCAGCGAATGGCGAATCACGCATCACGTTTCACGTCTCACGTCTCATGAGGTTCTCATGTCCTGGTCACTCAAACTCATCACCGTCCGCGGCATTCCCATCCGGGTGCACATCAGTTTCCTGCTGATCATCGCCTGGGCGGCCTTCATCGGGTTCAACAGCAGCGGCGGGTATTGGCTGCAAGGCGCGGCGCTGATGGTGCTGTTCGTGCTGTTGTTGTTCGCCTGCGTGGTGCTGCACGAGCTGGGTCACAGCCTGGTGGCGCAGCTCTTCGGCGTGCAGGTGCAGGACATCACGCTGTATCCCGTGGGCGGGCTGGCCCGCATCGCCAGGCTGCCGCAGAGCCCCTTCCAGGAGTTCCTGATCACAGCGGCCGGGCCGGCCACCAACATCCTGTTGGCATTCCTGTTGGGCGTGTTCGTGTTGGCCTGGGCCGGGCCGTTGGAAGCCATGGCGCTGCTCGGCGCGCAACTGCGGTCCGGCTCGTTGGTGACCGGCCTGCCGGGTCCCTCGCTGCTCCTGCTACTGGCAGTGAACAACATCTTGCTGGCGCTGTTCAACCTGATCCCCGCGTTTCCCATGGATGGGGGGCGGCTGCTGCGCTCGTTCCTGGCGAGCTGGCTGCCCTTCGGCCGGGCCACGCGCATCGCCTCGGTTATCGGCCAGGTCTTTGCGGCGCTGATGGGCGTGGCCGCGATCCTCACCACCAACTTCTTCCTGGGGCTGATCGCGATCTTGATCTTCAGCGCGGCCGGCGCCGAGCGCCAACAGGTGATCAGCGATGAGGTTCTGGGTCGCGTGCGGGTACACCAGGTGAAACAACCGGTGGGCCTGGTGCTGGCGCCCGATACGCCGCTGGCCACGGCCGCGCGCCAGTTCGCGACGTCGCCGCAGAGCAGCATCGTGGTGTGGGATGCCGGCCATTTGGCCGGCGTGCTGGCGCGGGGCGAGGTGTTCGCCGCGCTGCGGAAAGCAGGGCCGACCGCGCCCCTGTCGCAGGCCATCACACAGCCCCCCCTTATGGTGGCCGCGGATGCCATCCTGGCCGATGCCCAACGCCAACTGGGCGCCAACCGTGCTGCCGTCGTGATGCAGAGCAACCAGATCATCGGCACACTGAGCGCGGTCGACCTGGCGCGCGCCGCCGACGCGGTGATTGCGTACCGAGAGGTGCTCTCCCAGGAGTAGGCCCGTGCCCCGTTGGCTGGAGCACGTCGTCAATCTCATCGGCCTGTTGTACTCATGGGTGCGGGGCCGCCCATACGTCGCGCTGGCGCAACGTATGGGCCGCGACGCCCCGGCCGCGGCGCCGGACCAGCGGCGTTTCATCATCATCCAGATTGATGGCCTGGCCCACGATTACTTGCAGCAAGCGCTGGCCCTGGGCCACGCGGCCGGCGTGCAAAGGCTGATTGCCCAAGGCCACCGCGTGCAGCGCTGGCGCTGCGGCATCCCCAGCAGCACCCCGGCCGTACAGGCGGGCATCATGTACGGCAACAACTGGGACATCCCGGCGTTTCGCTGGTACGAAAAGGATACCGGCCTCGCGCCCCAGTCCAGGTCACCGGCCCACGCGGCGCGCATCAAGGAGCGGGTGGCCGCGGGCCGCCGCGGCATCCTGGCAGATGGGTCCTCGTACACCAACATGCTGGACGGCGATGCACGGCTGGCGCTGTTCACCCTCTCCGCGATGGGCCGGCACCACTTTTTCGAGCACCTGCGCGGCCTCGGCTGGGCGTTGTTGTTTGCGCTCATCCCCTGGCGCATCGTGCGCATCGTCGTGGCAACCACCTGGGAGTTATTGCGCAATGTCGGCCGCACCGTTTGGACGTGGGCGCACGCCGCGCGCCGGCGCCGACGGCCACTCCAACTGAGCAAGCCGGTGCTGCAAGCTCTCACCAATGTCATCTTCGGGGAGATTCAGACCTTCGGGGTGCTGTTGGATGTGTATCGTGGGACGCCGGCGATCTATGTGAACTTCTACGGGTACGATGAAGTGGCGCACACGGAAGGGCCGGCCAGCCCCGAGGCCTGGCGTGCGCTGCGCCGGATTGATGGCTACATCCGTCAGATAGACAACCTGCGGCGCACCTACTGGCCCGATATGGACCTCTACATCTGCTCGGACCACGGCATGACACCGGCCGTGCCGTTCGATCGCCTGGACGAAAAGAAACCGTTGGGGCAATTTGTGGCCGAACACGTGCGGGCTTCCGTGGAATGGGATGAAACGCGAGGCCGCGCGGGCTGGGGCAAACCGGACGTGGACGCGACCAGCGATGCGTTCCGCTGGCTGCTGGATGAACTCGAGGGGGTCGAGACGCACCTCTCACGCCGCGGCCAGCGCTTGGCGCAGATATTGCGCCGCCGGCTCGACCGCCACGCCGCGCCCGATCCTGACCCCGGTTATGACCTGGCGCGCGGCAGCGACGTGGTGGTGCGCAGCTCAGGCACGCTGGCGCATCTCTATTTCAACGTCACGCCCGACCGGATGGACGTGAGCGAGCTCGCCATCCTCTACCCTGACTTGCTGGACCCGTTGGCCCGGCATCCCGGCATCGGCCTGGTGCTCGGCATGGAAGCCGGCCGGCCGGTGATCGTGACCCCGCGCGGCACGACGGCCCTGACCGCCGCTCAGCTGCCGCCCAGCCTCGCGGACCGGGCAGGGTACGCGGCCGACCTGGCCCGGCTGCTCAGCTTCCCCCACAGCGGCGACTTGATCCTGTTAGGCGCGTGGCACAGCCAGGATCGGATTGTGACCTTCGAGGAGCAGGTTGCCACCCATGGTGGCGTCGGCGGCTTGCAGGATTATCCGTTCTTTATTATCCCGCCGGGCGTCTCTCTGGACCTCAGCCAGGTCACCAATGCGCGACAACTGTATCCGTTCTTCATGCGCGTATACCATGGGATCGAAGCGGAAGCGGATCCAAGATAGGGAGCAGGCCCGGTGGCTAAAAACCGACCGTCTGCGCCCTTGGCGTGAAAAGGCCCCCGCAGGGCCTGACAGCGAGCGGCTGAGGCCGCTTCTCAGTTTCAGGCGGGGGTTTACAACCCCTGAGTAAGAGGCTCCGAGCTATTCCGTCCACAGCTTTTCAGGGTACACCCCTGCCATCACCAGATCCTGGATCGCGGCCTTGACCTGCGGCTTATCCTGCGCATAGGTGACGCCGTGCCAGCGCTCGGTCGTGGCCAGCACCTTCACCCGCGCCCGGCCTTCATGGATCAACCCGGCCACCAGGAGCGGAATGTAATACTCGACCTTCTCCAGGTTGGCCTGATTGGCCAACAGGAAACGGGGGAACCGTGTCGCGATCTCTGTGAAGACAGCGGGGGTGAACCCCCATAAGTTCATGGAGACGATGGTATCCAGGGGCAGCGGCGTCCATTGCTCGCCATCCTCCGTGAACCGTGCGACTCCCTCTCCACGCTCGATGCGCGTACGTTCCTGAACGTGCGTCAGAAAGCCGACGTCATCCACCGCGCAGACGCCGCGCGCCACGTGACCGTGCTCGGTGAGCGTGTTGCCCAGGCGATAGCCCACCATCGCATAATCGGCCACGCCATCGTGCGGCTGCGGGCCGCGCAGGTAATCGGCGATGGCCTGATACGCGCTGCGGCCGTAGTAGTCATCGGCGTTGATCACCACAAACGGGCCGGTCACGGCGTCCCGGCTGGCGTACATGGCGTGCGCCGTGCCCCACGGCTTCTTGCGGCCTGCCGGGATTTCGAAACCGGCCGGCACGCCGTCCGCCAGCCCCTGAAACACATACGCCGTCTCGACCTGGCGCTCGATGGTGCGGCCTACCCGTTCCCGAAAAGCAGCTTCGATGGCGTGGGAGATCACGAACACCACCTTGCCAAAGCCGGCGCGCAGCGCATCGTACACCGAGTAGTCAATGATGAGCTCGCCGCTCGGGCCCATCGGGTCCACCTGCTTCAACCCGCCGTAGCGGCTGCCGATACCGGCGGCCAAAACAACCAACGTCAAATTGCTATCCTGAAGGTTCACGCGCCCTCCTGCGGTCTACAAATTGCCCAGAGGCCTTCCCATTCTACCGCAACATTGACGCAAGACCTAACGTCCCGTAGAATACCCTTCCATGAAGTATAAGCGCCTGTTCGAATAACCCGTAGCACAGGGCCTTGTGCCTGTCCAGAACACCCACGAGGGGCTATGCTACCTTTTTCAGATAGGCTCTACAGGGAGAGATCGCCATGACCGTCGAAATCGCGCTCCTGCTGGCCATCGTCGGCGTCGCACTCGTCCTTTTCTCCTTCGAGTGGGTGCCGGCCGATGTGGCTGCGCTCGGCATCCTGCTGACACTGATCTTGACCGGACTGTTGCCGGCCCAGCAGGCGTTCGCCGGCTTCGGCAGCGAGACGGTGTTGATGCTGCTGGGGCTGCTGATCCTCACCGCAGCCCTGGTGGAGACCGGGGTGGTCGAGCTGGCGGGGCGCACCATCCTGCGCCGGGCCCAGGCGGGTCCCAATCGCTCCCTGCTGATCGTCATGTTGGCTGGCCTCGGCCTGAGCTCGTTCATGAGCAATACCGCAGCCACGGCCTTCTTGTTACCAGTAGTGGCCGGCGTGGCATCTAAGTTGCGCGTCAGTGCCAGCCGGTTCCTGATGCCCCTCGCGTTTGCCTCGATCCTCGCCAGCTCCGTCACCCTGATCGCCACCTCGACCAATATCGTGGTCAGTGGCATCATGGTGCAGCAGCGTTTGGCCCCCATCGGGGTCTTCGAGCTGACACCGGTCGGCCTGCCGATCGCGCTGGTGGGACTGGGTTACATGTTGCTCTGGGGTCAGCGGTTGATGCCAGACCATCCCTATACGGCGGCTCTCACCGAGGAGTTCAACCTGCGACCCTACACCACCGAGATCCGCTTGTTGGCAGATTCACCGCTGGTCGGCAAAACGTTGGCGCAATCGGGCCTGGGCCGCGATATGAAGGTGACGGTGCTGGCGGTGCTGCGTGGCGAGGCACGCCTCCTCGCGCCGGGCGGCGACCTTCAATTGGCTGAGGGCGACACGCTGCTGGTGGAGGGGCCACGCGATGCCATCGTGAAGCTCCAGACCGCCAAAGGGATCAAGGCTCACCCGGAAACACAACTCACCGATAGAGACCTGCAATCAGGCAATACTCGGCTGGTCGAGGCGATCGTGCTGCCAGGCTCGCCCTTCGCCGGCCGCACCCTGCAGGGCCTGCGCCTGCGCGAGCAGTATGGCCTGCAAATCCTGGCGGTCAACCGGATCTCGGGTATCGCCCGCAGCCGGCTCAGCGAGTTGCGCCTGCGGATGGGGGACACACTGCTTTTGCAAGGTCCCCAGAACGAGGTGAACGCTTTACAGGAAGGCAATGCTTTTCGTGTGCTGGGTGTCGTTGACGTCAAACCGCTGCGTTCCAGGCGAACTCGCACTGCAATTGTGATCTTCACGCTGGCACTCATACTAGGCGCCAGTGGGATCGTTTCTTTACCGGTGGCGGTGTTGCTGGGCGCGCTGGCCGCGTTCCTCACGCGCTGCATCACGCCCGAGGAGGCGTATCGCCGGGTGGAATGGCGTGCGCTGATCTTGATCGCCTGCATGTTGGGGCTGGGCGCCGCGCTGGAGCGCACCGGTGCAGCAAGCTACCTGGCACAGCAGATCGTGCGCCTGGCCGACAGCTCCCATCCCGCCTGGCTGCTGGCGGGCTTCTTCGGTCTCACCGTCCTCCTCACCCAACCCATGTCGAACCAGGCGGCCGCGGCCGTGGTGCTGCCCATCGCGCTGCAGACTGCGATCCAGGCCGGGCTGAACCCACGCTCCTTCGCGGTCATGATTGCGGTCGCGGCCAGTTGCTCGTACCTGACGCCGCTGGAACCGGCCTGTCTGCTGGTCTATGGGCCAGGGCGCTATACCTTTCGAGACTTCGTGAAGGTGGGCGCGCCGCTCACCCTGTTGATCTTCGCGATCGCCATGCTTATCGTTCCACGCCTCTGGCCGCTGGCGCCGCGCTAACGTTACCCACGTTTGTTTGGAAAACCGGAAACCAGCCGTCCAACACTCGCAGGGTTGCACGTCCCAGATACTTACTTGCTGGTTGTCAATAACGAGTGTATCATGCTTGCATATCGCTTGCGTCTTATAAGTCTACGGTATACCCGCGCGAAGTTGTGGGCCAGCCGGCCATCCAGTGTATGGGAGACTGTCTATGTCCGTCGGTCATGTGCTGCGCATAACGGCCGGCATCCTTCTGAGTTGTCTCCACGGACGCCGGCCGCGCCCGGTGGCGGTCATGCAGGCGGCCGTCGGGCTGGGCTGCCTGGGGTTCCTCATCTCTGCCGGGCTGGCTTTGGCCGGTGAACACCCAGAGGCCAGCGCAACGCGATCTACTTGAACGATGGCGCTGGCGGCTACCCCGCCAGCGCCGTCCTGCCGGGAGCCTTTGCGCGCACGGTGGTCCTGGGCGATGTCAACCTGGACGGCCGCTCGGATATCATCGCGGGCGGGGATGCGCGAGGGAATCGCAGCCTGCTGTTTTCGTGTCAATCCCGTACACGAGTTGCACTGTGCTTGCCCGTACGCGTCGCTTTGACGTGCTGTCCATCATGCATATAATAGCCGTTGTTTGTCGTTGCCTGTAACATCAACGTGCAAGGAGCGTTTTTATGACGGAGCCCAAAGGTAAAGCCATCCACTACACCGATGTCCCGGCGCAGGTCTTCGGCGCCGAGGCGCCGGGCGTCACCATCCGCTGGGTGATTGACGAGCCGCACGATGCTGCGCCGAACTACGCGCTGCGCATGATCGAGGTCGCGGCCGGCGGCCACACGCCCCGGCATCAGCACCCCTATGAGCATGAGAATTTCGTCGTCGAAGGGCGCGGCCGCGTGCTGATCCATGACACCTGGCACGAGTTGGGCCCCGGCAGCGTGGTGTTCGTGCCGACTGGTGTGCTGCACACCTACGAGAACACCGGCGAGACGTCATTGAAGTTCCTGTGCGGCATCCCCACCGCGCGGCACATGGGCAGCTAACTGCCCGGCGACGAGAAGTTACTGCTACCGCGGCAACGTCGGCCTGTGCCGACTGCTGCCAATCCTAACCCGAAAATGAGTGAGCATCCTGAGCGGGTCTGCAAGTCAAGGTGCGTAACGAACCATGACCAGTCGAAGAGCCTGCCCTGAGCGAAGCCGACGGGGTGCGGCCTTGCGGGGACGACCGCTCCGCACCCCCTTCGACTACGCTCAGGACATGCTCCGACTCCGCTCCGCTGCGCCCAGGGTGCTCCGCTACATTTTCGTTCTCGATTGTGCCCCAGCAGGGGCATGGACACTGCTCTGGAGCCAACATCATGTCTTCTGTGCAGACCCCTGAGTGGGTCAAAGACGCCGTCTTCTACCAGATTTTTCCCGACCGTTTCGCCCGTTCGGCGCGCGTGCCGAAGGCCAGCAACCTGCAGCCGTGGGGCGCGCCGCCCACCGGTCACGCGTACCAGGGCGGTGACTTACTGG
>DAOUAT010000486.1:0-14443 GCA_034433275.1 Anaerolineae bacterium
GCACCTCGTTTTTCTTCGAGGTCGCCATCTGCCTGACGGTGCTCGGCGGTGCGTCCATGGTGCTGGGCGCGCTGGGACATCCGAAGGATGAGGTAGTGGAGCGGCAGGCATGAATGAGCTGATTGTTCACCAGGTCAACATTGCGCACTATCGCCTGATTGAACTGTCCAAGTTGGCCGATCAAGCAAAGCCGTTCTACGATTGGATCGAGAAACAGGCCCGGCGCGTCACAGGATCTCACAAGGCACTGAATGAGATCCTTCTTCAAGGCTCAAAGGATGACCTCGGCCAGGTGATAAGCGCCTGCTACTCGGACACCTCCGACGAGAAGCCCCTTTTGTTCGATGGCATTGGTCGCGTCTATCCGCATTCCAAGGCGTGCTTCTACTTCTTCGCCTGGATGGTCCGGGATGCGCCGCAGCAGCGGCTTTCTCCGCTTATCGCACGTATGCGGCGGGCCGACAATGTCTCCAGGCTGACGGCCGAGATGGATTCCCTGGTTGAACTCATATTCGAGTACAAGACCCTGGTCAGAAGCTTCGACTGGCTGGCGGTGCGCGAAGTCGTCCTCGATCGTTTGGAGGGATCTCGCCGCAGCATCAGCGGGCATCATGTCGAGACCTACGTCAGGACCAGCTTGATCACGGCCTTGCAGTATTTCTACTCGATCCACGGGAACTACGGCAATTACCGGAAGGCCGAAATTGCAGACAAACAGATCAGGATCGGCAAACACACGGTTGACGTCTCGGCCGACTTGATCCCCAAAAGCGGCGGCGCTCCCGTCAAACTGTTGATTCCGGTCAAAACCAGAGAAACCGAAGGCGGTGGTCACTCGCACCTGTTCAGCCGAGATATCATCACCGCCATCAGCGATCTACAGCGAGAGGCCGGTAACTGCCATGTCGTCGCAGTGATCGTCGCCGAGAACTGGGCTCCGGCAGAAATCAACACCATCGGCGCTCAGATTGACGCGATCTTCCATTTCAACATGAGCCCGAACAGCTTTGTCGGTTTCGATGAAGACGCCCAAATCAGACTCAACAAGTATATGGCGTCCATCCTGGGAGGCGGCAATGTCGAATAACCTGGATGGGAAAGTACTATTGGGCGACATTCGCCATGTTGCGCCCACGCTGCCCGATGACTTTTTCCAGGCGATCGTGACCAGCCCGCCTTACTTCGGACATCGGGATTATTCGGGCGGCAAGAACCCGAGCGAGATTGGACAGGAAAGCGAACCGGGCCAGTACATCGAGAACCTTGTACAGATATTTAGAGACTTGAAGCGAAAACTCAAACCCGACGGATTGCTCTGGCTTAACCTGGGCGACACGTATCGTGATAAGTTATTGCTGGGCATCCCGTGGCGGGTTGCGCTGGCCTTACAAGACGATGGATGGATTTTGCGAAGTGACATCATCTGGCACAAGCCGAATGCCATGCCTTCATCGGTCACGGATCGCCCGACGACCGATCACGAGTACATCTTCATGTTTGCCGGGACGCCCGATTACTACTACGACGCCGACGCGATCCGGGAGCCGCACGTCACTTTTACCGAGGAATCGAAGATGCGCGGCGGACGCAAGCACTTCGGGCAGGTCGGTGGAACCCCTGAAGCCGGGAAAAACGCCGGAAACAATAACTTACACGATGGCAGATGGGACCAAGCCTTCCATCCCAAAGGCAGAAACAAACGAACGGTTTGGGAAATCCCTTTGAGCAAGTTTCGCGAGGCGCATTTTGCGGTCTATCCGGAGAAACTGGTTGAGACCTGCATCCTGGCTTCGACAAGGGAGGGCGATTTCGTGTTGGATCCCTTTGCCGGCTCCGGGACAACGGGTGTGGTGGCCTGTAGACTGGCGAGGCGCTTCGTCGGCGTCGAGCTTGTCAGCGAGTATCAGCGAATGGCACAGAAGCGAGTCAACGATGCGCGCTCGCAAATGAACCTCTTTGAAGTTGCCGCGCCCGCACCCGCTTTGGCCGCAGGCGCCATCGCCTGAGGTGCGTTCCAGGCGGCGCTGAGGAAAACTTATGGATCTACTCAAAGCACTCGCCATCGGCGCGATGTTCGGGATCGGCGTGTTCCAAATGCTGCGCCGCAACGTGATCCGCTCGACCATCGGGCTGATCATCATTTCCAACGCGGTGAACCTGTTCCTGCTGTCCACCGGCGCGTACCAGGGCGCAGTCGCCGCCTATGCCAACGTGACCGGCCAGCGCAGCGACGCGCTGCCCCAGGCGTTGGTGCTGACGGCTATCGTCATCAGCATGGCCGGCTTCTCGCTGGTGCTGGCGCTGCTATACGTGCTCTCGACGCGCTATCATACCGCGGATTCGGACGAGATTGCGGAGTTGAGAAATTGACCGACGACGAAGGACGAATGGACGGATCTAGCGAATGGCGAATGGCGAATCTCGAATCGAACATCGTACATCCGACATTCCAGATTCCACATTCCACATTTCAGCTAAGGCCCTGAACCCGTGAACGCACATCTCGTTCTGCTGCCCATCATCATCCCGCTGACCGGCGCGGCCGTGGGTCTGCTGGCCTGGCGGTGGCCGCGCGTCCAGCGGGCGTGGTCGTTTGGTGCGTTACTGACGTCGTTCGCAGCCAGCATCGTGCTATTGTGGACAGTCTGGCAAAACGGCCCGGTCGTGTTCCAACTGGGCGGCTGGGTCGCGCCGTTCGGCATCAGCCTGGTCGGCGATCTGCTGGGTGCGACCATGGTGATCATGGCGCAGGGCGTGTTGGTGACCGGCACGATCTACGCGCTGGGCTGCCGCGACAAGTGCGCCACCTACCCGGCGTTCTTCCCCCTTTTCCTGACCTTGACTACCGGACTAACAGGAACGTTCCTGACCGGGGACGTATTCAACCTGTTTGTGTTTGCCGAACTATTGGTGTCATCCGGCGCGATCCTGACGGCGATCTCCGACGACCGCTACGGTGCGGAGGCGGCCTACAAGTACTTTTTCATCAGCCTGTTCGCGGCCATCTTCCTGCTCAGCGCGGTCGGTGGGCTGTACGTGTCCTACGGCACGCTGAACATGGCCGACCTGGCCGCTCGCATCCTGAGCCAGCCCCAGGACGCGGGCGGGATGCCGCCGCTGCACCACATGGCGATGGTGCTGATGTTCGTGTTCTTCATGGTCAAGAGCGCGGTGGCGCCGTTCCACTTTTGGCAGCCCGATTTCCACACGGCCGCGCCGACGCCGATCAGTGCGATGCTGTCATCGGTGGTGGTGAAGGTGGGTGTCTATGGCTTCCTGCGCATGACCACGCTGATCTTTGTGCCGCAGGCCGCTACGCTAAAAGGCTTGCTGGTCGTCCTGGGCGTCGCGGGCGTGATCTTCGGCGGGTTGGCCGCGTTGGGCGCCCACAACGCCAAGCGCATGCTGGCCTACTCCACCCTGGCGCAGATCGGCTATATCCTGGTGGGCATCGGCTGGGGCACACCGGTGGCGATTGCGGCGGCGATCGTGCTGACGGTCAACCACAGCCTGATCAAGGCCGCGATGCTGATGCTGGCCGGCGCGGTCGCCAGTCGGGCGCCGATCAAATCGGCCGCGTTCGCCAACATCACCGGCCTGGGCAAGTCGCTGCCGGGCATGGGCGCGCTCTTCCTGCTGGGCGGGCTGGCGTTGGCCGGCATCCCGCCCACCAATGGCTTCATCGGCAAGCTGGCGCTTTTCCGAGGGGGCGTGCTGGCCGGTGAGTACGCGGCGCTGGCCTTCATCGGCGTCGCCAGCATCATCACGGTGGTTTACGTGGTGCGCGCGTTCCAGCTCATCTGGTGGACGCCGCCGGCCGAAGGCGTCAAGGCCAAGCCCGGCGGCGACCGCCTGCTGGCCCCCACGCTACTGATCGGCCTGTGCGTGCTGCTAGGGCTGTGGGCCGAGCCGCTGCTGCGCCTGGCGAACGACGTGGCCGCATGGCTGGGGGAACCAGCGCTGTACATCACGGCGGTGTTGGGAAGATGAAGGACGAGACGGGACGCGGACGACGCGGAACCCGCGGATTACGCGGATTTTTTCATGTTCTATCCGCGTGGTCTGCGTCGTCCGTGTAGTCCGCGTCCAAAACCGGGGCTTCTCAGTCACGTATTGAGGCCAACGACATGATGCACTATGCCCGAACTATTCTCATCCTGCTGGTCATTTACCTGGCGTTGACCGGCAACCTGCAAGCCAGCAACATCGTGCTCGGCGCGCTGGTGGCCGGGATCGCGACGGCGCTGTTGCGACCGCAGCCGGGCCGCACAGACCTGCGCCGGTTGCCGACCGCCGCCTGGGCCATCGTCCGTTACATCGCCATTCTGGCATCCGATGTTGTCAGAAGCGGCGTTGGTGTGGCGCGCATTGTACTCGATCCCAAGCTCCCGATCCGGCCCGGCATTGTCGCCATCGAGTCAGGCTGCCAAAGCGAGCTCGCCACTGCGCTCAGCGCCCATGCTTTGACCATCACGCCGGGTGAAATGGTGATCGGCATCGCCGCCGATGGCGTTATGTACACACATTGCCTGGATGCGACGCACTCAGCCGAGTACGCCGCCGAAGCCCAGGCGATGCGGCGGGACCTGTTGAGCAAGATTTTTGTGTAGCGTTTGCACAAACCAGGTTTCTCCGAGAACCCTGGTTTGTGCAAACGCTGAGTTATTGTGAAGCCTATGAGCCAAATCCTTTCCATCGTCCTGGACATCGCCCTGGCGATCCACATCGCCCTGATCGCGGTCTGCGTCTGGCGGGTGTGGCGCGGCGAAAACGTGATTGATCGGTTGATCGGCGCCGATCTGGTGGGCACACTGATGCTGGCCATCTTGGTGCTGATCGCCCTGATCCTGGTCAACTCGACCTACATTGACGTGGCGCTCGGCCTGGCAGCCCTGGGCTTTGTGGGAACGATTGCCTTGGCGAAGTATTTAGCGGATCAACAGATGTTTTAGTGTTGCGTACTCGATTGCCCATACAATGCACTACGCAACACACACTGCGCACAACGTAATCCGAGAGCAAATCCGTGCAACCCCTTCTCGAATTTGTCGCCATCCTCGCCGTAGTCGTCGGCACGGCGTTTTCGGTTTTGGGCGTGCTGGGATTCATCCGCATGCCCGATGTCTACACGCGGCTGCACGCCACGGGCAAGGTGAGCGTGTTTGGCGTGGTGCTGCTGCTGCTGGCAACGGTCGCGCTGACGCCGCTGGATTTCGGCAAGGGGCTGGTGCTCATTGCGCTGCTGGTGATCGGCGGGCCCGTCACGTCCCATGCCATCGGCTCGGCCGCACATCGTATCGGCATCCCGATGAAGCGGTCGGCGCGGGACGATCTGGCCGCGTTGGAGCGGGAGCAATAGAGTAGCTATGGGTATCATCATCGCAGTCTTATCAGGCTTTGCCCTGGCTGCGGTCGCGCCCTGGGTGCACCGCGCAACGCGGCGGGCGGCCGGGTGGCTCCTCGCCCTGCTGCCGGCCGGGCTGGCAGTCTACTTTGCCACCTTCGTGAGCAAGGTCGCGGCCGGCGAGACCACCGTGATCTCCTACCCCTGGGCGCCGGGGTTGGGGGTCAACCTGTCGTTCTACGTGGATGGGCTGAGCCTGCTGTTTGCGCTGCTCATCAGCGGCATCGGCGCGTTAGTGGTGGTCTATGCGGGCGGCTACCTGGCTGACAAGCCGCAGCTCGGCCGCTTCTACCCGCTGGTGCTGATGTTCATGGCCTCGATGTTGGGGGTGGTGCTGGCCGGCAACGTGATCACCCTGTTCGTCTTCTGGGAGCTCACCAGCCTGACCTCGTACCTGCTGATCGGCCTGGATCACGACCGGCCAACGGCGCGTGCGGCCGCGCTGCAAGCGCTGCTGGTGACGGGCGGCGGCGGGCTGGCGCTGCTGGCAGGGCTGTTACTGTTGGGACAGGTCGGCGGGAGCCTGGAGCTGGCGACGCTGCTCGGCAACGGGACGGCGATCCGGGAGCACGCCCTCTACCCGCCCATCCTGCTGCTGATCCTGTTGGGCGCGTTCACCAAATCAGCGCAGGTCCCCTTCCATTTCTGGCTGCCTAACGCCATGGAGGCCCCGACCCCCGTCAGCGCGTATCTGCACTCCGCCACCATGGTCAAGGCCGGCGTCTACCTGCTGGCGCGGCTCAGCCCGGTGTTGGGCGGCACCGAGGGCTGGCACTACCTGGTGACCGGCGCGGGGATGGCGACGATGTTGCTGGGCGCGCTGCTGGCGCTGGCGCAGACCGACCTCAAGCGCATCCTGGCCTATTCAACTGTCAGCACACTGGGTGCGCTGGTGCTGCTGCTGGGGCTGGACACCACGCTGTCGGTGAAGGCGGCCATGCTCTTCCTGCTGGTGCATGCGCTCTACAAAGGCGCCTTGTTCCTGGTCGCGGGCGCGGTGGATCACGAGGCCGGCACACGCGACATCCGGCGGCTGGGCGGGCTGGCCCGCGCCATGCCCATCACTGCGATTGCGGCTGGGCTGGCCGCGCTCTCCATGGCCGGGCTGCCGCCAATGCTCGGCTTCATCAACAAAGAGCTGCTCTACGAGGCCAAGCTGCAGGCCCCGCGCGCGGCCGGCCTGGTCACCGCGGCCGGGGTGGCGGCCAATATACTGCTGGTGGCCGTGGCCGGGATCGTCGGCTTCAGACCATTCTTCGGACGAGGCGGGGAGACACCCAAGAAACCGCACGAAGCGCCGTTGGCCTTGTGGCTCGGCCCAGCGGTGCTGGCGGGACTAGGCGTGCTGAGTGGCCTGTTCCCGGATGCCCTGCCCAGCACGCTGGTGTCGGCTGCGGCCAGCGCGGTGCGCGCCCAACCCACGGAGATCGAGCTGGCGCTGTGGCACGGCATCAGTCCAGTTTTGGCGCTCAGCATTCTGACCGTCGCGGCGGGCGCGGGGATCTATGTGGGACAGGCAGCGCTGCGCAGGGCCGTTGCACGCTTCGCACCCTGGATCATCGCGGCGCTGCGCAACGCGGGCCGCTGGGGCCCGCAACGTGCGTACGATCTGGCGCTGCGCGGCTTGAACAGTGTGGCCGGCGCGCAGACCCGCGTGCTGCAAAGCGGTTACCTGCGTTCATATCTGACCATTATCATCCTGACTACCGTCGGGCTGGCAAGCTATACGTTGATCAGCCGGGGCGGCCTCACCCTTGGGGCACGGCCGGCCGGCGAGGCGTCAAATATCCGGTTCTATGAGATCTTGATCGGGGTGCTGATCCTGGCAGCCACCCTGCTTGCCTTGCGCACAACCTCACGGCTGACCGCAGTGGCTGCGCTGGGGGTGGTGGGCTACGGGGTGGCGCTGATCTATACGCTCTTCGGCGCGCCCGACCTGGCCATGACTCAGTTCGCCGTTGAAACCTTGACGGTTTTCCTGTTCGTACTGGTGCTCTACCGTTTGCCGCGGTTCGCCAACTTCTCAACCCGCCGGGCCCGGATACGCGATGCCTTCGTGGCGTTGACCGCAGGCGGGCTGATGACCGTGTTGGTGTTGGTGGCCACAGCCATCCCACTGACATCACGGCTTTCGCCCTTCTTTGCCGAAAACGCGGTGCCGCTGGCCCGCGGTCGCAATATTGACAATGTGATCCTGGTGGATTTTCGCGGGCTGGATACGCTGGGCGAGATCACCGTGCTGGCCGTCGCGGCGATCGGGGTATATGCATTGCTGAAGTTACGATTGGATGAGTGAACGATGACATCCCTTATTCTATCCACCGCCACGCGCTACATCCTGCCGCTGCTCCTACTCTTCTCCGTCTTCCTGCTGCTGCGCGGGCACAACGAGCCGGGGGGCGGGTTCGTGGGTGGGCTGGTGGCGGCGGCGGCCTTCGCACTCTACGTCATTGCGTTCGATGTAGCGACAGCCCGGCGCACGCTGGGCATAGATCCGCGCATCTTGATCGGCCTGGGGCTGCTGGTGGCGTTGGGCAGTGGGGTGATCAGCCTGTTCGCGGGACAGCCATTTATGACCGGGCTGTGGAGCGGGTACACGGTGCCGCTCTTGGGCAAGGTGGGCACGCCGCTCTTCTTTGATATCGGCGTCTACCTGGTGGTAATCGGTGTAACGCTGACGATCATCTTCGCGCTGGCGGAGGCGTGACATGGAGACATTCCTGGCCTTTGTCATCGGCGGCCTCTACGCGGCCGGGCTGTATATGATGATGCGCCGCAGCATCGTCAAGCTGATCATCGGGCTGGCGCTGCTCGGCCAGGCCGCCAACCTGCTGATCTTCACCCTGGGCCGTCTGACGCGCGGCCGGCCGGCCTTGATCCCCTTCGGTGAGCTGCGGCCCGATGGCCCGATCGCCGACCCGCTGCCCCAGGCGTTGATCCTGACGGCCATCGTCATCGGCTTCGGCGTCCAAGCCTTCGCCGTGGTGCTTCTCAAACGCGCCTATCAAACTGTGGGCACTGATGATCTGGATGACATGAAGAGCACGGATACGAATTAGAAGGAAACAGGGGAAACAGGGAAACAAGGGAAACAAGGGTAATAAAAGACGATGAGTCTGATTTTGGTGTTGCCGCTTATTGTTCCGTTGCTGACGGCGATCCTGACGCTGCTGGCAGGCCCGTGGCGCCGGGCGCAGCGCTGGCTGAGCGTCTTGGGCGCGGCCGGACTTTTCAGCGCGACCCTGGTGGTGCTGGCCGCCGTCCAACGCGACGGCATCCAGGTGGCGCAAATCGGCAATTGGCCCGCGCCCTACGGCATCACCCTGGTGGCCGACCTCTTCAGCGCCATCATGCTCGTGCTGGCTGGCATGATGGGCCTGGCGGTGACGGTCTACTCACTGGCGAGCATGGACACGGCACGCGAACGCTTCGGCTATTACCCGCTGCTACACATCCTGTTGATGGGCGTGTGTGGCGCATTTCTCACCGGTGACATCTTTAACCTGTACGTCTGGTTCGAGGTGATGCTGGTCTCGTCCTTCGTGTTGATCGCTTTAGGAGGCGAGCGCGCACAGCTTGAGGGCGCAGTCAAATATGTTACCCTCAACCTGATCTCCTCGGCGCTCTTCCTGGCCGCGGTGGGTTCACTCTATGGGGTGGTCGGCACCTTGAATATGGCGGACCTGTCAGTGCAGTTACGTCAGGTCACACAGACCGGCCTGATGACCACGCTGAGCATGCTGTTTCTGGTCGCCTTTGGCATCAAAGCGGCTGTTTTCCCGCTCTTCTTCTGGCTGCCGGCCTCCTATCACACGCCCCCGGTGGCTATCTCAGCCATTTTCGCTGGATTGCTGACCAAGGTCGGGGTCTATGCCTTGATTCGCGTCTTCACGTTGATCTTCGTCCAGGATGTCGCCTTCACCCACACGCTCATCCTGATTATCGCAGGCCTGACCATGGTCACGGGTGTGTTGGGCGCGGTGGCGCAAAATAGCTTCCGGCGCATCCTGTCGTTCCACATCGTCAGCCAAATCGGGTATATGATCATGGGCCTGGGGCTGTTCACGCCACTGGCGCTGGCCGGTTCCATCTTCTACATCATGCACCACATCATCGTCAAGACCAACCTGTTTCTAATCAGCGGCGTGACGAACCGGCTGGGCGGCAGCGACTACCTGAAAAAGCTTGGCGGGTTCTACGCGGCCTATCCCGGCCTGGCCGTGCTCTTTCTGATCCCAGCGCTCTCGCTCGCCGGCATCCCGCCCCTCTCCGGCTTCTGGGCCAAGCTCACGCTCATCCAGGCGGGCCTGCTGACGCAGCAATACGCCATCGTAGCGATCGCCCTGGGGGTCAGCCTGCTCACCCTTTTCTCGATGACCAAGATTTGGGGCGAGGTCTTCTGGAAGCCCGTGCCGGATGTTAATCTGCCGAGCGCCAAATCAGGGTTCGCCGGGAAACCGGGTTTGGCGTTCGGCCCCATCGTCGTGCTGGCGCTGTTGACGATGGCCATCGGGCTGAGCGTCCAGCCGATCTTCACCCTGGCGGCTGCAGCGGCCGAGCAGTTGCTCAATCCAGCCCTGTATATTCAGGCCGTGCTGGGAGGGCGGTAGCATGTTGCTGCTAAACGTTTTATTGGCGCTGGCCTGGGTGGCGCTAACCGGGCAGTTCACACCGGCCAACCTGGCCCTCGGTTTTGCGTTGGGCTACGTGATGCTGTGGGTGGCGCAGCGCGCAGGGAAACGCCAGAGTTACTTCGCCAAAGTATGGCAGGTGGTGAGCTTTGCCGCCTTTTTCCTCTGGGAGATGGTCAAGGCCAACCTGCAAGTTGCCTACCATATCGTGGCCCCCTATCGCAAGATGCGGCCAGGGGTGATCGCCGTGCCATTGGACGTGCGCACTGACATGGAGATCACCCTGCTGGCAAACCTGATCACGCTCACACCGGGCACCCTCAGCCTGGATGTGTCGGCCGACCGCCGCGTGATGTACATCCACTCCATGACGCTGGGGGACGAGACCGACAAATTCCGGCGCCAGATCAAGGAGGGGTTCGAGCGCCGCGTGTTGGAGGTGCTGCGATGACCGTGCAAGCGTTGGCGGTGTACGTGGCCTTCCCGCTGTTGACCATCGCGGTGCTGCTGGCCTTCGTGCGCCTGGTGCGCGGGCCCACGCTGCCCGACCGCGTGGTGGCGCTAGACCTGATCGCCACGCTGATGATCGGCTTCATTGCGGTCTACGCCATCGTCACCGATGAGCCAGTGCTGCTCGATCTGGCGATCGTGCTGGCGTTGATCTCATTCCTGGGCACCGTGGCATTTGCGCACTACATCGAAAGAAGGGTTTGAGCCATGTCAGAAGTGATTACGGCCATCTTGATCCTGGTGGGCGCGATCCTGATGTTCCTGGCGGGGCTGGGCATCGCCCGCATGCCAGATCTCTTCCTCCGCATGTCGGCCACTACCAAGGTTGCAACCCTGGGGTTGGGCGCCGTGATGCTGGCAGTCGTCATCTACTTCGACGATCTGGTCGCGACCTCTCACGCGGTGGCAACCATTCTCTTCGTCTTCCTCAGCGCGCCCGTGGCAGCCCACATTATCGGCCGCGCCGCGTATTTCAGCAAGGTCCCGCTGTGGGAGGGCACCGTCACCGATCAGCTGCGGGGTCACTACGACATCAAGACGCACCAACTGGAGTCCATTGACTTCCCCGACCTGGAGCAACACCTGCCTGATGTCGAGATGCGCAGATTCTTGCTGCCCGCAACATCATGGGCTGCAGGCCAAACGTTGGCCCAAACGAATCTCCGTCAACGGTACGATCTAACGGTATTGGCGATCCGCCGCGGCGCGGGGGTGATCTCAAACCCTGACGGGGATGAGCATCTCTGCCCGGACGATGAGTTAATCATCATGGGCTTACCGGAGAAGCTGGACCAACTCGACACAGTGTTCGGCTAGATTGAGGGGCTTACGACTTGAATTCTTGTACAAAGAACACGCATTGAACCGCGCGGTTGCTCCCTGAGAATGGGTTAAGGAGCGTCTGTGGATCCGCTAACACTTGTTCTTTTCATCGCCGGCCTGGGCATCCTGATCGTCGGGGCCGAGCTGCTGGTGCGCGGGGCGTCGCGGCTGGCGATGGGCTTCGGCATCTCGCCGCTGGTCGTCGGGCTGACGGTGGTCGCGTTCGGCACCAGTTCGCCGGAGCTGGCGGTCAGCATCGGCTCCGCCCTCTCCGGTCAGGCAGATATCGCGCTGGGCAACGTGGTGGGCAGCAACATCGCCAACGTGCTGCTCATCCTGGGCATCTCAGCCGTTATCACCCCGCTGGTCGTGACCCAAAAATTGGTGCGCCAGGACGTCCCGTTGATGATAGGCGTCTCGGTGCTGCTCCTGCTGTTGGGGCTGGATGGCCGGATCGGCCGGCTGGATGGTCTGCTGTTCTTCGCCGGCATCGTGGCGTATACGGTTTTCGCCGTCCGCCAAAGCCGCGCGGAAACTGCGGTCATCCAGGCCGAATACGTCGCCGAGTTTGGCCAGGCCGATCCGGCGCCGGGTCAGCGGACGCTGGCCAACATCGGCCTGATAATCATCGGGCTGGCGTTGCTGCTGCTGGGCGCGCGCTGGCTGGTGAACGGTGCGGTCAGCATCGCGCGCCTGTTGGGGTTGAGCGAGCTGATCATCGGCCTGACCGTCGTTGCCGTCGGCACCTCGCTGCCCGAAGTCGCCACCTCGATCATCGCCAGCATCCGCGGGGAGCGAGACATCGCGGTGGGCAACGTCATCGGCAGCAACTTGTTCAACATCATGTCGGTATTGGGCCTGACCGCCGCAGTGACACCGGGCGGCGTGGGCGTTCCGGCCGCCGCGTTGCGCTTCGATTTGCCCTTCATGATCGCGGTGGCCGTGGCCTGTCTGCCCATCTTTTTCACCGGCTACCGGATTGCGCGGTGGGAAGGCGCGCTGTTCCTGGCTTACTACGTTGCCTACACGGTTTACCTCATCCTGGATGGCACAGGCCACGATGCACTACCGGCATACAGCACCATGGTGCTCGGCTTCATCGCGCCGCTGACCGCGATCACCCTGGCGCTGCTGGCGATGCGCGCCTGGCGGGCGAACCGGCGCGCTCACGGTTCGCAAAAGAGTTAGCGGATGCGCATCGCCGGCCAACGCATCGTGATCACTGGCGCGGCGTCGGGCATCGGCCGCGCGACATTGGCGCGGCTGGCGCAGCACCCGGCACGCATCCTGGCCGCAGATGTAGACGCAGACCGGCTGGCCCAGGTGTTGCACGATCTCGCCGGCGCGCCGGCGCAGATCGCGCCCCTGGCCTGCGACCTGGCGAACCAGGCGTGCATGGATGGCCTGTTCGACTATGCACTGGCGACGTTGGGTGGGGTGGACATCTTCATCGCCAACGCCGGCTTCGCCTACTATGAGCTATTGGAGCGCGCCGACTGGGAGCGCCTGGAGCGGATCTTCCGGGTAAACGTCTTCGCGCCCATCTACGCGGCGGTCAAGATGCGCGAGCTCAGCGCCGAGCGGCCCTACAAGATGGTGATCACCGCCTCCGCCATGGGGCTGCTGGCCATCCCCGGCTACGCGGTCTACGGCGCCACCAAAGCCGCGCTAGATCGCTTCGCCGAAGGCTATCGGCTGGAGTTGGACGATCCGGCCCGGCTGATGCTGGTCTACCCCATCGGCACGCGCACCGGCTTCTTCTCGGCCGCCGCGCCATCGGCCGCGCCGCAGCCCTGGCCCACCCAATCGGCCGAACAGGTAGCGCGCGCCATTATCCGTGGCATCGAGCGGGATCGGCAGGTGGTGCATCCCTCGCGCCTGTTCCAGCTTGTCCTCATCGCGGATCGCTTCTTGCCGTTTGTACGGCGCATCGAACAGTGGATCGAGCAGCGGCGGTTTCGAGGGTGGTTGAACAGACACACAAGTCGTAGATGACGTGACTTTGACCGGCCCTGCTCTGAGCAGGTATAATCCTCCCAATATTCTCATGGAGCACCATCGTGACCCGCGAAGACATCATCAAACTCACCAGCCTCAGCTCGTGTGCGGGCTGAGCGTCCAAGCTGCCCGCTGAGCAGCTGGCGCAGGTGCTGCGCTCACTCGATAACCTTTTCCCCGTGGATCAGCACCCGAACCTGCTGGTGGGCCTCGGCGCGCCGGACGATGCCGCGGTCTACAAGCTGAACGACGGGGTGGCGCTGATCCAGACAGTGGACTTCTTCACGCCCATCGTGGATACCCCCTACGAATACGGCGCCATCGCTGCGGCCAACGCCATGAGCGACGTCTACGCCATGGGCGGCGAGGTGCTGTTCGCGCTCAATATCGCGGCCTTCCCGCCCGACCTGCCCGCGGCCCTCCTGGCGGAAATCTTGCGTGGTGGCGCCGAGGTGATCCGTTCCGCAGGGGCAGCCATCGCCGGCGGGCACACCATCCAGGACAAGGAGCCGAAGTACGGGCTGGCGGTCACCGGCGTCGTTCACCCGGAACGCATCCTGACCAAGGGCGGCGCCCGGCCAGGCGATGTGCTGGTGTTGACCAAGCCGCTGGGGACCGGCACGATCACCACGGCGCTGAAGCGCGGCCAGGCCGACCCGGCGCACCTGGAGGCCGCTATCGCCAGCATGACCCGGCTGAACCGGGCGGCGTCGCAGGCGGCCCAGGCGGCCGGAGTGCGTTCAGCCACCGACATCACGGGCTTCGGGCTGATCGGCCACGCGCTGGAAATGGCCGAAGCCAGCGGCGCCTGCTTCCGCATCCGGTTCGACGCCCTGCCCTGGCTGCCGGGGGCGCTGGGCTATGCCGAAAAGTGGGTCTTCGCGGGCGGCGCGCACAACAACCACGCGTTCTACAACCCCCGCGTGACCTACACGCGCCCCGTCGCCGATTGGCAGGAGACGCTGCTGCACGACCCGCAGACCTCCGGCGGGTTGTTGGTGGCCGTGCCGGCGGGGCAAGTAACACAGTTTCGGGATTTCTGTGCTGAACGCGAACTGGTAGTTTGGGTGGTCGGGGA
>DAOUAT010000487.1:0-6191 GCA_034433275.1 Anaerolineae bacterium
CACAATCCAGCGGATTGTGCTACAGCCTAACGTACCGCAATCCGCTGGATTGCGCCAAACCACGCACAATCCAGCGGATTGTGCTACAGCCCAACGTACCGCAATCCGCCCGGATTGCGCCAAATCACGCACAATCCAGCGGATTGTGTTACAGCCAACGTACCGCAATCCGCTGGATTGCGCCAAACCACGCACAATCCGGCGGATTGTGCTACAGCCTAACGTACCGCAATCCGCTGGATTGCGCCAAACCACGCACAATCCGGCGGATTGTGTTACACGACGAGGTCTCTATGTGCGGCATCTTCGGTATTGTCACCCGTAGTGAACAACCGCTCGGCACACTCCTGACGGAGGCCGGGCAGCGTCTTTCGTATCGCGGCTACGACTCGGTCGGCGCGGCGACCATCAGCGCGGACGGCAGAATTGACCTGCGCAAAGACGTGGGCAAGGTGGATGCCGTGGCCGAGCGCCACCGCTTCGCGGAGATGACCGGCCGCCGCGGCATCGTGCAGCTCCGTTGGGCCACCTTCGGCTTCCCCTCGCAGCCCAACGCCCAGCCCCACCTGGACTCGGACGGCGACCTGGTGGGCGCGCACAACGGCAACGTGGTCAATAACGTGGAGCTGCGCCGCCAGTTCATGGCCGAGGGCATGACCGTCCGCTCCGAGAATGACGGCGAGTCGTGCGTCCACGCGGTGGAGCGCTACTTCAACCGCGGCCACGGCATGGTGGAGGCGATCCGCCGCGCCTACGGCGACCTGCACGGCGATTACGCGTTCGTCATCGGCCACATCGCCGAGGAGCGCCTCTACGCCATCAAGAAAGGCTCCGGCCTGGTGGTGGGGCTGGGCGACGGCTTCACCTGCGTCTCCTCCGACCTGCCCTCGATCCTGCCGCTCACCCGCCGCATCCTGCGCGTCCACGACGGTGAGATCGTCACCTTCTGGGCCGGCGGCGCAGAGATCTGCCGCGTGTCCGACGGCAGCGTGGTCGAGCGGCCGCCGGAGCTGGTCACCGAGAGCATGGACGCCGCGGTCAAGGGCGGCTACCCGCACTTCATGCTGAAGGAGATCCACGAGCAGCCGAAGCTGGCCGGCGAGCTGGTGCGCCTGCTGGACGAGTCGCCCGACGTGGCGCGCATGGCCGAGGCGGTGCGGGGCGCGCGGCATCTCTACCTGGTGGGCTGCGGCACCTCGTATCACGCGTGCATGTTAGCGGCGGTCTACCTGGCGCGGCTGGCAAAGCGGCCGGCAATCCCGATCCTGGCCCCGCAGTTCGTGGCGCAGTACGGCCCCGCGCTCGGCCCCGAGGACGTCGGCGTGTTCGTCAGCCAGAGCGGCGAGACCAAGGACGTGCTGGCCGCGCTGACCGTGGCACAGTTCCGCGGCGCGACCGCGCTCGGCCTGGTGAACGTCGTCGGCTCGACCCTGATGCGCGAGAGCGCAGCCCACCTGCCCCTGGCGTGCGGCTACGAGATCAGCGTGCCGGCCACCAAGACCTTCATGAACCAGTGCGTCGCCTTCCTCTACCTGGCCATGCGCCTGGGCGGGCACGACACCCGGTCGCTGCGCGGCCTGCCGGGCCTGTTGGCGCGCACCCTGGCCGCGATCGAACCGCAGGTGGAGCGCATCGCGCCGGGCCTCGCCGCGGCGAACGACCTCTACTGCCTGGGCTACGGGCTGACCTACCCGATCGCCCTCGAAGGCGCGCTGAAGCTCAAGGAGATCACCTACGCGCACTGCGAGGGGATGCTCTCCACCGAGTTCAAGCACGGCCCGCTCTCGGCCGTGTCCGACGGTTACCCGGTGCTCTTCGTGGCCGGACCGGATGATGTGCCGCTGCTGGTCAGCGGCATCAACGAGACCACCTGCCGCGGGGGCCGGGCCATCGCGATCGGCGAAGAAGATGACCGTTTGCGGAGCAACGCGCACGAGCTGATCACCGTCCCCGCGACCGGCGCCGACCTGAACCCGCTGCTGGCGACCCTGCCGCTGCAACTGCTATCGTATCGCCTCAGCGTCGCGCGCGGTTATGATCCTGATTTTCCGAGGAATTTGAGTAAGACATTGACGGTGGATTAAAGCCTAGGGGCGGGTGTCCTGGATTCGAGGCTTCAGCCGATTGCTCTCGCTAACCAGACAGATCGGCTGATCCTGAAGGAGGCTTCGCACAGCCCTGATTCTGGATCGCACAACCTGCCCCTACTCGCGAGTCATCCTGAGCGGGTCTACAACACAACTCCGATGATCGCTCAAAGCCAGCGAAGGATCTCGTTGGTTGCGCCGAGATGCTTCGCTGGTCACTCGCCGCAATGGGATGCGAGCTGTTGACCCGCTCAGCATGACAGCAAGGAAGTCTCTTGCCCGGGAAGCAGCCCGCCGCGCCGGGCTGATCGTCTCAAGACGACACGTTCACACAACCGGAGGCCCCCCGATGAATTCTCGCGAACGCGTGCGCGCCGCGCTCACCTGCCGCGTGCCCGACCGCATCCCGATGGCGCTGGCGTTCTGGGAAGAGACCGTGCCGGGCATCCCCGACACGGCCGAGGCGCTGGGGCTGGACGTGCGCTTCGTGCGCTTCGAGCCGCCGCCGGCGCAGGATGACTTCCTGGCCTACCTGCGCCGCCTGCCGGCCGATGTCCACGTGGGCAACCTGGGCCAGCTCCACACCTACCACGAGTGGCGCTATCACCCCGAGGCCGGGCCCGACGGCCCCCTGAGCGCCGCGCGCACGGTGGAGGAGCTGGCCGGGCACGTGCTGCCCGACCTGGCCGATCCCCGCCGCTACGCCGGCCTGGCCGCTCAGGTCGCCGCCTTCCACGCCCGCGGCTGGGCGGTGGCCGGCGGCCCGCCCCACTTGGGCGGCGAGCTGTTCGAGACCGCCTACCGGCTGCGCGGCTTCAACACGTTCCTGGAAGACCTGCGCCTGCGCCCCGCGCTCGCGCGTTACCTCCTCGACCAGATCACCGCGTTGGTGATCCACAACACCCTCATCCTGGCACGCGCCGGCGTGGACATCCTGCTGCTGGACGACGACGTCGCCATGCCCACCGGCATGATCATCGGCCCGGCCATGTGGGCCGCGACCTTCAAGCCCCGCCTGGCCGACGCGGTCCGCCTGGCGCGCGAGGTCAATCCCGAGCTGCTGGTGTTCTACCACAGCGACGGCGACTTCACCGCTATCGTGCCGCACCTGGTCGAGATCGGTGTGAACGTGATCAACCCGGTGCAGCCCGACTGCATGGATGCGCTGGCGATCAAGCGCGCGTTCGGCGACCAGCTGGCGCTGTGGGGCGCCGTGGGCACGGCCGCGCTCTGGGATTTCGGCGCGCCCGACGCCATCCGCGCCGAAGTGCGCCTGCGCGCCGAGACGCTCGGCCCGGCCGGCCTGCTGCTCTGCCCCGCATACGACATTGACTTCGCGCCGCGGGAGAATATCGTGGCGTTTGCGGAGGCGGTGAGGGCAACGGATGGGCACGGATAGAGAGATGAGGTTCAGGCTGGATCTGGTAGGCCGGTGCTCTAATTTGCTCGAGCGAAGCATCCTGAGCGGAGTGGCGGTCGTCTCGCCACGTAATCGAAGGATGCGGGGCGCTCTTCCCGCGAAGCCGCATCCTACGCAGCGGACGCCACGCGAGCGGTTCGTGGCGCGCCGGCCTCCGCCCACTCGATGTAACACGGCACAGGGCCCAGGGTTTCCAGAACTCTGCCCAGGACAGCCATCTTGTCGTCCCCGGCGGCAACCACCTGGCCCTGATAGATCGCTACAGCTTGACCGGCGTACTGTTCCATCAGCACGGGCCGGAGTTGCTCGAAGGCAGAGACCTCACGCTCAAAGTCAACGGGCGCTTCGGCTTCTGCTACACGTTGGCGCTGCCATGCCCGAAACGCGGCATAGTCGTCGGGCGAGATCAGCACAGCAACAGGCACTCCGTCGGGTTCCACCAGGGTTGTCTCTTGCGCCATTGCCGCGCGATCCACCTCGACGATGTAGTGCGTCGTAGTTTCCTTGAGGGTCAGAGTTTTCATGGCTTCTCCTGCGTAACACGTCCCGGAGTCATGTTAATCCTGCTGGAAAAACGGTCGCGTGTCAACTTCTGGATGTTGATTTCGCGACATCGCTTGCGGCGGGCTCCGTGCTGGCGTATAATTGCGCTGTGGAACGGAATCACTACGGCTCGCGGAGGCCCCAAGTATGAGTGTGATCTGTATTGAAGACACAGTCAGCGACGTGCGCGATCTGGTGCAGACCGCCATCCAGGAACAGGTTGTCAAGCTGGAATTGGGGATGGCGATGGCCCGCAGACGCCTCGCGCCTTTTGAAGACAAATACGGCGTCACCTCAGAGCATTTCATCTCCGAAATGGCCGCAGAAGACCTGGAAGGCGGCGACATCGAGTATGTGCGGTGGGCGGGCGAGTACCACCTGATGCAGAGGCTCCGGGACAAGCTGGGACGGCTCCAGGGGATCGAGTACCGTGCTTGACACGTACTTCGCTCGCCTGAAAACTCTCCTTGACCGGTATGCGGCAACGCCTTTTGTGCTGCTGGTCCGCTCCGATTTTGAGACGCGGCCCGGTGGGCAGGGGTATCTTTCAGGCTCAATCATCTTTCAGGACAACTCTGCGCTGCATTTCAGCGAATTCCTCGACACAACGCTGAGTCGCGTTGACACGGTTATGTACTCGTACCACTGGCCGTTCGCCGCAACCGACGTTGAGCCGTTCACCCGCTCAGTGCGCTGTTAAGTTAGTTTCTGTCACCCCTTCGCTGCACTCAGGGCAAGCTCTGAGCGGGTTGGTCCCGTGAAGTGAATTGCGCCGAGAATCCAGCGAAGAGCCTGCCCTGAGCCCGCCGAAGGGGTCTCGTTGCGGCACGCGAGATGTTTCGGCCTGACCAGTTTGGCTGTACGCCGCAGGTTAGGGCCTCGGCCTCAACATGACAAAATCCAGCCTTACAGCGCACTCAGCATGACAGTAACACGTATCACGTATCACGCACCACGGACTCACCATGCCCAACCCAACCCCCAAACTCCGCCCCATCGAAATCCGGCCCTTCGTCCAGGACGGCCGGCCGATGTTGTTGCTGCGCGATCCGCTGGCGCTGAGCGGGCAGGTCGCGACGCTGCCGCAGGCGCTCGGCCCGGCGCTACTGCTGTGCGACGGCACGCGCACGCTCTACGGCATCCGGGTCGCGCTGATGCTCCAGTTCAAGCTCCAAGTGGGGCTCGATGTGCTGGCCGAGATCATCGAGACGCTGGACCAGCTCTGCCTGCTGGACAACGAGCGCTCGGCCGCGGCGAAGGCGGACGCGCTGGCCGCGTATCGGGCCGCACCCTACCGACCTCCGGCCAGCGCGGGCGCCTCGTACCCAGCCGATCCCGGTGAGTTGCAGGCGCTGCTGGACGGGTATCTGGATCAAGCGCGGGAGCGCTACGACGGCCGACGGCCGACCGCTGTGCGGGGGCTGGTCAGCCCCCACATTGATTATGGCCGCGGCGGGCCGGTCTACGCGGCGGCTTGGGATCGGGCGGCCGAGGCCGTACCGCAGGCCGACCTGGCGATCATCCTCGGCACCGACCACAACGGCGGGCCCGGCCGGCTCACGCTGACGCGGCAGCACTACGCCACCCCCTACGGCGTGTTGCCCACGGCCGGCGAGGTGGTAGACGCGGCGGCCGCGGCGCTGGGCGCGGAGGCCGCGTTCGCGGAGGAGCTGCACCACCGGGGCGAGCACTCGATCGAGCTGGCCGCGGTCTGGCTGCACCACATGCGGGGCGGCGCGGCGTGCGAGCTCGTGCCGGTGCTGTGCGGGTCGTTCGGCCAATTCGTGGCCGGCGCGGCCGATCCCGCAGCGGACGCGGGGATCGCGACCTTGGTGGACGCGCTGAAGCGGGCGACCGCGGGCCGGCGGGCCCTCGTCGTCGCCGCGGCCGACCTGGCGCACATCGGCCCCGCGTTCGGCGGCCCGGCGGTGGATGGGGCGAGCCGTGAGGCGCTGCGGGC
This sequence comes from Anaerolineae bacterium, assembly GCA_034433275.1. Taxonomy (GTDB): domain Bacteria; phylum Chloroflexota; class Anaerolineae; order CG2-30-64-16; family CG2-30-64-16; genus DAOUAT01. The sequence continues at coordinate 6,011 of DAOUAT010000487.1, forward strand.
AGCGGACGACGCACTGCTGGCCCAGGTGAACCGGGGGGACGCGGCCGGCTTCTTCCGCGAGTTGCAACAGCGCCAGGACTGCAACAACGTCTGCGGCCTGCCGCCCATCTACCTGGCGCTACGGCTGCTGGCGCCGGTGGCGGGCGAAACGGTGGCCTACGACCAGTGCCCGGCCGATGAT
>DAOUAT010000488.1:0-6793 GCA_034433275.1 Anaerolineae bacterium
GCCCGCGATGCGATGCACCTGACGGCGGTCGGCTACCGCCTGGTCGAGGCCCAACCCATTGACCTGTTCCCGCAAACATATCACGTTGAGACTGTGGCGCTGTGGGAAAACGTGAAACGTGAGGCGTGAGGCGTGCGTGGTGGGTATTGCGTATTGCACATATAGCATGTTTTTGCCCTCCCCCCACTCCTGTGTTATACTCTCACTATCTTGCGACTGGGTCATACGCCTTGGTATTCCAGCGGTGCCCCGGTCTATCCATCAAGGAGTGTGAGAAATGGCTCTTTCGAAGGTTGAGAAGAACGCCATCATCCAGGAATACCACGTACACGACAGTGATACGGGGTCGCCTGAGGTGCAGGTCGCGATCCTGACCACGCGCATCAATGCCCTTATCGAGCATCTGAAAGCGCACAAACACGACCAATCGTCCCGCCGCGGTCTGCTGAAGCTGGTCGGCCAGCGCCGCCGGCATCTGGCCTACCTGAGCAGCAAAGACCCAGACCGCTACAAGGAATTGATTGCGCGGCTGGGCTTGCGCAAGTAGGCGAAAGTCGCAACGCCCGAGGTTCATGGCACAATCGTAAGCGTTACCATAGACGAGTAGATGCGAAGTGTCGTATCTACTCGTTTGACGTTAAGCAATTGCGCGCCAGGAGCGCAGGAATTGGGGCGTGCAGCAAACCCTGGAGAGTTTGCTGCACGCCCCAGTCCCTGACCTCTCGGTGCGCCCACAGGAACAGCCGTTCCTGTGCTCTACACCAGAAAGGTTTTTTGGGAATTCTATGCAGAAGTATAGTCACACAATCCAAGTGGGTGGCCGGGATATCACCCTTGAGACCGGCACATTGGCCAAGCTGGCCGGGGGCGCGGTGTCCGTGCGCTCCGGCGATTCCGTCGTCCTGGCCACGGCCTGCGGCGCAAAGCCGCGCGAGGGCGTTGATTTCTTCCCCCTCAGCGTGGATTATGAGGAACGCCTCTATGCCGCCGGTCGCATCCCCGGCAGTTTTCAGCGCCGCGAGGGCCGGCCCTCCGACCAGGCGATCCTGGTCTCCCGGCTGATTGACCGCCCCCTGCGTCCGCTCTTCCCCAAGGGGATGATGAACGAAGTGCAGGTCATTGTCACCGCCCTGGCGCGTGACCCTGAGATCCACCTGGACATCCTCAGCATCATCGGCGCCAGCGCGGCCGTCACCATCTCCGACGTCCCGTGGGAAGGCCCCATCGGCGCAGTGCGCGTCGGCTTCGTGGATGGCGCGTTCGTGATCAACCCCACCGTCTCACAGATGGCCGCCAGCACCCTGGATCTGCGCATGGCCGGCACGGCAGATGCCATCTTGATGGTGGAAGCCGGCGCCGACGAGCTGCCCGAAGACCTGATGCTGGAAGCGCTGAAGCTGGGCCACGAGGCGATGCAGCCGATCATCGCGCTGCAAAACCAGATGCGCGCCAAAGTGGGCAAGACCAAGTTCGAGTTCACTCCCGTGCTGTCTGACGCGGAGGTCGAGGCGGCTGCACGTGCGTGGCTCGGCGATCGCGTGGCGCAGGCCATTGCGGACAACCCGGGCAAGGAAGCGCAGTACAAGGCGCTGGCCGAAGCCAAGTCCGCCTTGTTGGCCGCGTTGGGCGAAACCTATGAGCCAAAGGCGCTGGCCCAGGCGTTCGACAGCATCGAAAAGAAGATCGTGCGCCAACGGATCCTCGGCGACAAGGTTCGGCCGGACGGTCGCGCCCCCAAGGAGATCCGGCCGATCAGCGCCGAGGTGGGCCTGCTGCCGCGCGTACACGGCAGCGGCCTGTTCACCCGCGGCGAGACCCAGGTGCTCACTGTAGCCACGCTGGGCACCCCCGGCGATGAGCAAAAGCTGGACACCCTCAACCTCGAGGAGTCCAAGCGGTACATGCACCACTACAACTTCCCGCCCTTCTCCACCGGCGAGGTTGCGCCCAACCGCGGCCCCAAGCGCCGCGAGATCGGGCACGGCGCGTTGGCCGAACGGGCGCTGGAGCCGATGATCCCGGCGCAAGAGACCTTCCCCTACACCCTACGCCTGGTCTCCGAGGCGTTGGCGTCCAACGGCTCGACCTCGATGGCGTCGGTGTGCGGCAGCACCCTGGCCCTTATGGACGCGGGTGTGCCCATCAAGGCGCCGGTGGCCGGCATCGCCATGGGCCTGATCACCGACGGCGAGATCACCAACGAAGGGCTGCGCTACACCATCCTGAGCGACATCCAGGGCCTGGAAGACCACCTGGGTGACATGGACTTCAAGGTGGCCGGCACCGAGCACGGTATCAACGCCTTGCAGATGGACATCAAGATCCACGGCCTCACTTATCAGATCATGGAAGAGGCGCTGGCCCAGGCGCGCGAAGGCCGCCTGTTCATCATGGACAAGATGCTGGCCGTGCTGTCCGAGCCGCGCAAGAGCCTGTCCATCTACGCGCCGCGCATCTTGACCACCCACATTGACCCGGAGAAGATCGGCAAGGTGATCGGCCCCGGCGGCAAGATGATCCGCAGCCTGCAAGAGCAGTACGGCGTCAAGATTGACATCGAGGATGATGGCTCGGTGTTCGTCTCCGGCGCCGAGGGCGTAGGCGCGGAACAGGCGCTGGCCGAGATCGAACGGATGACGGAAGAAGTCAAGATCGGCCGCATTTACACCGGCCAGGTCGTGCGCATCGAGTCCTACGGCTGCTTCGTGCAGATTGCACCCGGCGTGGATGGCATGGTCCATATCTCGCAACTAGCCGATTACCGCGTGCCCAGCGTCGAGGATGTGGTGCAGATGGGCGACGAGATCACCGTGATGGTGACTGATATTGACCCGGCCGGCAAGATCCGGCTGAGCCGGCAGGCCGTACTGGAAGGCTGGACCCCTGAGGAAGCGCGCGAGCGCGACCGGGCAGGCGGCGGCCGGCCCAGCGGCGGCGAGCGCGGTGGCTTCGGCGGCCGCGGCGGCGGGGATCGCGGCGGTTTCGGCGGCCGGGGTGATCGCGGCGGCGATCGGGATCGCGGTCGTGGCGGCCGGCGGTAAAGAGCCCCAAAGAATGAGTTGGATGGCAATACCAAATGCCAAGAGGTCGGAATCGAGGCTTCAGCCGGTTGCTCTGTCTGAGCGCCAAACCGCCTGAAGGCTCGATTCCGTTGAAGTTGAAACTGTCTAAATTCGAAATAGCAGAGTTGGTGCGAGTACATCGCGCGATCATAGGACAGGGATGCCATGGACGAGAGATTGCCAGAGCGCGCAACGTCACCCCAAGAGCCGGCCCGCCAAGCCGGTCTCCGCGCCTTCGTGGGCGCGTTCCTACGTGATCTATTCGGCACCATCATCCCCGCGGTCCTCATCGCCGTACTGATTCATGCTTTCCTGGCCCAGGCGACACGGGTCTACGGCCAGAGCATGGAACCCAATTTCCACACCGACCAACGGCTGGTCGTTGAAAAGCTCAGCTATCATCTGCACGCGCCGCGACGTGGGGATGTCGTCGTGATTAGGGATCCCAGCGGCAGCCCAGAATTGTTGATTAAGCGCGTGATCGGATTGCCCGGAGAACGCGTCACGATTGCCGAGGGCCGCGTCTTCGTGGATGGTCGGATGCTCGATGAGCCCTATCTGGATCAACCCACGCGGGGAAGCGGCAGCTCATGGGTGGTGCCGCCACTCACCGTGTTCGTCATGGGCGATAACCGGGGCGCCAGCCGTGACTCGCGGGTATTTGGCCCGATATCATTGGATGAAATCGTCGGTCGGGCTGTATTGCGATACTGGCCGCCGGCGGAAATCGGCATGATTCACTGACGGGAACGACGACGCTATGTCCACCCGCTGGAGCCCTTTCGTCAAGCAACTGGTGATCATCATCCTGTTGATCGCCGGCGTTTGGTTGCTGGCCCGCGTCCGGGCGGTGTTGGCGCCGCTGGTGTTGGCGCTCCTGTTAGCCTACATCGTCGCGCAGCCGGCAGGATGGATCATCCGCCGCACAGGCTGGCCACGCGGCCCGGTGATCCTGATCACCCAGGTTGTTGTCCTCTCGTTCTTGCTGACTGTGCCGGCGATGGTTGCGCCCGGCCTGGTCAGCGCCCTCACCGTCTTCGGCAATACTTTCGTCACCGTCATTCAAGAACTGCTCGAGGCAACCCCGAAACCGATCACGATCCCGCCCTCGTTCACCATTGATTTAGGCGCGTTCTACGAGCCGATCAACGAGTGGCTGCGCGGCCTGGTTGGACCAGACATCCGCACCATCCAGAACCTGCAGGGGCTGCTGCGGCCATTTGCCAGTGGCGCGGCCGTCGTCGTGCGCGGCGCAGTCAGCGGCATCGTGTGGGCCCTGTTCATCTTTGTGGTCAGTTTCTACGTAACCCTCGACAGCTGGCGGCTGGGGCGACTCGTGGTGGCCGGTGTGCCTGAGGCGTGGCGTGCAGAACTGGGGTACATCTGGCGCGAGCTGGTGAAAATCTGGGACGCATTTGTGCGCGGGCAGTTCTTGCTGGGCCTGATCATGGGGGTCATCGTTTGGATTGCCATGTCTATCCTGGGCGTGCGCAACGCGGCCGCATTGGGCGTCATCTCGGCGTTCATGGAATTCATCCCCGCCATCGGCCCCGTGCTGGCGGCGATTCCTGCCATCCTCATCGCCCTGATCCTGGGGCCCACCTGGCTCCCCCTGCCCAACGTGTGGTTTGCTGTCGTCATCGGCTTCACCTACTTCGCCTTGCAACAGTTCGAGAACCTGTACCTCTTGCCCAGGGTAGTCGGCGGCCGTGTGCGGCTCCATCCAGCCGTGGTGATCGTGGGCGCGTTGGCTGGCGCGCAGTTGGCGGGCATTTTGGGCATCTTGCTGGCTGCTCCGATGATCGCGGCGGGCCGGCTGCTGGTGGGCTACATCCTCCGCAAGCTTTTCGACCAGCCCCCTGTCCCCGAAGTCGTACCAGCGCCGGGGCGTGAACAGCTTTGGAGCGATCTGGTGCGGCAACGACCGGTGCGTGCAGTGCTGTTTGACCTGGACGGCACGTTGATCGAAACCGACGATCATGTGGTGCAGGGTTTGACGCGGCGCCTGCACTTCCTGGGCCGGCTGCTGCCCGAGAGCCGCCGGGTTGCCGTGGCACGGCGCACCCTGATGAATTCCGAGGTGTTCGTCAACGGCGCGGTCACGCTGCTCGATCGGCTGCACCTGGACACGCTCGTGTTTCGCTTAGGTGACTGGCCGCGGCGCTTGTGCGGCCTCCGGCGTCCCGACGACTTTGTGGCCGTGGCCGGGGCCCTGGATGCTGTGCGACTCTTGCACCGGCGCCAATACGAGGTTGGGCTCGTCACCAGCCGCAACCGGGTCGAAACGCAGCGCTTCCTCGCTCAGTTCGGTGTGGCAGACCTGTTTGGCGTTGTGATCACACGGGATGATGTCAAACGGTTGAAACCTCACCCCATGCCGGTGCGCACAGCGGCCGCGAAGCTCAAGGTTACGCCGGCCGAGTGCGTGATGGTGGGTGACACCAACGTGGACACGCGCGCCGCGAAGGCGGTCGGCGCGCTCGCGGTGGGGGTGCTGTGCGGGTTCGGGGAGGGCAACGATTTCGGTGAGGCCGACCTGGTGGTGGAGTCGCCCGCCAAGTTGGGAGAATGGTTGTAGTCAGAATTACGCACTGCGCGCCGGCATTCGCCGCTCCAGCCAGCGCACCAGCAGCGCCAGGCCGATGGTCATCACCAGGTATATGAACGCCACCACATTGTAAGTCTCGAAAAACCGGAAGGTGCTGGACGAGTACACCTTGCCGATCTGGGTGATATCCTGCACGCCCAGCGCAGAGACCAGCGACGAATCCTTCAGCATGGCGATAAAGTCGTTGCCCAGCGGCGGCAGCACGTTGCGCACCGCCTGGGGCAGGATCACATGGCGCATCGCCTGCCGGTAGCTCATGCCCACCGAGCGCGCGGCCTCCATCTGGCCCCGCCCGATAGACTCGATCCCCGCCCGGAAGATCTCCGAGATGAACGCGCTGTAGCCGATGGTCAACGCGATGATGGCGCGCATGGTGAAGTTCAGATCCCGCACCTGGAGTGCGACCAGCGGCTCGCCCAACCCGGCCAGGAAGCCGGTTCCTACCAGCAGCCGGCCGATCACCTGGATGCCGCCCACCAGCGCCGGCGCGGCCACGAAGGCCATGTAGTACAAGATCACCAGCATGGGCACCCCGCGGATGATCTCCACGTAGAACGATGACACCTCGCGCCAGAACCGGCTGCCCGACACCCGCATCAGCCCGATAGCCAGCCCCAGCAGCGTCGCCAGCGCATATGCGATCAGCGTCACATAGACCGTGGTCCCGACCCCTTTTACCACCGCGCGCAAGATCACCTCGTACCCTTCGCGCGTCAGCATGATCCACAAGAACAGGATGCCCAGCAAGATCGCGGCCAACAACCAATAAGGCAGCCGCGCCAGCCGGTTCGTAAACGGGGCCAGGCGCGATTCGCGGGGGGCAGTCGGGGACATGGGAGCTCCGTGGGATGTATGGGCGTGTGGGCGTGTGGGCGTATGGGAGTGTGGGGGTATAGGTGTGTAGGGGTGTGCAAGTCTCCCACACACCTACACCCTCACACTCCCGCACTCCTTCACTTCCCCCCACACACCCACACAAAATCACTTCGCCGTCGGGTCGTACAAGAAGAACCAGCGCACGTTCAGGTGCTCGATGAAACCATCCTGCTTCAAGGTCGCGATAGCCGCGTTGAAGGGCGCGACCAGGGCGGAGCCGGGGGTGAAGATGAAGCCGAAGTCCTCG
>DAOUAT010000489.1:0-8066 GCA_034433275.1 Anaerolineae bacterium
GTGCTCTGTCCGCCCACTACCATCAGACGGTTGCCACGCATGGCGCGCACCCGCTTACCATACTGCACCGGGATGCGGCGCTGGCCTTCCTGCACCACCACAATCACAGCCACGGTCAACACCGTCACCAAGGCGAAAACCACCAGCTGCAAGAAGCCGCCTTCGACCGCCGTACGCTGCACGTTTTGGGGCATCGCAGCAATGATGCCGCCGAAGATGATGATGGACACACCGTTGCCGATGCCCTGTTCAGTGATGATCTGCCCCAACCACATCGCCAACATCGTGCCGGCGGTGAGCGAGAAGAGGATCACCAGCGTCGTCAACGGATAGGACCGGAGGCCAAACTCAGCCAACACAGGCACCCCACCGCCGGAGGACTGCGCCAACAACGCTGACTGGCCATAAGCCTGCAGCAGCGCCAACGGGATGGTCAAGTAGTTGGTGTACTGGTTGAGCCGGCTACGCCCGGCCTCCCCTTCTTTTTGTATCGCCTGCAGGGCCGGAATGATGGGCACGAGCAACTGCACGATAATGGACGCGGTGATATACGGGTAGACGCCCATCGCCATCACCGAGAAGTTGCTCAGTGCGCCGCCGGATAACAGGTTCAACAGCCCCAGCAGTTGGTTCTGGTCAAAAACCGAGCTCAGGGCCAGGCGGTTGACGCCAGGAACCGGAATGTGCGCGGCCAACCGGTAGATCACCAGAATCCCCAGGGTGATCAACAGCTTGCGACGCAGGTCCGGGAGCCGAAACGCATTGCGGACGGCTTCGATCATGGTGTACTCCCTTTATGAGGCTACTGCCGGTCCGGCCGCTTTGGCCCCCCGGCATGCGCCCCTTACGCCAACGCGATTTCTTCGATCGCCCCGCCGGCCGCAGCGATCTTCTCGCGCGCGGCGGCCGAAAACTTATGTGCTTTCACGGTCAAAGCCCGATCGAGCTCGCCCTGCCCCAAGATCTTCACCAGGTCCGCGCCAGACTTGATGATGCCAGCAGCCGCCATCTCATCAGGCGAAATCGCCGCGCCCGCCGGAAAGACGTTGAGACGTTCCACGTTCACCGGCACGTACTCCACGCGCCAGATGTTGGTGAAGCCGCTCAAGTGCGGCAAGCGGCGGACCAAGGGCAACTGGCCACCTTCAAAGTACGGTCGCTTGGTGCCGCCCGAGCGCGCGTTCTGGCCCTTGGTCCCCCGACCGCCGGTCTTGCCCCGGCCCGCCGAGATCCCGCGGCCGGCACGCGTCGGCTGCTTGTGCGCACCAGGCGCCGGTTGCAATTCGTGTTGCTTCATGCCTCGAATTCCTCCACCGTGACCAGGTGGCGCACCTTGTGGATCATGCCGCGAATAACGGGCGTATCCTGCTGCTCCACCGTCTGGCCTAGCTTGCGCAGTCCCAGGCGTCGCACGGTATCTTTCTGGTCCACCTTAACACCGATCGAGCTGGTCGAATAGGTGATGCGCAGCATCTTAGTCTTGCTCAGCATCTTTCCCTCCGCGCAGCCAATAAGGGGCCAGGGCCTCCACCGGGCGACCGCGGCGCTTTGCCTCGTCTTCCGGGTTCTTCAGCGCTTCTAGCGCCTTGAAAGTCGCGGCCACCACATTCAACATGTTAGCGCTACCCTGCGACTTGGTCAAAATATCGCGCACGCCAGCGGCTTCCAACACCGCGCGCACCCCACCACCAGCGATAACGCCTGTGCCAGGTGACGCCGGCCGCAACAACACCCGCGCCGCGCTAAAATCACCCAAGGCGATGTGCGGAATCGTGCTGCCGGCCATTGGAATGCGACGCATGGTGTTACGCGCCCGCTCCGAAGCCTTGCGCACAGCGTCCGGCACCTCGCGTGCCTTGCCCACGCCAAACCCGACCTGGCCGTGGTTATCGCCGACGACGACGACCGCCCGGAAAGCGAACCGGCGTCCGCCCTTCAAAACCTTAGAGGTGCGAGCCACGTGTACCACACGCTCGTCAAGCTGTTCGCGCTCGTCCTCATGCTCGCGCGGCCGGCGTGGCTTATCCTTGGACTGCTCGCGTTCCTTCTTTTCTTTGCCTGGCATCGGTCCCCCCTACTCGTTAGAACTCCAGCCCGCCTTCACGAGCGCCATCAGCCAGCGCCTTCACGCGGCCATGATACGGATAGCCACCGCGGTCGAACACGACCTTGGTCAAGCCCTTATCCAGCGCCCGCTTTGCGATCAGCTGGCCCACGCGCGTGGCCTGCTGTGACTTAGTCAGGCCATCTAGTTGCTGGCGCAACTCAGGATCCAGGGACGACGTCGCTACCAGCGTGTGCCCCAAATCGTCATCAATCACCTGCGCATAGATGTGCTGCAGGCTGCGGAATACGTTCAGACGCGGGCGCTCGCCCGTGCCATGGATCGTCCGGCGAATGCGCTCATGTCGGCGCATGCGAGCTTCCCGACTCGTATTTTCGGCCATTGACCTCTATTCCTCCTGACCGGTAAGGGCGGCCTACTGGAGCTAACCCTCGGCAACGTTCAGGCCACCATATGGCGCATCCCGCCACCTGTCCCCCTATCCGGCATCACACTTGACCGCTTGCGGCCCCTACTTTTTGCCCTTGCCGCCGACTTTACCGCTCTTGCCCGCCTTCTGGCGGATCTTCTCACCCTGATAACGAATGCCCTTCGCCTTGTATGGCTCAGGTGCGCGAATCTCACGGATGTGTGCGGCCATCTGACCGACAAGTTGCTTGTCAATCCCCGTAATGGTGATCTGACGTCCGGTTTTGTCCACCTCGAAAGCAATACCGGGCGGCGGCAACAATTCGACCGGGTGCGACAGACCCGCCACAACCACCAGGTTCTTACCAATCAGGCCCGCGCGATACCCAACACCTTCGATTTCCAGGACGCGTTTGAATCCTTCGTGGACCCCAACGACCATGTTGTTCAACAACGCGCGCGCCAGACCGTGCAGCGCCTTGTGCACCTTAGCGTCCGAAGGTCGCTTGACGCTTGCCTCAGTATTTGCCACCTCGATGGCGATCTCGGTGGGGAATTGCTGTGCAAGCTGGCCCTTCGGGCCCTTAACTGTCACCAGGTTGCCCGCATCCACTGTCACGCTAACGCCTTTCGGCAGCGGAACCGGCAATTTACCAATACGCGACACAGTACTGCCTCCTACCACACGTAGCAGAGCACTTCGCCGCCCAACTTGAGCCGGCGCGCCCGCTGGTCGGTCATGATGCCCTGCGGCGTACTGAGAACTGCTACGCCCAGGCCACTCAGGACCCACGGGATCTCGGTGCGCTTGACGTAGACCCGCCGCCCCGGCCTGCTGATACGCTGCAGCCCGGTGATGATCGGCTTGCGATCGCGGTCATATTTCAGCACAATACGCAACTGCGGCTGAGGCAGATCCTTGGTGACCTCAAAGTCCTTGATAAAGCCCTCATCCTTCAAGATGCGCGCCAACGCCACTTTCACCTTCGACCCCGGCATCACGATTTGTTTGTGCCGGACCAGCATGCCATTGCGGATACGCGTCAGCATGTCGGCAATCGGATCGCTAATCATTACCCACTCCTTCGACTACGGATCACCTGTGGTTCGGCCCTGGCTGCCCCAGGCGCTTTTGCCCTCTGCCAACCAGCCCACCAAGGGTTCCGTCCCCCCGGGGTCACTTCGCCCCGCCGAGGACCTGGGCTCCATTCCGGGAGCCTTCGGCAATCCACATTCGCGCGGATCTACGCCCTACCAGCTCGATTTGACGACGCCAGGCAGGTTGCCCCGTAACGCCTGGTCGCGAAAACAGATGCGACACAAATCGAACCGGCGCATGTAGCCGTGCGGTCGGCCGCACATGCTGCAACGATTGCGCACACGAATAGCATACTTGCGGCGCTGTTCACGGAACGGCATGCACTTTTTAGACACTGAAAACCCTCCTCTGGTTCGACCCACCCCGCGGGCCAGGACGCACCCGCGCTACTTGCGGAACGGCATCCCCAGCAGCGCCAACAGACGCCGACCCTCTTCATCGGTCTGGGCCGTGGTCACCACCGTGACCGCCATACCCCGCACCTTATCAACTTTATCATACTGGATCTCGGGCCAGATCAACTGCTCCCGCAAACCCAAGCTATAATTGCCGTGGCCGTCGAACGAATCTGGCGAGATGCCCCGGAAGTCACGCTGGCGCGGCAGGGCCACGCTGATCAGACGATCCAGGAAACTCCACATCCGTTCATTGCGCAGGGTCACCGTCACGCCGATGGTGTTGCCTTCGCGCAGCTTGAACGCCGCGATCGAACGCTTCGCCTTGGTGAAGACCGGCTTCTGACCGGCGATCGTCTGGAGATCAGCGGCCGCCGCATCCAACGCCTTCGCGTTCTGCAACGCCTCACCCATTCCGATGTTCAACACGATCTTCTCGATGCGCGGCACGCGCATCACGTTATGGTAGTTGAACTCTTTCTCCATCGCCGGTATCACTTCTTTTCGATACCGTTCCAATAGTCTCGGCACTGCCATAGAATCACTCCTCACGTAGTCTCTGCGCACTGATTGCAGCTCTCAGGTGCCGGCTGCTTACCAGTACAACCTACGCGTCGATAGCTTCACCGCACTTTTTGCACGTGCGGGAGCGGCTGCCATCGGCGTGGATCTTGTGGCCGACCCGGGTCGGCTTACCACACTTCGGGCAGAGCAGCATCACATTAGAGACATGAATCGGCGCCTCGCGCTCGATGATGCCGAACTGAGTGTTGACATTACCGGTGCGGCGCTGATGTTTTTTGATCAGGTTGACCCCGGCCACAACGACGCGATCGGCCTGGGGATTGCGCTCGCCGGCGCGCCGACCCTTACCCCACCGGGCCCGCACCACGCGCTGGATCTCACCCTGACTGCCGCGATCGTCACCCGAAATCACCACGACCTTATCGCCCTTCTTGATATTCATACCACTTCTCCTACGGGCCGCCCGTTACAGCACTTCCGGCGCCAACGAAACGATGCGCATGAAGCCGCGTTCGCGCAGCTCGCGGGCCACGGGGCCAAAAATGCGCGTGCCGCGCGGCGTCCGCACCTGATCAATGATCACGGCCGCATTATCGTCAAACCGGATGGACGAACCGTCAGACCGCTTGTGCGGATAGGCCGTGCGGACCACGACGGCGCGCACCACGTCACCTTCCTTAACGGCGGCGTTAGGCGCTGCCTGCTTCACCGTCGCGACGATGACATCACCCAAATGCGCATAACGCCGGGTGGAGCCGCCCATCACGCGGATACACAGGATTTCCTTGGCGCCGGTGTTATCGGCCACCTTGAGACGCGTTTCCTGCTGAATCATATCTCACCTCTCCGCCCGGTTCTCGGCCTTCAGCGGGGTGGTGTCAATCTGCGCAGCGCGCTTCAGGATAGCTTCCACCCGGAAGTGCTTGTCCTTGCTGTAAGGTCGTGACTCCACAATACGCACCTCATCGCCCGGCCGACACTGATTGTCCTCATCGTGCGCCTTGTAATGCTTGCTGACGCGGACAACCTTGCCATAGAGCGGATGGCGTCGCGTACGGGTCACAACCACGACCACGGTCTTCTCCATCTTGTTGCTGATCACTTCACCGATCAGCCGTTTACGCTGTGCTTCCATCGCTCACTTCCCTTCGGCCGCAGCCAACTCACGTTCGCGCAGGATCGTGCGCAACCGGGCGATCTCACGGCGAACCTGGCTCAACCGGGTGGTGTTCTTCAACTGGCCGGTCGCATACTGAAAGCGCAGGTTGAACAGTTCCTGATGGGCCTCGTCCAGGCGGCGAGCGATCTCAGTCTGGGACAGATTACGGATCTCTCTAGGATGCATCAGGCTTCCTCCCCAAGCTCGCGGCGCACGAACTGCGTCGGGAACGGCAACTTGTGCGCCGCCAGCCGCATCGCCTCGCGTGCCTCACTTTCAGCCACGCCTGCTACCTCGAACAGGATCAAACCAGGGCGGACCACAGCGGCCCAATACTCCACTGCGCCCTTGCCGCCGCCCATGCGGGTCTCCGCCGGCCGCTTCGTCACCGGATGATCCGGGAACACGCGGATCCAGAGCTTACCACCGCGGCGCAGATAACGGACGATGGCACGCCGCGCCGCCTCAATCTGGCGGCTATCGAGCCAGGCCGGCGCCAGCGACTGCAAGGCAAAATCACCGAAATTGATCTCGTGGCCCCGGCTCGCCATGCCCGTTTTGCGCCCGCGGTGCTGCTTGCGGTACTTAACACGTTTAGGCATCAACATACTCAACACTCCATCTCGGACTGCAGATTGCGGATTGCGGATTGATCCTCTTCACGCGACAGGCCTGGGACAACACAATCCAAAATCCGAAATCGCCAATCCGCAATCACTCAGCGCCGGGCAGGCGTTCACCCTTGTAGATCCACACCTTGATGCCGATACGGCCATAAGTGGTCAGAGCTTCGCCCTTGGCAAAATCAATCTCCGCCCGCAGCGTGTGCCGCGGCACCCGCCCCTCACGGATGGTCTCCACACGCGCCATTTCCGAGCCGGCCAGGCGGCCACCGCAGCGGATCATGCAGCCCTGCGCGCCGGACTTCAGTGCGCGCAGCACAGCCTGCTTCATCGCCCGCTTGTGTGAAATGCGACGCTGAAGCTGTTCGGCGATGCTGGCCGCCACCAGGTAAGCATCCACCTCCGGGTGCTCGATCTCGGCGATATCCAGCTTGACGCGCTTGCCGGTTGCCTGCTGCAGGTTATTGCGCAGGGTGTTCACCGTAGCGCCCTTGCGGCCAATGATCACGCCCGGTTTCGCAGAGTGCACTGTAACACGCACTTGGTTGGGCGGAAATCGCTCGATCTCAACCTTCGCGATCTGCGCCTCGGGCAACGCATTCAGCACCAGCTTGCGAATGCGGCGATCCTCGGCCAGTAGACTCTTATACTCACCGCCCTCGGCGAACCACCGGGAACGATGCTTCTCGACCATGCCCAGGCGAAAGCCTACGGGATGTACTTTTCGGCCCAAAGCAGCCTCCTTCTACGCTTACTGGCGCTCTCGCTCTGCGAGCACCACCGTGATGTGCGATGATCGGCGGATGATCGGCTTAAACCGCCCACGTGCGCCGAAGCGGCGCCATTTGCGCAACGGTGCGCCATCGGCGGTGATCGTGGCAATGTACATATCTTCGCGCGCCAGGCCCAGGTTTTCTTCCGCGTTGGCCAGGGCCGATGCGACGGTCTTGGCCACCGGCCCCGCGGCCGACTGGGTCATGTAACGCAGCAGCGCCAGCGCCTGCTCGGCCTGCATTCCACGCACTTGATCGATCACCCACCGGGTTTTCTGCGGGGAAATCCCCACATACTTAGTAATCGCCCGTACTTCCATGCCTTAACCTCTCCTCAGCTTGCGGTTACCGAAAGCCCGGCAACGCACAAACAGCGAACAGCCCCCTCCGCGACGCCGTTAGCGCGAGCTCTTCTTCTCGCTCTTCACATGCCCGCGGAAGAACCGGGTGGGTGCGAATTCGCCCAGCTTATGCCCCACCATGTTCTCAGCAATGTAGATCGGAACATGGCGGCGACCATCATGAATCGCAATCGTATGCCCAACCATCTGCGGAAACACCGTCGAAGCCCGCGACCACGTCTTCAGCACCTGCTTCTTGCCGGTGCGGTTCATCGCTTCGACCTTCTTCAGCAGCTTAGTCTGCACATATGGACCCTTCTTAAGTGACCGTGACATGCGTCATCCCCCCATCACTTGCTGCCGCGCCGGCGCACAATGAATTTCTCGGTGCGCTTGTTCTTGCGCGTCTTGTAGCCCAAGGCCGGCTTGCCCCAAGGGGTCTTCGGGCCCGGCATACCGATCGGCGACCGCCCCTCGCCACCACCGTGGGGGTGCGAATTCGGATCCATGGCTGAACCACGCACTGTCGGGCGCCAACCCAACCAGCGCTTACGTCCCGCCTTGCCGAGGTTGATATTGGCGTGATCCGTGTTGCCGACCTGGCCGATCGTCGCCATACAACCCAACGCCACCTTACGCACTTCGCCGCTGGGCAGGCGCAACTGGGCGTAATCGCCC
>DAOUAT010000490.1:0-2017 GCA_034433275.1 Anaerolineae bacterium
CCGTGGGCGCTCTGGGCCACGTAGACCAGCCCGGCCGGCAGGGTGGCGGTCAGCGCCAGGCCGGGGTGGGGCGCGGCGCTCGGGTTGGCGGCCGTCACGGTACACGTCACCACGTCGCCCGGCTCGGCCCAGACCGGATCGGCGGTCAGGCTGAGGTTAAGGTTAAGGTTAAGGTTAAGGTTGAGGTTCAGGTTGAGGTTGGCGGGCGGCGCGGCTTCGGGCGTAGGTTCCGATGGCAGGGCCGTTGGCGTGGGTTTGGGCGTCGGCAAGGGCGAATCGAAGGGGGCCGGTGCGGCCTGGACGACGCGGGGCAACGGCAGGGCCTCAGCTGCTAACGCACCGGGAGGGGCGAAAGCGGACAGGGCTGGCAATAAGCCCTGCAGAGCCAGAGATACAACGACAAACAACAGCAACCAGGATGAGACACGGTGGGACATGATGACCTCCTCCATGAGCTGGACATGCGCTGGATACGCTCAAACGCGTCGAACCACATGCGGTAGTGCGACATAAACCATCACCCGCCGGCCTTGGAGGAGGAGGAGACCGGCGGGCGGATAACGACGACAACATTATCTATAACACAGGGAGCGTTGTCCTGTCAAATCGCTCTGACAGCCGTCAGAGACTATCGCCAGGATTACTTGACCCACCCCCTCACGCGCTGGCGCACCCGATCTATCCGCATGCGCAGTTTGCCGCGCCAGTCGTCCTTGCCCACGGGGCCCAAGAGCCAGTTGTAGACGCGGCGCTCGACGCGCAGCACGGTCGAGCGTACGCGCGCCAGACCGTGGTAGAGGCGTCCCAGCAGGCGGCGGACCCACGGCTGCGGCTTGGCCGGGATGGGCACGCCCCACTCGATGGCGGCCGCGGCCCAGGTGAGGCCCGCGCCGAACCCGACCGTCACGAACCGGTCGCCCGGCTTGACCCGCCCGGCCGCGATGGCCTCGCACAGGGCGATGGGGATCGAGGCGGCCGAGGTGTTGCCGTAGCGCTCCAGGTTGATGAAGAACTTCTCCAGCGGGACGTTCAGCCGCTTGGCCGCGGACTCGATGATGCGCGTGTTGGCCTGGTGGGGGATGATCAGCCCCAGGTCGGCCACTTCCCAGCCCGCCTTGCGCGCCACGGCCTCGGCCGCCCTCGGCATCTGGGTGGTGGCGAAGCGGAACACCTCGCGGCCGTTCATCTTGATGAAGTGGCCGCCGCTGCTCACCGTCTCGTGACTGGCCGGGGCCCGGCTGCCGCCGGCCGGCATGATCAACAACTGACCGCCGGAGCCGTCGCTGCCCAGCTCGGTGGCCAGCACGCCGCAGCGCTCGGCGCACGCGCTGACCACCACGGCCCCCGCGCCATCGCCGAACAGCACGCACGTGTTGCGGTCGGTCCAATCAGTGATGCGCGAGAGGGTCTCCGCGCCGATGACCAGCACGTGCTCGGCCGCGCCGCTGCGCACCGCGTTGGCCGCCATGCTCAGGGCGTAGATGAAGCCGGAGCAGCCCGCGCTGAGGTCGAACGCGCCCGCGGCCGCTGCGCCCAGGCCATCCTGCACCAGGCTGGCGGTGGAGGGGAACATGTATTCGGGCGTGGCCGTGGCGACGATCACCAGGTCGAGCTGGTTCGGCGCCAGGCCCGCGACCAGCAGCGCAGCGCGCGCGGCCCGCAGGGCCAGGCCGGCCGTGCTCTCGCGCTCCCCCGTGGCCACGTGGCGCTCCCGGATGCCGGTGCGCGAGACGATCCACTCGTCGGTGGTGTCAACCGCTTTCGCCAGGTCCTCGTTGGTCAGCACCTTGTCGGGCACACACATGCCCCAACCGACGATCTGGGCGTACCGGCTGTCGTGAACCACAGGCTGCGCGTTCATACCAGCCGCCCGAAGAGCACGGTGCCGTTGTGGCCTCCGAAGCCGAAGGAGTTGGACATGGCTACGTTGACCGCGGCCGGCCGCGCCTGGTTGGGCACGTAGTCCAGGTCGCAAGCCGGATCAGGGGTCTCGTAATTAATGGTCGGCGGCAGGATC
>DAOUAT010000491.1:0-18110 GCA_034433275.1 Anaerolineae bacterium
GCGAGCTGGGCACCCGCATGGTGATGAATTTTATGGAGGACGCGCTCACCGGCCAGCACTGGTTCCTGGTGGTCACCATGGGGCGCAAGGCGGGACACCTGGCGCTGGGCATCGGCAAGAGCTCAGGCGCCACCCTCACCATCATCCCCGAGGAGTGGCGCGGCGCGGAGATCCGCCTGCAAGAAGTGGTGGACATCCTGGTGACGTCGGTGATCCGGCGGTTGAGCGAGGGCAGGCCCTACGGGGTCGCGTTGGTGGCCGAGGGCATCCTGGAGTATCTGCGTCACGAGGATCTGCAAACGCTGGAGCGCGTGGAGCGGGACGAGCACGGC
The DNA here is from genome assembly GCA_034433275.1 of Anaerolineae bacterium. Classification (GTDB taxonomy): domain Bacteria; phylum Chloroflexota; class Anaerolineae; order CG2-30-64-16; family CG2-30-64-16; genus DAOUAT01. The sequence goes on from DAOUAT010000491.1 coordinate 333, forward strand.
CACGTCCGGCTGGCCGAGGTCAATTTTGCAGACATCTTGAAGCGGGCGACGAAGGCCGACCTGGACGCGCTGGGCGTCCAGGTCAAGATCGTTGACAAGGAGCTCGGTTACGAGCTGCGCTGTGCGGCGCCCATCGCCTACGACATTGACTACACCCGCAGCCTGGGCGAGGCCGCGGTGAATTACCTGTTGGAGGGCGGCAGCAACGCTACCATCACGCTGCAGGGCAACCAGGTCGTACCCCTGGCCGCCGACCAGATGATGGACGGGCAGACGGGCCGCACCGAGGTGCGCCTGGTGAACATTGATTCCTTCATTTATCGGTCCGCCCACAGGTTCATGATCCGGCTGAAGCCGGAGCACGCGCAAGATCTCGTGTTGCTGGCCCGGATGGCGATGCAGACCCGGCTGTCCCTGGATGAGTTCAAGGCGCGCTACGGGTATCTGGTGGGCATTGCGTCGCGGCCGTTCTGAGCACCCTCATATTCTATTGGAGTTGAGGCTTCAGCCGGTCGCTCGTCCTGCACGAAAGACCGGCTGAAGCCTCAATTTCGGCTTACGCTAACGCCAGCACATACCGGATCGCGTCCCGGATCGTCCCCTCGTCCGGTGAACGCAGAAGATAGGCGTAGTTGCCCATCACCGGCCCGAAGATCGGGCTCAGCGGCTCATGGTGGACGGCGATGCCGCCGAGGCGCGCCAGAACCTCCGCGTGGGTGTGGCGGTACGCCTTGTGCTGTTTGCGGCCCGCGAACGCCACATGGTAGGGCCGGCGATAATCGGTGCGGACAGGGTGACCGGCCACCAGGTTCGCCCATTCCTGGTACAGGTCGGCGTCGTTGGCGTAGTTGAACATGTCCATGCTCAAGCCGCCCGGCGGCCGCATGTTCACCTCCAACGCCACGATGCGGTCGTCCGGTGTGCGGAAGAACTCGATGTGGAAGAAGCGGTCGCGCACGCCGAACGCCCGCACGGTGCGCTTGCCCGCGTCCTCGAGGTCAGCCGGTAGTTGACGTAACGAGTAGTAGTGCAGATCGTGATCCTCGTTCACCGTCTCCATGATGCCCTGCGCGAACACGTGGGAGGTCCAGAAGATCGGCTCGCCGTCGTGCCCGGCCAACCCGTCGAAGGAGTAGATCACGCCGCGAATGAACTCCTCCATGATGTAGTCAATGGGCGGCTTGGTGGCGAAGAAATGGGCCAACGCCGCGTCGTTGTCAATGCGATAGGTGTGCGCCGCGCCCACGCCGCTATCCGGCTTGGCCACCACGGGATAGCCCGTCTCCGCGATTAGCGCCTGCGCCTCGTCCCACGTGTACACCACGCGGCCGCGTGCCACGGGCACGCCGGCCTCGCTGAACTTCGCTTTCATCAGCGACTTGTGCTTCATGTAGGCGATCTCATCCGTCTTGATGCCGGGAATGTTGAAATCGCTGCGGATGCGCGCCTCGGTGTTGAGCCAGTATTCATTGTGCGACTCGAAGCGGTCAATCTTGCCGTGCTTGAAGCTGAAATACGCGACCGCGCGGAAGAGCTGGTCGTAATCTTCCATGTTGGTCACGCGGTAGTATTCCGCCAGCGCGGCGCGCAGCTCGGGCCGCAGGTTGTCGTATTGCTCATCCGCGATGGCCAAGGTGTTGACCCCAGCCCGGCGCAGCGCCACAGCAAAGTTGTAGAAGTTGGTCGGAAAGTGCGGAGACAGGATGATGGCGTTCATTACGGGTGCTATCCTCAGTCAAGGCTGATGTTGCGATTACCGGACAAGTATAATACCATAAGCACCAGCAAAGCGTATGCAATTCGCAATCCATCTGGAGCCTGGGCCATGACCGAACCCGTAACCCTTTACCGCGACGGGGAGCACAACCTCGTTGTCGAGACCTGCTTCCGCGTCCGTTTCTTCGAGACCGACCAGATGGGGGTCGTCCATCACGCGGCCTACATCACCTGGTTCGAGGAGGGGCGCAGCGCGTTCACCCGCGCCATCGGCTATCCCTACAGTCAGATGGAGGCCGACGGGCTCTCGCTGGCTGTGGCCGAGGTAATGGCGCGCTACCACCGGCCGGCGCGCTATGACGATGAAGTGATCGTCGCCACCTGCCTGACCGGGCTGCTCAGCCGCGGGATGAATTTCAGTTACCAGGTGCGCCGCGCGGCCGATGGCGAGCTGTTGGTGAGCGGGAGCACGCGGCACATCGCGGTGGATGCGCACGGCCAGGTGCGGCGCATCCCGGAGGCGATGCGGGCGCGGCTAGAAGCAGGGTGTGTTGGGACTGGCTATCGGAACTCATTCCAGGACGCTTATCGCGCCCGCAACACCAGCGGCAGGTAGAGCCGCCGCTCGGGTGGGCCGATGGTGAAGCGCCAGGTGTGCGCCGCAGCCAGGGCGTTGCCGGCCGCATCTTTCACCCCGGTCGTCACGGTAACGGCATACCGGCCAGCGGTCAGCGCGACGCGCGGGACGAGCACGATCTGGTTCGCCCCACCGTCGAACGCAACGCTGGCCGCCAGGGCCGCGCTGCCCGCCCGCGCCAGCGTCACCGTGGCGCTGGTCACGGTCGTCGCATCCAGCGGCTCGGACATGCCGACCAGGATCGCGGGCGCGTAGGCCGGGCCGACCGTGTCGGTGTACACCGGCGCGGCTGGGGCGATGACGCCGGTTGCGTCCGCCGTCGGGCTGGTCCACAGCACTTGCGGCGGGGCCGTGTCGCCGGCCGGTCGCACGGCGATCCGCACGGCCGCGGGCCGGCTGGCCGATTTCCCGTTGCTCACCCGGAAGGTGAAGGCGTCCGACCCGGTGAAGTTCGCGCCCGGCGTGTAAGTCAAGTTGGGCGCGGCGCCGGCCAACGTCCCGCCGTGGGGCGGATCTACAATCTCATAGGTGAGCGGCAGCCCGCTCACTTCCCGGCCGCTAAGCGCAATCGCCAGCGGCGTCGTGTAATTGGTGGCAAGCTGCTGCGGGACGGCGACCAGCGGCGCGACCAGGTTGACCCAGGTGTTGGTCGGCGTCTCCTCCGGCACGCTGGGGAAGAAGACCACCGCCTGGTTGGCGACGACCGTGCCGCTGGGCAGCCCGCCGGTGAGGGCCACGGTGTAGGTGATGATCCCGGTCGAGCCGGCCGCGCCCTTGGGCGCCAGCTCGCCCACCAGCCAGACCAGCTCGCGGCTCTGGGGCAGGTAGGTCCCGGCTTTGTTGACGAAGGCCAGCGTGCCGGCGTTGAACACGTCCGGCAGGCGGTTGACCACGTACACGCCGTAGGCCCGGCCCGCGCCCTCGTTCTCGTAGCGGATAGTGTAGGTGACGGTCTGGCCGGGCAGCAGATCCCCCGCCGGGCCAGTGATGTCGTTGGGGTCCTTGGCCACGCGCAGACTCAGGTCGCTGCAGCGCGGGGTGCTCCCGCCGGCCGGGCACGCCTCCGCCCCGTCACGCAGGGCAACGGGTGAGAAGTGCGCCGCGCTCAGGTCTTCTTCGCAGGCCTTGCAGCCGCCGCTGGTCCTCGCCCCGGCGACGCAGCGCTGTCCGAAGCCGCATTTCTCGATAATGTCTGGCGTCTGCTTCCACGTGCCCACTGCATCGCAACTGTATTGCGCGCACTGCTGCTTCAGGCCGGTGGGCGACCAGCGGGTGTCGCCCGTGGTGCAGCAGTGGTTGGATCGCGTCCCCGCCATGCGACAGTCGTCTCTGCACTCCAGATAGGTCGTGATCTCGTCATACACCTCGTAGGTCGTCCACGCCGCGCCGAGCGGGGGGATCACCCAGCTTATGGCGGCCGCCGTTTTGCGCGCGACCGCGCCCCAGGCTTTGGCCTTGAGCATACAGTTCGCAAAGCAGCGCGCCTCGCCGCAATCCGCGCCGATGCGTAGGGGCGCACCCTCGCGGTCGCCCTCGTTGGCTGCGACGACCGAGCCGACCGGCGCCCAGCTCCCCCAAAACTCATAGGTCTGCGTGTGCAGCGTGGAGGTCAGGCCGCCGGTCATATCGCGCACCGCCACCACCCCGCCGCCGACCGTGGAAGCCAGCGCCCGGCCCTCCCCCAGGCTGAGGATGCGGCCGTACTTGCGGTCGGTCGTGCGGAAGGCGGCGTTGACGGTCACTTTGCCGCCAACGTAAGTGATGCGCGCGGCGCTGAGGTATTGGTAGCCCTCCACCAACGCCATCCGATACAAATCTTCTAGCTCGGCGCTGGTCGCGCGCACGGCCGCGAAGTCGGCTTCACTCAGCGCCACGATCTGGGTCACGGGGGGCGCGCTGGTGCGGTAGGCGTTGTACGCGGCCACGTCCAGCGCGGCGGCGTTGTAGTTCGTCCCGGCGAACTGCGTGTAGGAGCCGTCGCTGTAGTCGGCCGGCAGCCCCCACTGGAAGCGCACCCGGGCCGAGACGAAGCCGCCTGCGCCGGGCGGCAGGTTGCCCAGCTTCCAGATCACCTGGTGGCGGTCGGGCCAGTAGATCGCGCCCCCCGTGCCTTCCAGGAAGTAGGCGGCCTGGGGCAATTGCAGTAGCAGGATGCTGCTCTGCACCGTGATGGTCATCTGGTTCAGGTATTGGACCGCGTAGTCTACGGTCTCGCCCGGGCTGACCAGGGTGGGCGCGCCGGTGCTGATCAGCATGGCGCCGGCCGCGGCGCCGCCGCCGGCCGCGGTCGCCCAGGGGTAGAAGATGATGTTGTCGCCGACGTCGTCGCCCAGGCCGCCAGGGTTCTGCCTGGCGTGGTAGGGGCCGGTCGGGTCGCCCCAGTAGTTTTCCCGCGCATCGAGCGGCGGCGCGTTCCAGTTGGCGACCGCTTCCTCGGCGTTGTCGTGCAGGTGGTTGTAGCGGAACACAGGGAGCGCGGCAATCGGTGAAAAGTTGTTGAAGTCGAAATGGACGCCCTTCCGGCTGGAGCCGTGAATCTTGCAGTTTTGGATGTTGGCCGTGGGAACGCCCGTATTAGGCCAGCCCCAGCTGACCTTCAGGCTGCCGGTCGAGTTGCCGCCGCCATAGCCGACCTGGCAATGGCGCAGCATCAGCGCCGCGCGCTGGCGGGCCTGGATGCCCTCCCACCACCCCCGCGTCTGCGTGGCGCCGGTGAAGACGATCGGCCTGATGGCCGTGCCCAGGGCGTTCAGGGTCGCCTGATCCTGCACTTCGAGCCGCGTCGGCGAGTTGTTCTGATTCTTGTCGAAGCGGAGTACGGTTCCCGGCAGGATGGACAGCAGCGCGTTGGGCGTCACGTTGATGTGGCCGGTGACGCGCGCCGGGAGGCCCGCGTCCCCCAGATCCCACTGCCGGCCGCCGCCAACATCGCAGCCGGGCAGGGTCAGCTCGTTCTGCCCGTTGCCGGTTGCGGTCAGGTTGCGGGCGGTGATGGAGCCGTTGCAGTACCAGTAGACGGCTGCACCGGTGTTGCCGGTGAGGGCCAGGTCTTGCAGCGTGGGGCTGACATTGTGGTGATTCCAATAGATGCCGGCCCGACGTTCGGCCGAGTCGCCCAGCGCGCCGTTGCCGGCGATGGTCAGGTTGCGCAGGGTGGGTGAGATGGTGCTGTTCCACGTGTACCCGCTGATGCCTGACCAACCGTTGTTGCTGATCTGGCCGCCATCCCAAACAGGGGACAACACCGTGCCGCTTCGGGCGTCCAGATAAACCCCATGCCTGCCGTTATCGGTCACATCCACATTGGTCAGCACCGGGCGGATGGTGCTGCTGTTCGTGCTGGCCAGATAGAGGCCGGTGTCCCTGTTGTGATGAATCTTGCAGTTGCTGACCTGGGCGTCGTCGGTGTCAATCTCCAGCCCGCCGTTGCCAAAGTTGCCGTCGGCAGCGTAGCTGATGTCGCAGTGCGCCAGGCGCAGAGTGCTGCCGAGCTTGGCCCAAATGCCCGGCCAGTAATGCGCCGTCTGCTGTCCCGACGTGAAGGTGATCGGCTGCGTCGGCGTACCTTGGGCGATGAGCGTGCCGCCGCTGGCAACCGCCAGCCCGCGCTGATAACCGTCCCAGCCAAAATCCCACACCGTGCCTGGCTGCACGGTGAGCGTGTAGCCCGCCGGCACGCTGAGCTGGCAGAGCGAGTAGCCGCAGGTGACGCCATAGTTCGTTCCGCCCAGGGTGACATCCCGCGTCATCGCTTCGCCAAAGCTGCCGATGATCACTGCGTTGCGCGTGTTGCCGCTGAAGGTGACGTTACTGTAGCCGGGCTGCATGTTGATTGTGGACTGGAGCAAAGCGTAGCGGTACGCGTTCTCGGTGTTGGTATGGTCAGCGATGTGCACCGACTGGATCGTGGGGGTTAGTCCTGCGCCGTTCAGGAAGACGCCCATCCGGCCGCCGGCGCGCACCTCACTGTTGGTCAGGCTGAACTGCGCGCCTGCTTTCACCTCGATCTGTGCTTCGTTCCAGCCGTCGAGCGCGCCATTGAAGATGGAGCCGCCGGCATACCGGACGCTCACATAATCGAGGATGGTCTGGCTGCCGGTGGTGAGCACCATGCCGTACCAGTCGCCGGGCGCGCCGCTGCTTGGGCCGTTGCCGTTGGTGTCGCCGCCCGCGCTGTCATCGGCCAGGCTGGTGAAGACGACCGGCTGGGCAGCCGAGCCCGACGCCTGCAGGCGGCCATCCACGCGCAGGCCGCTGCTTGTCGCGCCGCCGAACTTGACGACGACGCCCGGCTGGATCGTCAGAGTTGCGCCAGCCCGCACGATCAGGGCGCAATTCTGGACGACATACACGTTGCCGGTTGTCCAGGTGGTGTTCACTGTGATGGGGTCACAGGCGGGGATGACGGCCGTCGGCGCAGCGGGCGACATGATGGCGCTGTGTGCGGACGGCGCTGTGGCGCCCATCAGAGCAAGAAGCAGCCACGCAGCCAGCGCGCACACCAGAATCCAATGCTTACGATGAGTAACCATGCGATGATCTCCTTTTTGCACCAACGGCAAATAAATAAATCGCACCAGTCCTAAGGCGGGGCCAGAAGAGACGAACAAGGCTGAAAGGGGCGTAAAGTTGAAACCGAGGGAACGGAGCGAGGAAGGCGAGCGGTTGCACATCGTGGAAACCTCCTTGTCCAGTATACGATGGAGTCGTTGTTGCGCTTACGACCGGCAGGACTTGCTTGCGCCAACGCCTGCAGCCACAAAAAAGAGACAGGCCTAACGTCTGCCCTTCCCAGGGAGGCGTCCCAACCTGTCTCGTTTATTCGTGCGTTTGCCCACGCAGGGAGCAGGGTTAAGGGAGCCCAGTGTCATGCGTTCACTATATCACAATCTGACCCCGGTGTCAACCGCTTTTGGCCTTCAATTTGGTTCGTCCCGCCGTCGAACGCAACGCTGGCCGTCCGAGCCAGCGTCACCGTGGCGCTGGTCACGGTCGTCGCATCCAGCGGCTCGGACATGCCCATCAGGATCGCGGGCGTATAGGCCGGGCCGACGGTGTTGGTGCAAGCCATCGAGAGTGCTGTTAATCCGCATCCTCATCAAGACTGTCGGCGGCGGTCTCCGGTGCGCGCGGCGCCCAGCGTTCCGCGGCGTGCCGCTGCACCACGATCTCGCCCTCAGCGGTGGTCAGCGCTGCGGCGCCGAGATCCCACCACTTGACTTTCCCCGTGACCTTGCGGCCATCCCACAGGTGCAGGGTGATGGGCAGGTCGTTCTGTTGGGCATGGACCAGCGCCCGGCTCAACGCCTTGCGCGGCCAATCTAGTCGCCAGCGCAGGTCCTCGAACGGCACGCCGTAGAAGTCGGCCAACAGGCGGATGGACGCGTCGTCACCGACCGCACGGTAGCGCTGCTCCATCTGCCGGTAGAGCCCTTTGGGCAGGTCGGGCAGGGCGGTTTCGATGTCCAGCGGCGTGATGCCGCCCCGTTTGGCGCGCAGGACGCGCAGCATATCGCCCAGGCTCATGCGGTCGGCTCCTCGCTGCCGGGCAGCCGCGTGTAGCTGACCAGCGCCAGCTTGTTCACGGTGGTTTCGCTGCCATCGGCCTGGCGGATGGTGATGCTGTACGGGCCGTAGCCGATCACCTGGCCGCTGAGCGATGCGCCGTCGAACAGGTTGAAGTGCAGGGTCGCACCGGATGTTTGCACGGCGGCCAGGTGCTCGTGCTCGAACCGGTCCACCGATTCGGGCAGGTGGGCGCGGCGCCGGTCAGGTACGGCGCCTTCGCGGAACTCGGTTTGCAGCGCGACCAGCGCCTTGCTGACGCTCAGGCGATCCAGCTCGGCCAGCGGCTGGCCCAACTGCGCCTCGAACTCGTCCTGGCTGCGCCCCAAGCGCAGCAACAGGTCTTGCAGGTGTGCGATCTGGCTGGGGCGCGGGGGCAAGGGCGGCCTCGGGATCGGGAAGGCCCGGGCCGGCCGGGCGGGCCGTTCGCGCGGCTTGGGCGCAGCCTCAACGGCCTCAGTCGCCGGTCGCGGGGGCCGCTCCTCGGTGCGGCGGGGCGATCGTTCCAGGGGGCCGGCGCCCGGTCGGGGATCGGAGCGCAAGCGGATCGCCGATTCCTCGACGTACAGGGCGCGTGCCAGGCGGCCGATGTGGCGCACGTCAATGCTGCGCTGGCCTGCTTCGTATTCCATGACCAGGCCGATAGGCAGCCCCGCCCGGCTGGCCAGGGTTGCCACGCTCAGTTTTCGCTGTTCGCGCAGTGCCCAAAGATTTTCAGACATGGGTGCTCCTGTGCGGAGCCTGGCTCAGAGCCCAGGCTCGTGATCTCAGGTACAGCGTAACCCACAACGACTGAAAGTTAAGTAGCGCGATTTACGTTTGGGATCGTGTTGGTCTCAGCTGGCGGGGAGCGGCGGGAGGCGTTCCAGGCCTTCCAGGCCGAAGTAGTGGAGGAATTGGACGGTGGTGCCGTAAAGAATCGGCCGGCCGGCCTGTTCCAGCCGGCCCACAGGTTCGATCAGCTCGCGGACCAACAAGGTGCGCACGACGCCATCGCAGTTGACCCCGCGCACGGCTTCGATCTGGGAGCGCGTCAAAGGCTGCCGATAGGCGATCACCGCCAGGGTCTCCAGCGCCGCGTTGGAGAGCTTGCTGGTCAGATCCAGCCCGAGGAAACGCTCGATGTACGCGCTGGCCTGCGGCGCGGTTGTCAGCTGCACCCGATCCCCCTTGCGCAGCAGCCGCAGGCCACGGCCGGCGGCCAGGTGCTCGGCCGTCAGCTCAGCCAGCGCCGCCTCGACCGCCTCAGCCGTCAGGCCGACCACCTGGGCCAGGCGTTCGACCGGCGTTGGCGCGGGCGCGACGAAGAGCAGGCTTTCGAGCAAGCCGCGCAACTCGGCCCCCTGGGGGGCGGCGCTTGTGGCCGCCCCCTCGGCGGGTTGGGGGCTTGCGGTCGCTTCTGGGGCCGCTTGGCTTGGGTGGGCCGCCGCGCTCACGCCACATCCTGGTAGGGCGCGTGCTTGATTCGGACGTCCACTTTGCCGAGTTGGAGGCCCATGCGATCCACGATCACCTCGCGCGTGACCCGGACCACCTCATCGGTCTTCATGGGCACGTCAATCTCGGGCTGGGTCTCCAGGTTCAGCACCACGTTCACCGCTTTGCCGGCGGCGGTCACGCTGGGCGTCACCGAGATGACATCGGCCAGTTGGTCAATGTGCCACGTCAACCGCCGGGCCACCGAGTCGGTGGTGACGCTGGCCTTGCTGCCCGTTTCCGTGAGCACGTGGACCGCCCTGGGCCGCCGCGGCTTCAGTTCGCCCCACAGCAGCGGCAGGACGATCCCCAGGGCCACCAGCACCAGCGCCACCCGGGCGACGACATACAGCCAGAAATACGACTTCTCAGCGTTGGCGAGGAAAGCGTTGAAGTTACGCATAGCGCCCTCGACCGCCAGCGCGGTCTGGCCCGGCAGCACGGCGACCAGCACCGCCACCGCCAGGAGCAAGAGCAACAGCAGGACGACCAGGATACGGTTGAAGATGTTCATGGATGCCTCCGTGTGGAGAATCGGTTCTCAAGCGATTATATCACGATGCGCCACGAATCGCGAACGGCTTGAGCGAGCGCGTAACCCCCACAAGACCACAAGCCCCAGCAGTGCCAGTGTGACCAGGCTGACCAGCATGCCCACTCGCCACGCCTGCGGCCGGTAGGTGAAGACCACCTCGTGCGCGCCGGGCGCCAGCGCCACTGCACGGAACAGCAGGTTGGCGCGCAGGATGGCCGCGGGCTGTCCGTCTACGGTCGCTTCCCAGCCGGGATAGAAGGTGTCGGCCAGCACCAACAGCCCCGGGGTCAACACCTGCGCCCGGAGCACGATCTGTTCCGCGTCGGCGGCCACGATGCGAACCGACTCACCGTCTCCGGCCGGGGCCGGCGCTGCGGTCGCGCTGTCGGCCGAGATGACGGTGCTGGTGCGGGGGTCGAACGCGGGGTCGGCCAGGATCGCCAGCGCGGCGTCATCGTCTGCGACGGGCTGGATGCCGTGGGTGAGCCAGGCCCGGCCGGCCGCGGCGGTGCGCTCATAGATTTTGACGTCGCCGGTGTGGATGCGCTGGAAGTCGCCGCGCGGGGACACGGTGATCGTGGTGTGCGCGGCGGTGCGCTCGTCAATCAGGCTCAGGCCGTGCACCGTCACGCCGCTCCACCCGGCCGGTGCGCGTATCGCGATGCGCACCGGCGTGAGGGGGCGGGGCAGCGCCAGGCGGGCCGGCGTCGGGTCTGCCCCGGGTGCGGGGCCGGCGGCCAGGCGCAGGGTCGTCACACCCCCGTCGGCTGCGGTGACCGCGATCTCGGCCAGCACCGCGCCGGCTGCTGCCTGACCGTTTGCCTCGGCCACGATGCCCAGCGCGGTGGTCGCGAAGGGTGGGTAGCCGGCCAGGTCCAGCGCCAGGGTCGCGCCGGCCGCCAGGGCCGCGGGCAGCTCCAGGTCGTAGTAGATGTCATTGGCCCACAGGTCCCGCTGTTTGTCGGTGATCACGAAGCGGACGCCGGTCAGGTCCAGCAGCCGGTCGGCGGGCACGGCCGGGAGCTGCTCGCGCAGGCGGCCGTCGGGCACCAGTTGGTCGGCCGGTAGGAAGAGCCCCTGAGTCTCAACATAACGTCCGAGCGGCAGCAGGCCGCCATCGTAGCCGTCCACTGCGGGCAGGCGGTAGCGCAGGGGCAGGTTGGGCGCGAGCACCTCGACCTGTTTGACGGCGCGCACGAGGCGCTCCACGGCCTCGGCCGGCAGGCGGTCGGCCTGCACCGCGCGCAGCTCGGCCAGGTCGCCGGGGTCGAAGCGGATATCGGACAGGCTCAGGAAGCGGTCGCGGCCGGCGGCCGGTTGGCCGGCGGTGGCGGCCAGTAGCGCGGCCGGCGCGTTGCGCAGGCTGGACGCGAGGGGCGCGGTCGCCTGGGTGAAGGGCAGCGCGCGGCTGGCGGCCAGGAGTTCGATCAGCGCCAGCAGGATCAAGCCGCCGCGCGCTGGGCCGGGCCATCGCAGGGCCGCCCACAGCAGCCCGGCGGTCAGCCCCGCGGCCGCGGCCCAGCCGGCCAGGGTGGGCCAGGGGGGCGGCTGCTGGAGGGCTGTGAGGGCCAGGCCGAGCAGAAATGTCAGCGCAAAAAGGATGTGTCGCCGGTGAACTGTCTGCCTGATGCTCTGGAATCGAGGCTTCAGCCGGTCTGACGCGCGCTGCGAGAAACCGGCTGAAGCCTCGACTCCGGTTGGTAGGGCTTGCTTGCGCAGCGCGTCTAGCCCCATCCCGGCCAGCACTGCGATCCCCAATGCAAAGAGGGCCAGCCAGCGGGCGGGCGCGCGGAACAGGTCAAACCCGGGCACGATGCGCCAGAGCAGGTAGTAGACCGGGTTATACGCGCCCAGCGCCAGGAAGACGCCGGCCGCGGCCAGCACGATCGGCCCGCGCGGGCGCGGCGCGTCTGCTCTGAAGCCCCGGACGCCGGGGCTTGCCCCGGAACGCCGCCAACCACGCAGCAAGCTGCGACGTCCGGTTTCAGGGGCCGTCCCACAGGGAGGCTTCGCCCTGGCGCCGCGCCCGGCATGATCAACTGCCTGTTCGCGGCGATGCCAGGCGCGCGACAGCGCCAGCCCGGCCAGCGCCAGGGCGGCGATGCCGGTGTAGCCGATGAACTCCGCGTACCCTTCGCTGGCAAACGCCTCGGCCAGGCCGCCCCCGAACGGCGGCAGGAAGGTCTGCGCCAGCAGCCAGGGCTGCAGCGAGAAGCTGACCGCCTGGCGGTAAGGCAGGCCGCCGGTGCGCAGGCCCAGGCCGTTGAGCTCCAGCGTGGGCAATAGTTGCGCGGCGCACAGCAGCAGCGCAGGGATGACTGCCAGCAGGGGCGCCAGGCGGCGCAGCAGATCGGCCCAGCGGAGGCGGCGCCACGCGACTCCTGCCAGCGCGTACAACCCCAGGCCGACCAGGTTGATAAAGGTGGTCTGGGTGTGGCCGGCCAGCGTCTGCAGGGCGATGACGACAGTCAGCGCCGCGCCCCAGCGCAGACTTCGCCGCCAGTGAGCTGATCGGAGGATATGTGAGCATCCGGTCCTGGAAATGCCGACCGCCGACCGCTGACTGCTGACCGTCTCGGCATTTCCAGGCGTCGTCCCACAGGGAGGCTTCGCACTGGCGCCGCCCGCAGCATGAAAAACTGAGCGGAGTCGCGAACTGAGGAAGCATCCTGAGCGGAGTCGGGGTAGGGCCCCCGCCGTAGTCGAAGCATGTCCTGAGCGCAGTCGAAGGGGATGCGGCCTTAACGGATGATCGCTCCGCATCCTTGTGGCAAGAGACACCTCATCGTACAGCCACAGCAGCGCGGGCAGCCAGGCCAGGGCGTTCAGCTGATTGATGTTCTCGATCCGCGCCAGGGTGAACCCGCCCAGGCCGAAGATCAGGCCGCTGAACCACGCGGCCGGCCGGGTGAGGCCGAAGGAGCGTCGCGCCAGCGTGTAGGTGAACCCGGTCGCCAGCCAGATGTGGAGGATGGCGGACCAGGCCAGCGCTTGTTCTGCGGTCAGCCATGACAGCGGCCAGTGGGGCGGGTAGAGCACCGCGGCCTGGGGGTTCGCCAGGAACGGCACGCCCAGAAAAAGGTAGGGGTTCCACAGCGGCAGGTCCCCGGCCCGCAGCGCGGCCATGCGGTAGTCCCAATAGGGCAGGAAGTAGGTGAACGCGTCGATCCCGACCAGGATGCGGTTGGTTAGCCCCAGGGGCCAGCCGATCGCCAGCGCGGCTAGGGCCAGCGCCAGCCAGGCCAGGACGTCGCGAAACCGGGACGCGGACGGGCGCGAACGGGCGCGGATAGCTGAGCCTTCTGCGCTCATAGGCCCTCTCCCGTCAGCGGCGCCAGCCGGTAGAGCGTGAACGCGGCTGGGCCATCGGGCAGGGCGATCTGCGGCCCGGCGATCAGGCGCAGGCCATGAACGGCCAACGGCACGCGCAGGTCTTCGGCTGACGGCGTTTCCCAGGATGGCAACACCAGCCATTGCGGTCGGGCGGGCTCGGCCCGCGCAGTGCGGCCGGCGTCGGTGGCCAGTTTCTGCGCGCCGTCGTACCAGCGGCGTTCCTGCGGCGCGTCGAACAGGTAGAAATCCAGGTGCCAACCCAGCGACCGGTAGTAGATGACCGCATCGGCGGGGAGCGCGGCCAGCGCGGCGGCAGCCCGGTCCACCCCGCGGTACGCGCCGTAGTCGCTGCCCACCGGGATGCGCCCCGCCGCTCCCAACCAGGTCGCATATACGCTAATTGCGGTCAGAGCAATCGCCATGCCACTCAGAATCACCCTGATGGGACGCGGACGAGCGCGGACGGGCGCGGATGCACCTGGTTTTCTGTGGTCCGCCATATTCATCCGTGTCCTTTCGGATGTTCTGCTGAGCAGCCAATGTAGGGCGGTTACGCCACCCTGCGCGGCCAGCGCGCAGATCAGCGGCAGGATCGGCAGCAGGTAGCGATCCCAGGGGTGGAAGGTGACCACGACGTGCAGCAGCAGGTAGCTCGCGACGTAGAGCCCCAGGATGGTCTTGGGCCGCGCGCGCGTTGCGCTTCCCAGTGCGGCCAATCCCAGGATCAGCGCGCTCAAGGTCGGGGTCCCGAAGAGGTAGCCGAGCGGTTCGAGCCATCCTGCGGCTCGGCCGGGCCAGGCGGCCGGTGCGGCCAACCCCAGGCCGCCGTAGGTTGCCAGGCTCCGATCCCAAAAGCTGGGCCGGTTGTGCCAACGCAGGCTGTCCCACCAGATCAGCGGGCCGAAGACGAGCGCGAAGCCCAGCACGGCCAGCGCAGCCTGCCGCAGCGTCTGGCGCAGGCCCGCGCCACGGCCGATCAGCAGCGCCAACACCAGCGGGATGACCAGCACTCCTTGCTGCTTGCTGGCGACCGCCAGGCCTGCGGCCAACCCGGCAATCAACGACCGCTCGGCCAGCGCGGCCCACGCGGCAACGACCAGCCAGAGGGCCAGCCACGGATCGGTGAAGGCGGTGGGCGCAAAGAGCACGGCGAACGGCGAGAGGGCCACCAGCGCCGCGGCCAGCAGTGCCGCACGCTGCCTCGAAAATCCGGACGCCGGGACTTGCCCCGGTGCGCAGCAAGCTGCGCCGTCCAGCCTGAGCGCCAGGCAGTAGGTCGCCCAGATGGTCAGCAGGCCGGCGATCATGCCCGGCAGGCGGAGCGCCAGCTCGGAGACGCCGAACAGCCGGAAGCTGGCTGCGCTGAGATAGATGCTGAGGGGGGGTTTGTCCACCCAGGGGGTCAGCAGGAGCGGATCCTGGCCGGTGGCGATCAGGCGGGCCCACGTGCCGTAGAGCGCCTCGTCGTGGTGCAGGGGGTAGACGGCCAGCCAGGGGGTCAGGCGCAGCGCCGCGGCGACCGCCGTGATCACCGCCAGCGCCAACCAGGCTGGCCGAGCCAGGGCCCAGACGCAAATGCGCGCCCAGGTCGTGCGAAGCCAGGCGCGCAGGTCGTGCCCCGTGGGGGTGAAGCGGCGTGTTCTGGCGGCCGTCGCCATCGCGTCACTCCGTCAGCCGGTACTTGAGCAGCGTCCACGCCACGGTGATGCCGTCGCGCCAACTGATCTTCTTGCCCTCGTGATACTCGCGGCCCGCATACGAGATGGGGACTTCGTAGATGCGATAGCCCCGCTTTAGGATCTTGGCGGTAATTTCCGGATCGAAGCCCCAACCGGGCGATTTCAGCCTGAGCTGCTGCGCCACGGCGCGGGTGAAGACCTTGTAGCAGGTCTCCATGTCGCTCAAGATCGTATCAAAGAGGATATTGGTGAACAAGGTGAGCAGCTTGTTGCCCAGCATGTGCGTAAAAAACATAGCCCGGCGCGGCCCGCCCAGAAAACGACTGCCATAAACCACCTGCGAACGGCCTTCGATGATAGGCTGCAGCAGCGCCGGGTAGTCGCGGGGGTCGTATTCCAGGTCGGCATCCTGCACCAGCATGATGTCGCCCGTCGCCTTTTCGATGGCGGTCCGCACCGCCGCGCCTTTGCCCTGGTTGTGCTCGTGATAGTGGATGAACACGTTGGGCAGGCGCGCCAATTCGGCCAGGATGTCACGGGTGCCGTCCTGTGAGCCATCATCCACGATGATCAGTTCCTTGTCCACGACGAGGTCCACGGTGCCGTTCTCGTGCGTGCTTTCACCAGATCGGCCGGCCCGCACGCGCAGGCGGATCTCCACCGCGCGCACGCGCGCCACGATCTCGCGGATGGTCTCGCTTTCGTTGTAACAAGGGATGAGGACGGAAAGCTTCACCCGTTGACCTCCTGCCTTAACTCTGGCCCACCTGGTGCGCCAGGATGATCGCTTCCGCGACGTCCTTCATCGCCTTGCGGTTGTCCATGCTCATCTTCTGGATCTTACGAAAAGCCTCGGCCTCGGTAAGCCCTTGCTTGTCCATCAGGATGCCCTTGGCGCGATCCACCAGCTTGCGGGTCTCCAACGCTTCTTTGAGGTCGGCAACCTGCTTCTCCAGGTCCTTGAACTCAGCGAAGCGCGCCAGGGCAACTTCGATGGCCGGGGTCAGCTCCTCTTCCCGATACGGCTTGACCAGGTAAGCCACCACGCCCGCCTCGCGCGCGCGCTGCACCAAGTCGCGTTGGCTGTACGCGCTGAGCAACACCACCGGCGCGATGCGTTCCTCGGTGAGGATGCGGGCAGCCTCGATGCCATCCATGTCGGGCATCTTGATGTCCATGACGACGACGTCGGGCCGCAGCTCGCGCGCCTGGTTGACCGCGCTCCGCCCATCGGCGACCTCTCCGACCACCAGGTAGCCCAGGTTGGTCAGCATTTCGCGCAGATCCATGCGGATCAGAGACTCATCATCAGCGATGACTATCCGAGTGCGTTCCATTTTACCTCCTAAAACGCGTTGGCATAAAGAGATTGTGCGGCTTCGCTTCTATTTCAGGGATAACCCTTTGCTCACTGTTACCTTAGGAAAATTGACTGTTGCTACAACACCGTGCGTCTGATTCTCCAGCCGCACCGACCCGCGCAGATCGCCTTGCACCAGGCTGCGCACGATCTGCAGGCCCAGGCTGGCAGGATTGCTAAGGTCAAAGCTGTCGGGCAGAGGCTCACCGTCGTCGCAGATCTCGAGCTGGACTTTGTCGCCCTGGTCGGTCAGCGTGACCTGGATCCGCCCCTGCATGCGATCCTCATAGCCGTGCTCCAAGGCATTTTGCACCAATTCGTTGACCACCAGGGCGCACGCCGTGGCCTGTTGGCTGGGCAGGTAGATGGCCGGGCCTTCCACCGTGAAGCCGATCTGCTTGCCGGGCACCATCACTTCGCGCGATTGGGATACGATCCGCTGGCACACTTCGCGCACGTTGATAGCCTGCGATCGGTCCAGCGAGAGAAATTCGTGAATCAAAGCCACGCTCAGGATGCGGGAGATCGCTTCGTTCAACGCTTGCCGGGTGCTGGCCTCTGACGCGCGCCGCGTTTGCATGCGCAGCACCGCGGCAATAGTCTGTAGATTGTTCTTGACCCGATGATGCACTTCCTGGATCATGGTGTTTTTGACCTGGAGCTCTTCCGTTTTGCGGCGCTCCTCGGTGGCGTCGTGGATCAAGATCAGTGCGCTGCGGGTGTCGGTCAGCGGCCGGGACCGGGACAGGAGGCCTTGGACCCGACCGACCATCGTTGCAGGCGGCCAGACCGGCACAACCTTGCGGATCCAAATGTAAGCGCGTTCGATGACCTCCCGTTCCAGCGGCATTTGGCGGGTCAGAGCCTCGGTCACCATTTCTTCATCGCTGGTGTTAAGGTAGCTCAGTCGGCGTCCACGCAGGTCTTCCATGTAGCCGAGCCGGCGATAGAGATTGTTGGCGATGCCGCTCAGGTAGGTGATGCGATGCTGGCTATCCACCAACAAAACCCCATCCCATTCGCTGAATGACGACAGGTGGTCTGAGTTCATTAGTTCGCCGGCCGCGCACATGGCTTTGAGCCATTCGACCGCCCGGCGGAACGCGATGTGGCGCTGGCGATGCCGTTCCAACTGGATCAGGCTCGTCTCGATGCTGAGCAGGCCGATGATGATCCCAGATGGATCGAACACGGGCCGCACTTCCTGCACCACCGGCGCATCGCGCATCAATTCCCGCTGGCCGTGGACAAACCTGCGGCGGCGCCATGCCTCCAAGATCAACGGCGCGTCACTGCTGGTCAGTACTTTGCCGACCAGGTTATCGTCGTGCAAGGCAGAGATGGAGTGTGGCTGGGCCTGCGCAACTACCATCACCGCATCATGGTTCATGGGGCGCAGCAATAAGATGTCAGAGCGGCTCAGGTCTGCCGTGATCGGCATCCCGCGCGCTACTTCATCCAATCGTCCGCCGGGCAA
>DAOUAT010000492.1:0-2372 GCA_034433275.1 Anaerolineae bacterium
AGAAACCACCAGGCAGTCGAGCCCATGAACACCCCGGCCACAGTTGCAGCGGCCGCGGCGAAGTCCTGGCCGGCCGCCACCAGGCCCAGGCCCGCAAACGCCGCGGCAAAGGAGAGAACGGTCAGCGGGTTGGTCAGCGTCAGGAGGAATGTGGACAGGTAAGCGCCGAGGAGGCTGCGGCCTTGGGCGCCGGCCGGCCGCTCGGCGGGGCGGGCCAGCAGCGTGCGCACGCCCAGGAAAACCAGGAACAGGCCGCCGGCCAGGCGGAGCCACGCCTGCTGTTGCACCAGCAGCGCCGAGACCGCGGTCAGCCCGAAGCCGGCGATCGCCCCGTAGGCTGCGTCGGCCGTGGCCGCGCCCAGGCCCGAGACGAAGCCGGCCCCGCGGCCCTGGGCCAGCGTGCGGCGGATGCAGAGCAGGCCGATAGGCCCCACGGGCGCGGCGATGGCGAAGCCCAGGAGCAGCGCTCGGAAGAACATCATGACCCTCTGCGGTGACGAGATTCCTTCGGCAGGCTCTTCGCTAGTGCCAGTGCAGAGAGCCTCCTCGGTGTCATTCTGAGTTTCACATTCCGCCGCGGCGGGATGCGCCCGGGCGAGCAACTCCCTTGCTGTCATGCTGAGCGGGTCGCCAGCTCAAAGTTAGTTGCGGCAAATCGCCAGCGAAGCATCTCGTCGTGGGAGTTTCCAGGTAGCGGGAAGAATCTCGTGCCGCGACGAGATCCTTCGCTGGATTTTCGCCGTGACGAATTTGACGGGATCGACTCGCGCAGAGCTTGCCCTGAGTGCAACGAAGGGGTGATAGCAGCGACTTTTACGCATTATGGCTCTGAGATCAGGACTGAACCGCGACCCGATCCGCGTAGACCCCGCGATACTCGGGCGGCAGCATGGCGGCCAGGATCAGCATCAGGTCGTCGGTGCAGGCGTGGAGCTCGGCCGTACGGGTGCGCTCGGCGCCCGTTGGGAGCTGGAAGGGCGGGCCGATGCGCACGTGGATATCAGGCCGGCGGAACCTGCGCCAGTGAGCCAGCGTCTGCTCGTGACCCCACACCGCCACCGGCACGATAGTCGCGTCGGTGCGGCTGGCCAGGTAGACCGCGCCGTGCTTCCCCTGTTGCAGGCCGCCGGTGCGGCTGCGCGTGCCCTCAGGCGCCACCGCCATCACGCCGCCGCCCCGCAGTACGGCCAGCGCCTGATTCAGCGTCGCGCGATCTGCCTCGCCCCGCGCCACGTAGATCACCCGCGTGACGCGCTCCATGAGCCAGCCGCCCACCGTGCCCCGCCACTTGTCGGCCGAGAAGATGACCGTCTGGCGCGGGATGGCGTAGCCGATGACCGCGACGTCGAAGCTGTGCAGGTGATTGGGCGCGATGATCACCGGCCCGGACAGCGGCACGTGCTCCTGGCCGCTCACGTTGCAACGGGTGAGCAGCTTGATCAGAACGCACAGGAAGCGCTGCACCAATCGGTAAACCAGCGGCGCCTTCGTCGCAAAGATCATGTTTTCCTCATTATGGCGCAGGCGTCGGTGTGGGCACGCGCTGGCCGATGGCGACGGCCTGGAAACTGGCCACCGGCCCACCCGCCGGGGTCAGCTCCATGCTGAATGCGGCCTGACCCCCGCGCAGGATGACGTTGTACTCTGGCGCGGCGCGCCGCGCCGCGATCACTCGGCCCAACGCGTCGTAGAGGGTCACGGTGACGATCACATCCACTGCGTCCTCGGGGCCGATGTTGGCGATCTGGCCGGTGACGGTGTAGGACGCGTAGCGCTCACCTTCGCCGGCCGTTTCTCGCGCAACCAGGTCCAGGTAATAGCGGCCCAGGTAGCCCCGCACCCCCTTCCAGGCAGAAGCATGATAGGTCGTAAAGCTTTGTGGTGGCGTCGTGAAGCGGACGGCGAACGGCGCACGGCCGTTGGGCTGCAGCAGCTCCACCAGCGCGTAGGCGTGCTCCTGGGCGACCACGCTACCCTTTTCATCCAACAGCGCGATAGTCACGCCGGCCTGCTCCAGATCGGTCCCAGCGGTGTTGTGGATCTCGCCGAAGCACCACAGCCCGCCCAGGGGTGAGTTGCTGAAGGTGACGTTTTCCACCGCAAAAGGCAGCGGCGTCGGCTCGACGGTGGGCGTGCTCTCGGCGGCCATGTCGTCCGGGCTGGGGATGATCAGCTCCTGGCCGACGCGCAGGCTGCGGGGGTCGGTGATGCCGTTGGTCTCCTGCAGGTCGCGCACGGTGACGCCGAACCGCTGCGCGACCTGCAGCAGCGTATCGCCCCTGGCGATGCTGTAGATGATGGGCGTGGGCGTAAGGGTCGGCGTGGCGGTGGGCGCGGGCGTGTAGGGGGCGGGAGTCGCGGTCGGCCGCGCG
>DAOUAT010000493.1:0-12017 GCA_034433275.1 Anaerolineae bacterium
GGCAGGTATGCCCAATCCAACCATCGAGGTCTACACCGACCCCACTACATTAGCCCTTGCCGCGGTGCAGCACTTCCTCCGCGCGGCCAACGCGGCCGTGGCCGCGCGCGGCATCTTCACCGTGGCATTAGCCGGCGGCTCGACCCCCGCGGGGCTCTATCGCCTGCTCGGCCAGCCGCCTTATCGGGCGCAGGTCGCCTGGGAGCGCACCCTGGTCTGCTTCGGCGACGAGCGCTGCGTGCCGCCCGACCATCCGTGGAGCAACTACCGCGCGGCGCGGGAGACGCTGCTGGATGCCGTGCCGCTGCCCCCGGCCAACATCCTCCGCATGCCCGGCGAGCTGGAGCCGGCCGCAGGCGCCCTGGCCTGTGCGGCCGCGCTGCGCCGCGCCTTCGGCCTGCGCGGGGCCGGCCGGCCGGTCTTCGATCTCATCCTGCTGGGCATGGGCGACGACGGGCACACCGCGTCCCTGTTCCCCGGCATGGCCGCGCTGCACGAACGGCGCCGGATCGTCGTCGCGACGGCTGTGCCCGCCTACGTGCAACCGGCCGTGCCGCGCATCACGCTGACGTTCCCGGTCCTGAACGCCGCGCGGTGCGTGCTGTTCCTGGTGGCCGGCGCCAGCAAAGCCGAGAAGGTGCGCGCGATCCTGGGGGATTTACCCACCAACAATGCCGGGGGTGCAGCCGAGCAAGAATCCTACTTATGTCATGCTGAGCGGATGGACAATTCAAAGCCCACCGCAATGACTGACCGGCGAAGCATCTCCCAGGCGTTCCCAGCCGGCCGGGTGCAGCCCCGGCACGGCGCGCTCACCTGGTTGTTGGATCGCGCGGCCGCGGGGCTTGCAAGGTAGATGGTCGTGACACCGGCCACGGCGCCTATGACGCGATTCCCCGCCGCGTCGTAGAGAAAGCTGGCGCTTACGCTGCCGCCGGCGACCCCCACCAGGCGACTATCATAGTCGAAGCTCTGCGTGTACGCAACCCCGCCGACCGTGCGGCTGGTCTGGTTGCCCACAGCGTCGTAGTCGTAGCTGTTGCCGAACGCAGCCGTGACGGCGTGCGGTTTGGTGCCGTAGGTGTACGCGTTGCCGTTGTACAAGGTGATGTTGCCGATAGCGTTGTACTGGTAGGTGTGGCTGTACTGGCCCACGCCAACTGCGTTCGTCGCGGCCGAGGTCAAGCGGTCAAGCCAGTCGTAGCCGAAGGTCTGCACCTGGCCGCTGTTGGCCGCGTCGGTCAGCGTTTGGACATTCCCCGCCAGGTCGTAGGTGTAAGCCAGCTTTTGCAGGTTCTCGAACGGGGCAGCCGTGCCGGCCTTGAGCGTTTCCAGGCGCAGGGTGTTCGGGTTGTAAAGCGACTGCCGCGTGAAGCCGTTGACGCCGCTGTCCATCCGCTGCTCGGTCACCTGCCCCTGCGCGTTGTAGGTAGTGCTGGCGACGTATTGCGTGCCGTCGTCGCTCGTCACGCTGGTGAGCTGGCCGACCGCGTTGTAGCCGAAGGTGACGAGCTCACCTTGCTGCCCCGCATTCCCGCCGGGGTAGCGCAACGTGGCGCGCGCGCCCAGGGTGGTGTAGGTCGTGTCGAAGCGGAAGACGCCGCCGCCCGGCCCCGGCACGGTCCATTGTTGCTGCGTCGGCCGGTTGAGCGCGTCGTAGGCCACAGTCCAGACCTCGATCGTGCCCTGGCTGCTGTAGGCCAGGCTCTTGGCGAGCAGTCCGAGCTGCCCGGTTGCGTCGTACTGCCACTCGGCCAGGACGGGGCCGCTCGTGCTGTCCTGGCGCTTACGGATCAGCCGGTTGAGCGCGTCGTATTCCAGGTAGAGCCAGCGGTTGGCGCCATCACGCTGGCTGGTCAGGTTGCCGGCCGCGTCGTAGCCGTAGACCCAGCTTCCCATGTCCGGGTCGCTCATGCTGGTCTTGCGGCCCAACAGGTCGTAGCCGATGGTCGTGACGTTATTGGCGGCGTCGGTGACGCCGGTCAGCCGGCCGGCCAGGTCGTAGGTGTAGTGGGTGGTGTAAATGGCGCCGCCGGTGTTGTATTCCTTGACCTGCACGGTCTGGCCGAACGCGTCGGTTGTGGCATCCTGGCGGTGGTCGTTGGCGTCGTAGCTGGAGGCGGTCCACACGTCGTAGGTCGCGCGCGTGGCCCATAACTGGGTCGCGCCGCTGCGCGTCTCGTTGCGCACGGTGCGGCCCAACTCGTCGTAGGTGGTGTAGGTATAGTGCGCCAGGTTCGTCCACGTGGGCGCGACGTAGCCGCTGCCGGCCGCGCCGGCCACTTCGTAAGGCGCGCTGCTGTAGGCGGTCTGGCCGAGCGCGTTGTACGCGGTCGAGACGACGCTGCGGTTGCCGTTGGCCAGCGGGGCCTGGCTTTGCAGGCCCCGGCCCAGGCCATCGAAGTAGCCCCAGGCTTCCAGGTAACCGCTGGGCGCGGCGTCCTTGAGCTGCCGGGTCTTGATCCACGCGGGCCGCTGGTCAGGCGCGTAGACGAACTCCTTGCTGGCCGGGCCGTTGGTCGGCTCGGTGGGCAGCCACACCTTGCTCAAGCGGACGAACGCATCGTACTGCACCGTGGTGACGCGGCCGTTCAGGTCGGTGACGCTGGTCGGCGCGCCCCAGCCGGGATCCACCACCGTGCTGCTGGTCTGGCTCAGCGCGTTGGTCACGCTTTGGGCGTAGCCGTAGAAGGGGTGGTAGGCGGTGGTTGTCGTGCGGCCGTTAGGGTCGGTGACGCTGGTGGGCCGGCCCCAGGCGTCGTAACCGGTGACCGTGTCCACGTAGAGCGCAGAGGGCGTCACCTGGCTGTAGGCGCGCGTGCGGGTCAGGTTGCCCGTGGTCGGCGCGGCGCCGCTGGCCAGGTTGTCGTAGGCACAGGCCGTGTAGGCTTTCTCCTGCCCGGCCGTGCCGCTGGTCGTGCCCGCCCACAGTTTTTCCCATTGCGGCCGGTCCACGATGTAGGCCGTGGTGTTGTAGAGGTAGCTGCGTTCGACGTTGCGGTCATCCGCCGTCGTGCTGGTGTCGCCGTGCAGCGTCTGCCGTGTGACGTTGCCGTAGCTGTCGTAGGTGTATTCGACCCGCGTGGTCTTGGGCGTCGTGCCGTAGGTGGTCTGTTCCGCCTTCTGCAGGCCGACGAAGTAGGCCCCGGTCGTCCCGCTGCCGGCCGTGAGGGTCCAGGTGAACCAGTGGACGGCCCGGCTCACCGCGCTGTTGTCCGCCTTCAGCCGGCGCGTTTCCACCTCCCGGCCCCGCAGCCAGTTCTCGTCGGCGCGCGTGCTGCCATCGCTCAGGGTGATGAAGGTCGTGCCGCTCGAAGTATAGTCGCCGTTCATGCCGCGGTAGAAGCGGTGCTCGGTTTTGGCGCCGGAGGCGTCCGTCTCCGTCACCACCGCGCTGCCGCGAAAGTCGCCCCAGCTCTTCTGGCTGCTGGGCGTCACCGGGTCGTCGTCGTAGTGGTTGATGGGTGTGCTGTAGCTGTAGGTCGTGGTCTGCGGCGGGCTGCCGGAGAAGCTGTCGCTGGCGGTGACGCTCAACACCTTCCACTTGTTGAAGATCGAGAAGCCGCTGACCGCGGGGTTCCAGGCCACGAAGCAATCATAAAGCGCAACGAGGGGGGGCAAAAGCGGGCAGGACTGGCAATACACCCTGCAAGACCAACAGCAACGCGACGGACAACGACAACCAGGACGGGCTACGGCGGGACATGGCGACCTCCTCCAGGAATAGCCCGTGCCGGGCGGGCGCGGGCGCGCACCAAATAACGCTATTACCGAAAACGCTTCGCACCCGCTGGCCTTGGGGGAGGAAGAGGCCGCCGGGCAGGTGGCATCAACACCATCATAGCATGACTGACTTTGACCGGTCAAATCCGCAAAACTGCGCCAGCGCTTGAAGACATGACAGACGGCGCGAGAAGTGGCAATACAAGCGCAATATCTGGCAGCGCTTGACAAATCTCCGGCCGAGACCTAAGATGAGGCTGTGTTCTGCTTCAGCGCCTGCCCTGGGCCTGTCGCAGGGGTGTCTCGCTACGGATCAGCACAAAAAGCCGCCGTGGGCTTCTCGAAAGGTGATCTGCCAATGGGCAAACGCGGTGAAGGTTGGTTCATCCTGCAGATGGCGTTGTTCGCCATCATCCTGTTCGCGCCGCAGGCGACCTGTTTCGCCTGCCCGCCGTGGTTGAAATGGGTCGGGTTGGTCATCCTGGCCGGGGGCGGCATGCTCGGCACGTGGGGGATGCTCGCCTTGGGGCGCAACCTGACCCCGTTCCCCAAGCCGCTGGAGGGCGGCGAGCTGGTCACGCACGGCCCCTACCGCTTCGTGCGCCACCCGATCTACGCGGGACTCATCTTCGGCACGCTGGGCTGGGCGCTTTTCCGCGCGAATTTGCTGGGCCTGGCGCTGGCTGTCGCGCTGTTCGTGTTCTTCGATCTGAAATCGCGGCGCGAGGAGCAGTGGTTGCGCCAGGCGTATGCCGGCTACGAAACCTATCAACGGCGGGTGCGTAAGTTGCTCCCGTGGGTGTATTGAGGGGACGCGGAGACGCGGAGAGGGGGAGAGAGCGTCCCCATCTCCGTGTCTCCAGTTACAGCCAGCCCTGATCCCGCCCCAGGTCGGACAGGATAGGCAGGGTCACGCGTTTGCCGTTGTAGGCTTGCAGCGCGAAGTAGAGACCGAACAGGTGCGGCACGAAGAACAACGGCCAGAGGCAGATGTAGCCGACGCCCAGCGTCACCACGCCCACGATCGCATACACGATGCCGTACGCGATCTCGTACAAAATCGCTGCGGCATAGAACAGCAACGATGACACCGCATGATGTCGCTGGAACGCGCGCTCCTTGTTGGCCGGTGACAGCAGTTGGATGATGGACACGATGGGCAGTTGCAAGATGACCATCGTGAACCAGGCCAGCGCCGACATCAACCGGTCGTCGCTGGAGCCTTCGAGATCTGCGGTAGACTCGGGAGCCGGCGGAGGCAGCAGGGCGGGCTCGGGCACGGCTGGGACGCGCTCATTCGCGGCCGGCGCCGCTTCGGGCGCGACCGGCGCCTCGATAACGGCGGGCACGTCTTCATCCGGGTTCAATTCCGCTTCGGGCAGAGATAGCGCCTCGAAAACGGCCGGTTCAACGGGCGGCTCAATCGCCGGCGGCGTCAGCTCTTCTGCCAGATCCCGCAACTGGCCGGTCACTTCCGTAGCCGTTTGGTTCAGCTTCTCCACCAGGGTCTCTTCCACGGCCGGCAGCTCTGGCTGCTCGGCCGGGATGATGGGGCGTTCTTGCTCAGACATTTCTTCCTCCATAGTTCCGTTGTTAGCGGACGTCGCAGCTTGCTGCGTCCTGTTTACTACACCGCTGTGCTCCGTTTCTTGACCTCTTTACGCACGCCAGGCCCGCAGGTTTCAACCACCCGTAGCCCGGTTGCGCCGCAGAGAGGACGCAACCCACCGGCAAAGCCTGCGTATAGTTCAGTGATGCCGGCCATCGTGCGCCGGCCAGCACTGCACAGGAGGATATCATATGAAAAGCGGTCGTGCTTATCTGGGTGTTGGGGCGCTCTTGATCGTCCTCGGCCTGCTGTTCCTGCTCCAGAACTTCGGTCTGTTCGGCGGGCTGGAGAACATCATTTGGTTGGTGCTTTTCGGCGCCGGCGGCCTGGCGTTCTTGTGGGTCTTCTTCAGCAATCGGGAGCAGTGGTGGGCCATCATCCCCGGCTTCACGCTGTTGGGCCTGGCCTTCCTGATCGGTTTCGGCGAGTACATGGGCGCGTGGGGCGGCGCGCTGTTCCTGGGCGCCATCGGGCTCAGCTTTTGGGTGATCTACCTGCTGCGTCGGGACTTCTGGTGGGCGATCATCCCCGGCGGCGCGTTGGTGACGCTGGCCCTGGTGGCCGGCCTGTCCGACATCGTACAGGACGACGATGGCATGGCCATCGGCGGCATCCTGTTCCTGGGCTTCGCGCTCACTTTCCTGCTGGTGTACCTGGCGCCGACGTCCCAGGGCCGCATGAAGTGGGCGCTGATCCCGGCCGGCATCCTGGGCGTGATGGGCGTCTTGTTCCTGCTGTCGCTCGGCGGGTTCATCAACTACGCCCTGGCGATTGGCCTGATCCTGGTCGGCGGCTTCCTGGTGGCTCGGACGTTGATGCGCAAGTAATGCTTTCCTGAAAACACACCTGGAGGTTACATGAACAATCGGTTATATCGCAGCCGCACCGATCAGATGATCGGCGGTGTGTGCGGCGGCCTGGCGGCGTATCTGAAGATTGACTCGACTCTGATCCGGCTATTCTTCGTGCTGCTGGGCCTGGGCAGCGGGATCGGCCTGATGGTCTACCTGGTGCTATGGATCATCATCCCCTACGAGGGCGAGGGTGAAGCTGGTACGGCCGAGACGCGCAGCGCGGGCGCCGGCGAAGTGGCGGAGCGGGTGCGCGCCCTGGGCAGCGATGTGCAGCGGGCGTTTCAGCAGCCCAACCCCAAGGCTGGCCTCCTGGTCGGCGCGGCGCTGATCATCCTGGGCCTGGTATTCCTGGTGGACACGCTGAACCTGCCGTGGCTGCGCTGGCTGCGCTTCGACACCTTCTGGCCGGTCCTTTTGATCCTGGGCGGCGCAGTGCTGATCTGGCGGCGGCTGCGCGAATGACGTAACGCAATCCGCTGGATTGCGCCACGCTGATGTAACGCAATCCGCTGGATTGCGCCACGCTGATGTAACGCAATCCGCTGGATTGCGCCACGCTGATGTAACGCAATCCGCTGGATTGCGCCACGCCGATGTAACGCAATCTGCTGGATTGCGCCACGCAGCAAGGAGTAAAAACCATGGAAGATCGTCACTATCGGGGCGGCCTGGTCTGGCCGGTGATCCTCATCGGGGCCGGGGTCGTCTTCCTGCTGAACAACATGGGCCTGCTAAGTTGGAGCGTCTGGGAGACGCTGTGGCGGCTGTGGCCGGTGCTGCTGATCGCCATCGGCCTGGATATCCTGATCGGCCGGCACTCCCGGCTCGGATCGTTGATCGTGGCGCTGCTGCTGGTGGGCGTGCTGGCCGCGGCCATCGGTTGGGGCGTGCCCTACTGGAACGCGGACGCGCGAGCAGCGGCCCAGGTCGAGCGCACCGAGACCATCGCCGAAGACTTGAAGGGCGCAACCGAGGCCGAGGTGGAGATCAGCTTCGGCGCCGGCAACCTGTACCTGGCGGCGTTGCCCGCAGGCAGCGGCCAGTTGCTGAAAGGGAGTGCGGACCTGAGCAAAGGCGAAAGCTTACGCCAGGATCGCTCCGGCAGCCGGTTCGATCTGGAAAGCCAGGGCGCATGGTCGCTGGGGCCGAACATCAACATTGACGAGCGGAAGAAATGGGACCTGGAGTTGAACCGGGACATCCCCCTTGACTTGCAGATCAACACCGGCGTGGGCCGCTCCAACATTGACCTGACCCAGATCAACCTGCGCAGCCTGGACATCAACGGCGGCGTCGGCCAGGCCACGGTCAAGCTGGCGCAGCGCGGCCGCTACGATGTGAAGATTGATGGCGGCGTCGGTGAGATCACCCTGAGCCTGCCGCCGGGGCTGGCTGCCCGCGTGAGCGTAGACGGCGGCCTGGGCGGCGTGAGCGTAGATGGCGACTTCAGACAGCGCGGCGACCAATACATCTCACCCAATTTCGACACGGCCGCGAACCGCGCCGAGGTCAAAGTGAATGGCGGCATCGGCCGCGTTGTGATCCGCCAGACGACGGAATGACAGTGGTTGGAAACCACCGCCTGAAAGTGACAAGGCCCCGCAGGGCCTGGCCGGTTGGTTCACGGCAGCGCCTGAGGGCGCTTCTCACTTTGAGACGAGGATTTCCAATCCCTGATCACTGGCTTGCCCAAGTTAACCGTGGGCGCATCGGCCGATGCGCCCCAGAGCGCGTTTTCACCTGTTTCCTCCTGTTTCATGTATACTTTCGTAAGATCGCTGCCTGAATATTCCCTCAGCCAGGCGCATACTCCAACACGGAGAATTCACTGATGCCCGGACAATCTGCTATTCTGACCCAAGACCTGGCGCGCGTGTACAAGCTGCGCGGCGCGAAACGCACCGGCGAGCCGAAGGAGTTGGTCGCGCTCGATGGCGTCAACCTTGAAGTTGCGCCCGGCGAGCTGTTTGGCTTGCTCGGCCCCAACGGCGCGGGCAAGACCACGCTGATCAAGATCCTGACCACCCTCTTGCTGCCCACGCGCGGCCGGGCGCAGGTCGGCGGCCTTGACGTCGCGACCGAGGCCCAAGAGATCCGCCGGCGCATCAGCATGGTCAGCGGCGGCGAGACCAGCGGCTATGGGCTGCTGACCGTGGAAGAGAACCTGTGGATGTTCGCACGCTTCTATGGCCTGGAGACCAAAGAGGCCCGGCAGCGCATCGGCGAGCTGATGGCGGTCGTGGGCATCACCGACCGCCGGCGCACCAAAATCTCCGACCTCTCCACCGGCCTGCGCCAGAAGATGAACTTCATCCGCGGGTTCATCAGCGACCCGGACGTGGTGTTCCTGGATGAGCCAACCCTGGGCCTGGATGTGGCCGCGGCCCGCCAGGTGCGCGCGTTCATCAAGGAGTGGATGGCGAAGCACCCCGACCGCACCGTGCTGCTGACCACGCACTACATGGCCGAGGCCGACGAGCTGTGCGGCCGGCTGGCGATCATTGATCACGGCAAGCTGCTGGCGCTGGACACCCCCGAGGCGCTGCGCCACCGGCTCCAGCGGGAGGCGATCTTCAAGTTGAAGGTCGTGCCACTGGGCCACCGGCCGCCCAACCGCGAGGATATGCTCGAAGCGGTGCCGGGCGTGCGCCAGGTCACCGTGACCGAAGGCGACGGCGTCACCGAACTGACCCTGATCCTGGAGAGCGAAGACGCCCTGGCGCGCGTGCTGGAGCACGTCAAGCAGCGCGGCTCAAGCATGATCGCGCTGGAGAAGCGGGAGCCGACGCTGGAAGATGTATTCATTGACCTGGTGGGCCGCGGGTTGGACGTGGATACGGCGCGGCGGGAGGGGACAGAGGCGGGGGGATGAGGGAACTGAGGAACTTAGGGAATTCTGGGAACTGATGGAACTGGGGGAACGCAGGAGAATGGGCTCGTGTCAGGAGCGGCGCGACGCCTTCTTCGAGCGCAAAAGCAGCGGAGCACCGCAGTGCGTAGTCGGAGCATGTCCTGAGCGTAGTCAAAGGGGGTGCGGAGCGGCCATTTGCCTGAGATCGCATCCCTTCGACGAGCTCAGGGCAGGCTCTTCGGCTGGACGTCATTCGTTGAGCACCTTGACTTGCAGACCCGCTCAGGATGCTGGCGTACTTTCAGAGCAATGTCCATGTCGCAGGCGACACAAGCGGAGATGAAAATGCGGTTCCCCGCGTTTATCCGCACTCGTCCGCGTCCCATTTTCGGGTTAGAGGTAGGAAATTGACTATAGATTCAACGCCGCGGGTGGCGAAGGCGACCGGGGTGCGGCTGTTTTGGGCCACGATGTGGGCGCGGGCGTATCCGCGGATGGTGGGCGCGACGCGGGAGCGGAGCTGGCTCTTTTTCGAGACGCTGCTGCCGGTGCTGGGCGTGGCCGGCTACGTCTTCATCTACCGCGCCATCCAGGCGCCACCCGAGTTCGCCGGGTTTGCCGTGCTCGGCGGCGCGATGACCGCGTTCTGGCTCAACGTGTTGTGGAGCATGGCCAGCCAGCTCTACTGGGACAAGGACCAGGGCAACCTGGAGCTGTACATCCTGGCGCCGGGGCCGATGATGGCGGTGCTGCTGGGCATGGCGGTGGGCGGCATGATCATGACCGCGACGCGCGCAACGATCATCCTGGTGGTCTGCTCGCTGCTCTTCGGCGTCACCTATCAGATCGCCAGCTTGCCGCTGCTCAGCGCGGTCTTTCTGGTGACCCTGGCCGCGCTGTACGGCATGGGAATGCTGGGCGCATCGGTGTTCTTGGTGGCCGGCCGCGAGGCGTGGCACCTCTCGAACCTGCTGCAAGAGCCGATCTACCTGGCGTCGGGCTTCTATTTCCCGGTGAAGGCCATGGGCGTCTGGGTGGCCACCTTCGCGTCCATCATCCCGCTCACGCTGGGGATGGATGCCATGCGCCAGCTCATCTTCGCCAACGGGCCGGCCCTGGGGTTCCTCTCCGCGCAGGTCGAGCTGGGCATCCTGGTCGTGCTGGCGGTGGTCTTCATCACCGCGGCCTGGTGGGCGCTGGCTCGCCTGGAGATGGTCGGCCGGCGTGAGGGAAGGTTGATCGAACGGCGACGGTAAGCGAATCAACGAATCAGCGAATCAGCGTACTCTTAAATTCGCCATTCGCTCATTCGCCATTTTGACGGAAGGTGTGTATGAACCCAACCATGTGGTCGCAGGCGCTGCGGATCATCCCGCGGCTGAACAAGGAAGAGTGGAATCGTTTGGACTTTGTCGCCAGGTGGCTGATCGCCACGCGAGCGGCGGTGCTGATCATGACTTTCATCTCCGCAGCCATTGCGGGCATCTTTGCGTTCCGGGATGGTCAGTTCCATCTCGGCCGGTGGCTGCTGGTGGCGATCGGCCTGGTGCTGGCCCACGCCACCAACAACCTGCTCAACGACCTGACCGACCACCGCAAGGGCGTGGATCGCGGCAACTACTTCCGCACCCAGTACGGCGCGCAGCCACTGGAGCAGGGACTGTGGACCGAGCGCGACCTGCTGACCTACGCCGGCGTCACCGGGCTGATCGCGCTATTGTGCGGCATCTACTTCATCGTCTTGCGCGGCTGGCCGGCCGTCGCGCTGTTGGCCGCAGGCGCGTTCTTCGTGCTGTTCTACACCTGGCCGCTCAAGTACATCGGCCTGGGCGAGATCGCCGTGATCGTGGTGTGGGGGCCGCTGATGGTCGGCGGCGGCTACTTCGTTATCACGGGCCAATGGAGTTGGCCGGTGGCGTTAGCCAGCCTGGCCTACGCGCTGGGGCCGACCACGGTGATCTTCGGCAAGCACATTGACAAGCACGACCCGGACAAGGCTAAGGGCATCCACACCCTGCCGGTGATCATCGGCGAGCGGGCCGGGCGCGCGGTGGCTCGCGGCATGATGATCCTGATGTACCTGATCGTCATCGCGCTGATCATCAGCGGCTTCTTCACGCCGGTGATGCTGGTAGTGCTGTTGGGGCTGACCAACCTGCCCCGGGTGTGGCGCATGTACGGCCTGCCCTATCCCAAAGAGCGGCCGGCCGACTTCCCGGAGGAAGCCTGGCCCACCTACTTCGCCGCGGCCGCGTTCGTCCATAACCGCGGTTACGGCCTCTGGTTCATGGCCGGACTGCTGGCCGACGCGGTTTTGCGTGTGACGGGGGTCATGTGAGCGGGGCGGCGACCGCGCAGCCACCTGCGGCCGGCCGCGGCCTGTGGCCCCGCATCCTCGATCTGCCGGCGTTGCGGCGCAACGATGGCCTGCGCAGTTTCGCCGTCGCCACCTGGCTCGGCTGGCAGATCGAGTCGAACTGGGCCGACCCGTTCCTGTTCGCCATCTACGCCATCGCCCGGCCGGTGGCCAGCGTGCTCATCCTGGTGGTGATGTACAGCGTGATCACCAACGGCGCGTTCCAGGAGCCGATCTTTCCCTACATCTACCTGGGCAACGCGCTCTACATCCTGGTGGGCCAGATCGTCACCGGCGTGAGCTGGGCCATCATAGACGACCGCGAGCATTACCGGGTGGCCAAACACCTGTACGTGGCGCCCATCAACGGCTACACCTACCTGTTCGGCCGCGGGGTGGCGCGGCTGCTCATCGGCACGATCTCGGTGCTGATCACCATCGGCTTCGGCATGGTCGCGTTCGGGCTGCCGATCCGGCCGGCCACGGTGGATTGGCCGTTGCTGGTGGTCAGCGGCGCCCTGGGGGTCGCATCCCTGGCCGGCTTGGGCCTGATCATCGGCGCATGGACCATGACCATGGCCCGGCACTTCTGGTCGGTGGGCGAGGCCGTGGCGGGCGGGCTCT
>DAOUAT010000494.1:0-2199 GCA_034433275.1 Anaerolineae bacterium
TTGACCTGCTCCCCAAAAGTTGATCCAGGTGTTATGAGAGTCTCTTGAGCCCGGGGAATCCGGGCAGGAGGCTCAGATGAAGAGGAAGCGGCACAGTCCCGAGCAGATCGTCAACAAGTTGCGGGAGGCCGATGCGATGCTGGCCGGCGAGGCCACGATTGCCCAGGTCTGCCAGAAGTTGGAGGTGGCCGAGGCAACCTTCCACCGCTGGCGGGAGCAGTACGGCGGCATGAAGGCCTCGGAAGCCAGGCGGCTCAAGGAACTCGAGCAGGAGAATGCCCGGCTCAAGAAGTTGGTGGCGGACCTGGCCTTGGACAACTCGCTGCTCAAGGAGCTAGCCGAGGGAAACTTCTGAGCCCGGCACGCCGGCGGCGGGCGGTAAAGCACTTGCAGCAGCAGTGCCAGGCCAGCCAGCGTCGAGCATGCCGGGTCAGCAAGCAGGCCCGTTCGACCCAACGGTACGGCCCGCAGATCAAGGACGACGAGCCGGCCCTGATCCGGCGGATGCAGGAACTGGTCCGTCGCCATCCCCGGTTCGGCTACCGGCGGATCGGGGCGATGCTGCGGGCGGAAGGCCGGCGGATCAACCTCAAGCGGGTCCGGCGGCTCTGGAAACAGGAAGGCTTCCGGGTGCCGACCAAGACACGCAAGAAGAGGCGCTTGGGCCACAGCGACAACGGGATCCTGCGGCGTCGGGCGTTGCACAAGAACGATGTCTGGACGTGGGACTTCATCCACGACAGCGACGAGGCGGGCCGGCCGCTCAAGTGGTTCAGCCTGGTGGATGAGTACACGCGGGAGTGCCTGGCGCTGGAGGTCAACCGATCGATGACCGCGGCGGACGTGATCGACATCCTGGCCGAGGTATTCCGCCGGCGGGGTCTGCCGGGCCACATCCGCAGCGACAACGGGCCGGAGTTCATCGCCACGGCGATCCGGCAGTACCTGGATGCCGCCGGGATCGGCCCGCTGTACATCGAGCCGGGGGCTCCCTGGGAGAACGGCTACGCCGAGAGTTTCCATGGCCGGCTGGGGGATGAACTGCTGAACCTGGAAGTCTTCAGCGGCCTGACCG
This sequence comes from Anaerolineae bacterium, assembly GCA_034433275.1. GTDB lineage: Bacteria > Chloroflexota > Anaerolineae > CG2-30-64-16 > CG2-30-64-16 > DAOUAT01. Next base: position 1,076 of record DAOUAT010000494.1, read on the forward strand.
ACGCCAAGGCTTTGGCCGCTCACTGGAAGCAGGAGTACAACCACGTGCGTCCGCACTCGTCGCTGGGCTACAAGACTCCAGCGGCCTTCGCCGCCACGTGCACCAACGGCACGAAAGACAACAGCCACGACGATAAGGCCAACGGCACAGAGTCTTCGGGGGCTCTGCCCCCGAACCCCCGGCTTCTTCCCCTCCTGGTCAACAACAACGACAACAGCCGGGAATCGGAGTACACTGGTCAGACTCTCATAACGGTTGGTACATAAAATGGGGGCAGGTCACGATTCCATTGTTCGTCGGTCAGTTCCATCTGTCGTCTGGCCATGTCGGACTCCTTCCGACGACCAGACAAGCATAAAGCGATGCAGGGCGCAAGGTTATATTTGCAGAGGTTTTGAAACCGCTTCTAACAAAGCATCGCGTCACCCACCAATCTTGGATTCCTTTTCAGCACGATTTGACAATATCAGACTCAATACTGCTCCCAGCGATGATAAACTGATGCCCACAGCCAATAGAATTCCAGGGCCGGTCAGTGCAATAGAAGCAGCGACGATCAGGAACACAGCGCCTAGGCTGACAGAAAACACAGCTTTATACCATCGGCTACGCCATTTCTTGACGGCAACGACTCTATCGGAATCGCCATTATCTATAACTATTCCACAACATGGACACCTAGCTGTTTTAGGCGAACTCATCTGAGCGATCTCCCAAAATGACCGAACAATCATCATAAACATCTGACTTTGCATGCCCTAACTTATCCACGATTCGCGGCACGTAGCCAACACCACCCGCCACACATTGTTAAGAAGAAGCTAACCACAAACGCCACAACACTATTTCGCAATACTTTGTCCATGTAGTGATCAGATGCTGGAGGACGCATGGTACTGCGGGAGACAAGCAAAGCCGGAAAAGACCGCAGCAACATAGGTGTAGGAGGTGGGCGGCAACTTCTTGCTCCAGGATCAACCATAATGATTTCATCTTCACATCGCATCAGAACTGTCCTGGTTCAGCCTGAAATGGAGAACCAGCCTTCCTGAGTTACACCTGCCTGCGGCAGGCAGGCCTGTCCGGGAGACCGTCTCCCGGCATCGAACGTTGTTTCCTGTCCC
>DAOUAT010000495.1:0-2811 GCA_034433275.1 Anaerolineae bacterium
GCCGATCACCAAGGTGGAGCGCATCGAGGTGATCGCCCAGGGGATCCGCGCGATGACCAGCGAAGAGGCGTATTACTGGTACAGCAAGTGCATCGGCGGGCCAGCTGCCGAACGGGCGCAACGGGCGTTACGGGTCTTATTGGCAGAAGATTGACCTGTCGGGCTGTGCTATAATGTTGCCACAGAGTGGAATTTTGCGGGAGGCACTGATGAAACCAAGCAGCCTAAGCGTTCAGAATTTCCGAAGCCTGGTTGATGTCACAATGGAGATTCCGGATCTCACCGTGATGATCGGTCCTAACGGCGCGGGCAAGACGGCCGTGCTGGAGGTTTTCCAGTTGTTGCAACGCGCCAGTCAGCAGGAGTTGGCCCCCTATTTTGAAGGGCGTGGGAGCATTCTGTCGGTTCTCAGCAAGGAGGCTATCGAGCAAGAAGCGAGTCGCATGACAATCTCATTGAAACTCGATGCCGAAAGCACAAAGTCGAGGGAACCACTGATCTATGGTGTAGAACTAGCAGCAGAACGAATCGGTTATGCCATTATGGCAGAACGGCTGTCATGGCACTCCAAACCATGGTTGCCAGACCCGATGAAATACATCCTCAGTGAAAAGGGACGAGTTCAGTTCTTCGACCCTGACACACAAAGACTCGTGGAACCCAATTGGGATTATGTCACCTCTGAGTTAGCTCTAGCCCAGGTCCCCAAGATGTACCAGGAACCGGAGCAGCTCCGCAACTTGCTGGCGAGCACCTCGCACTACAGCTTTTTGGATGTAGGTCCAAGATCCATCATCCGGTTGCCGCAGGCTCTCACACCGACAACGCGGCCGGGGGCCAATGGTGAAAACCTGTACTCAGCCCTGTACAATATCCGGGCGCTGCATCCGGCGCTGTACGACCGCATCGAAGCACTACTAAGCCAAGGCTTCCCGGAATTCCGGCATATCGAGTTTCCGGTGGTGGGCGCCGGGCAGGTGACCCTGGCTTGGTACGAGCGTAATCTTCACACACCCCTCTACCCCAACCAACTGTCTGAGGGGACGTTGCGTTTCCTCTGGCTGGTCACGATTCTCTTGTCCCCAGCAGCGCCGGCGCTCACTTTGATGGACGAGCCGGAAGTCAGCTTGCATCCGGAGTTGCTTAAGCTGTTGGCGGCCTTGTTGCAGGATGTCTCAGCCAGCCGGCAAATCATCGTGGCGACACATGCGCCTGACCTGATCCATTGGTTGGAACCGGAAGAAGTCCTGGTCGTCGAGAAGGCCGAGGGCCACACCACCCTAACCAGGGCTAATGACATGGACATCGCCGACTGGCTGGACGAGTATACCCTGAGCGACCTGTGGCGCATGGGCAACCTGGGAGGCCGGCCATGACCATCGTGCTGCTGGTGGAAGGGGATACTGAGCGTGCGCTGAAGGATCACATCAAGGCCTTCCTGGATCGCCGAGCAGATGTTGAGGAGAAACCCAGGGTGCGGCTGGAAACCAGGAGCGAGGTGGGACATACGAAGGCAAGGTTCCGCACTCGCGTTCAGCTTGAGCTGGCAAGACCGGATGTCACGGCTGTCGTCGCGCTGATCGATGTATTTCCGGGCTACGAGGACGCGGGCGCGGCCAAAGCAGATCTGGTCGAAAAGGCGGGGAGCACCGATCACTTTTATGCGCACGCCGCCCAATATGATGTCGAGGCCTGGCTGCTGCCTTTTTGGGATGACATCTGCCGTCGCGTGGGGGTTGCGCAAAAAGCCCCCGGCAGAAACCCTGAGCAAGTCGACCATAGCAAGCCGCCTGCTTACCGCTTCAAAGAGCTCTACCAATTGGCCAAACCCAAGCCGCGCAAATACGTTAAAACAACCGAGATGTACGATATCCTGCGTAGCAAAGACCTGGTCACGATTGCCCGCAAATGCCCTGAGTTCAAGGCCTTCATCAACACCCTCTTGACCCTCAGCGATCTGACACCGCTAACCTGATCGGACTGCCCATGACCCATCCTCCCCTCCTCATCGAATCCTGGCTCCCCATCGCCGCGGTCGGCGCGGAGAGCCAGCGCGAGCGCGGCGCGTCGAGCGCGCTGCCGCCGCTCTACTTTCTGCACGTCTGGTGGGCGCGGCGGCCGCTGATCACCAGCCGCGCGGCGATCCTAGCCGGTGTGCTGCCCGCGTGGTCGGCCGGCTGGCCGGCGGCCTTGCGCGACCGATTCCCGAACGAGGAGACCTATCACCAGTGGTTCACCCGCTTCATCGGCATCCGCGGCGACCCGGCCAGGGGGCGCAAGTTGATCGAGTGGGCCAAGGCCAGGGAGGTCCAGCTCGAAAGCAATCCCTACGAGGGCGCGCCGCGGGCGTTCACCGTCAATCCGTCCGCTGAAGACCTGGCCATCATGGGGGACCTGCTGGAATGGACCTGGGGCACGCGCGACCTGAGCGTGCTCGACCCGTTCGCAGGCGGCGGCTCGATCCCGTTCGAGGCGCTGCGCTACGGCTTCACCACGATCGCCAATGACCTGAACCCCGTGGCCGCGGTAATCCTGAAGGCCACGCTCGACTACCCGGCGCGCTTCGGGCCGGAGCTAGCAGACGACATCCGCAAGTGGGGCGACATCTGGGCGGCGCGGGTCAAGGAGCGGCTGGCGCCCTACTTCCCCAAGCAGCCCCGCGAGAGCATCTTCGCCTACCTGTGGGCGCGCACCGTCGCGTGCCCGACCACCGGCAAGCCCGTGCCGCTCAGCCCCAACTGGTGGCTGCGGACCGGCGACAATCCGGTCGCCATTAGACTGGTTGCGGAAGAAGGGATGGCCGAACCGCGC
>DAOUAT010000496.1:0-9380 GCA_034433275.1 Anaerolineae bacterium
GCACGGCAGCCAACACCTCAGACAGGAGGCCGCGCTGGAACGATTCGTGGAACTTGGTCAGCTCGTGAGCCACGGCGGCCCGGCGATCACCGTAGACGGCCAACGCATCGGCCAACAGCGCCTCCAGCCGATAGGGGCTTTCATAGAACACCAGCGTGTGCGGCGAATCGCGGTCCACCTCCAGGAAGCGGCGACGTGGGCCGGGCTTGTGGGGCGGGAACCCCCGATAGGTGAAGCTGTGGACCGGCAGGCCGGAGAGCACCACCGCCATGATCACGGCGGCCGGTCCCGGGACCATGGTCACATCTTCGCCAGCCGCGATGGCGCGCTGCACGATGGAGTAGCCGGGGTCGGAGATGCCGGGAGTGCCGGCCTCGGTGACCACGGCCACCGATTTGCCCTCGGCCAGGGCGGCCATGATGCGTTCGCCGGCCCGGTCTTCGTTGTGCTCGTGGAAGGCCATCTGTGGCTTGCTGATGTCGAAGTGCTTGAGCAGCAGGCCCGTCTTGCGCGTGTCTTCGCTGGCGACCAGATCAACGCTGCGCAGCACGTCCAGCGCCCGCAAGGTGATGTCGCCAAGATTGCCGATGGGGGTTGCGACCAGGTAGAGCATTTCACACCTTGCCGATCTCGAGCGGCACCTGGCCGAGCAGCTCAGCCACGATGGCCTCCGCGGTCCGGCCCCGCAGCGCGCTCTCCGGATGCACCAGGCAGCGGTGGGCCAGGGCAAGCGCCGCAAAGCGCTTGACATCGTCGGGCAGCACATGATCGCGGCCGTGCAGCGCGGCCCAGGCCTGGGATGCCTTGTACAACGCCAGGCTGCCGCGAGGGCTGGCGCCCAACAGCAGGTCGGGGTGGGTGCGCGTCGCGTTGACCAGCCGCACGATGTAGTCGCGCACAGTGTCATCCACGTGGACTTCCCACGCCAGGCGGGCCAGCTCGGGAACCTGGCTGCCATCGGCCACGGGCCCCAACGTTTCCACGGGATGCCGCCGGCGCAGGTTGAGCAGCATTTGCCCCTCGGCCGCGGGTGGCAGATAGCCGAGCCGGAGCTTGAGCAGGAAGCGATCGATCTGGGCCTCGGGCAGCGGGAAGGTGCCCTCGAACTCGATGGGGTTCTGCGTCGCCAGCACGATGAAGGGCCGGCTGAGCGGCCGCGTGACCCCGTCCACCGTCACCTGGCGCTCGCCCATGCACTCCAGTAAGGCCGCCTGGGTGCGGGGGGTGGCCCGGTTGATCTCGTCGGCCAGGAGGACGTTGGCAAAGACCGGGCCGGGCACGAACTCGAACCGCGCCGCTTGCTGGTTAAAGATCGAGACCCCGGTCACGTCGTTGGGCAGCAGATCGGGCGTACACTGCAAGCGCCGGAACGCGCCGCCCAACGAGATCGCCAGGGCGCGGGCCAGCATGGTCTTGCCCACGCCCGGCACATCTTCGATCAACACGTGGCCCTCGCACAGCAGCGCGGTCAGCAGCAGTTCGATGGCCTCCCGCTGCCCCACGATGACCTGCTCGACGTTGGTGATGACCTTTTCAGCGAAGGTGCGGAGATCGTCCAAAGTAACGGCCTTTCGTTTCGCGTCCTTGCACGGAGTGGAAGTAATGCCCTGCTGTCATGCTGTGCGGGTCGTCAGCTCAAGTTCCACTGCAATCAGCGACCAGCGAAGCATCTCCGCGGTCGCGAGACTCTTCGCCGGTCTTGCGAGGTTAACAGGGCTGTGTCATCAACCCGCTCAGAGTGACACCCCAAATCTAGTTTTACTGTCCCACTATAGCACAGATAGCGCCACGCGCAAGGTCAGGCGATTTTGGGATTTCTTGGGTTATCGTAGCGAGTTTTGGATTTCTTGCGATATCCCTCTTGACAAACGAACAAGTGTTCATTATAATACAGCTATCAGAACAAACTTTCGACTCACAAAGTCACAGGAGGCCGTGATGACTCTCTCCGAACGACAAGTGCGTATCCTGGCGTTCATCCGTCGTTACCTGGCGGAGCACAACTACCCGCCCACCATCCGCGAGATCGGCAAGGACGTGGGCATCCCCTCGACTTCGGTGGTGAAGTATAACCTGGAACGCCTCCAAGACAAGGGCTACATCGAGCGCAGCGAGGAGGTGTCGCGCGGCCTGCGCCTGAAAGGCGGGCCCTCGCTGGCTGCCACCTTGAGCGGCTTTTCTCCGCGGCTGGTGGAAGTGAAGAAGCTCGGCATCATCTCAGCCGGCACGCCCATCGCGGCCTTCGGCCAGCAAGACGATCCGTTCGCAGGCGACACGCTGACGCTGACCGCCGACCTGGTTCCTGAAGGCCGGGACCTGTACACGTTGCAGGTCAAAGGCGATTCCATGATCGACGCGCTGGTCTACGACGGTGACTGGGTGATCATCCAGCATCAGGAAACGGCGCAGCGCGGAGACATGGTCGTGGCCTGGCTGAAAGACCGGGAAGAAACCACGCTCAAGTACTACTATCCCGAAGGCGAGACGGTGGAGCTCCGGCCCGCTAATCCGGCCTACCAGCCCATCCCGGTGCTGGCCGACCAGCTCGAGATCCAGGGCAAGGTCGTGGCGGTCGTCCGGCAGTTAACCTGAGCTGCCCAGGCGCCACAGGCCAGATAAGGCGCGTATTCCGGAATCGAGGCTTCAGCCGGTTTCCCGCATTGCGCAGCACACCAGCTGAGCGCAAAAGAGACTTCGCACAGCCTCGATTCCAGCGCCAAGTCAAAGGTTTTCAGCTTCCGTGGTATACTCCGCACCATGCCAACCCTGCCACCCGGCCAACGGCTGCCGGCCTCCTTCTACGCACGCGACACCGTAGCGGTCGCGCGCGATCTGCTGGGCCAGCGCCTGGTGCGCGTGCTGGACGGCGTCCGGCTGAGCGGCCTGATCTGCGAGACGGAGGCCTACGGCGGGCCGGACGACATGGCCTCGCACGCGTATCGGCGCACCCCGCGCAGCGCGATCATGTATGGCCCGTCTGGCCACGCTTACATCTACTTCATCTACGGGATGCACTATTGCCTGAACGCGGTGACCGCGGCCGACGGCTGCCCCGGCGCGGTGCTGATTCGCGCCATCGCACCCGGTGAAGGGATCGAGATCATGCGCCAACGCCGCGGCAGCGTGCCCGGCCGCCAGCTGACCGATGGGCCGGGCAAACTGTGCGCGGCGCTGAGTATCACCGGGGCGCTGAACGGCCGCTATCTACCGGATGACGCCGAGTTGTTTATCGAAGCCGGGAGCGTTGTGCCGGACGCCGAGGTCAGCGCCACGCCCCGCCGCGGGGTGCGCGGGGACGAAACGGCGCTGGCGCGGCCCTGGCGCTTCGTGTGGCGGGTGGCGGATGGCGGATAGCAGATGGGTGCACGTCGTTTGTAGCACTCGCTTCAGCGCGCTGAAGTGCGCACGACGCACATCGAAACCAGTATCCGCGTTCATCCGCGCTCGTCCGCGTCCCCCCTTCTGCTCGTCAGCCGGCGGAGGATCGCCAGCTCAGGCATTCGCAGCAGGGCCGCCAGGGCCAGGAACAGGAGTGTACCGGCGACCAGCCCGGCCGGTGCCAGGAGGAGGATGGGTGCCTCGGCCCAACGGCCGGCCGCCCAGGCCAGCGCCACGGCCATCGCGATTGCGGCCAGCCCGGCTTTAAGGATCGTAGCCCACAACTGCGGCCATTCCAGCCCGCCCAGCCGGCGCGAGAGCAGCCACAGCAGCAGGATCATTTCCGCGGTGGTCGCCAGCGTGTTAGCCAGCGCCAGCCCGGCGTGCGCCAACGGCCCCCGCAGCAACAGGCTGAGGAGCACGTTGGCCGCCATTGCGCCCACACCGATCGCCACGGGCGTGCGCGTATCGTGCAACGCGTAGAACGCGCGGGCCAGGATCTCCACCGCCGAATGGCCCACCAGCCCGAAGGCGTAGAACGCCAGCGCCACGGCGGTCAGCTCGGTGGAGCGGGCCGTGAACTCCCCACGCTCCAGCAGCAGCCGGATCAGCGGCACGCGCCAGGCGAAGAGTCCCGCGGCGGCCGGGATCGCCAGGAACAGCACCCCGCGCAGCGTGCCGCTGAGCGCGCGGCGCAGCTCGGCTCGGAGGCCCCGGGCCTCCAGCGCGGCAAAGGTGGGGAAGGCCGCGGTCGCCACGCCCTGGGCCACGATGCCCTGGGGCAACAGCATCAGCAGCCAGGCGTAATTCAGCGCCGACAGGCTGCCCGCCGGCAGCGCGGACGCCAGCAGGGTGTTGACCCAGAAGTTGATCTGCACCACCGCCAGGCCGAGGACGCGCGGGGCCATCAGCCGGCCGACCTCGCGCACGTGCGGGTCACGCAAGCCCAGGGCCGGCGCGTAGCCGGCACGGTAGCGCCACAGGCCAAAGACCTGCGCCTCCAGGTGCAGCCCGGCGCCGACCACCACGCCGATGACCAGCCCGTAGACGCCGAGGATCGGGGCCAGGAACCATGCGCCAACGATGATGCTGAGATTATAGAGGACGGGCGCCAGCGCGGGCAGCAGGAAGTGTTGGATGCTGTTCAGTACGCCCATCGCGATGCCGCTGACCCCGAACAACACCGTGCTGACCAGCATCCAGCGCATCAGCTCGGCGGTGAGGGCCTGCTGCGCGGGCGTGAAGCCGGGCGCCAGCACCGTGCGCACCAGCCAAGGCGCGGCCGCGGCCGCCAGGCCCGCCAGCACGGTCATCACGATCACCACCAGGTTGGTGACCGCGCTGAACAGCCGCCAGGCGCCGGTCAGGTCACGCCGGGCCAGGCAGCCGGTGAACACGGGGATGAACGCGGACCCCAGCGCACCGCCGGCCACGAGTTGGAACAGCAGGTCGGGCACGCGGAACGCGGCCAGGTAGGCGTCGAGCTCCGCGCCGGTGCCGAAGCGCGCGCCGATGATCATCTCGCGTGCCAGGCCGGCCACGCGGCTGAGCAGGAACAGGGCCATCACCAGGGCCGCCGCGCGGGCGATTTGGCGGGTGGAGGAGGCGGGGGGAGTCGTCATGGGCGCAATTATAGCACCAGGGACGGGTAGGAGCGCAATCTAAAGAAAAGCGGTCGGCATTCACAGACAGGAGGAACCATGGGCCGAGAAGATCAAGGCGTGGCGGTCAGCCGCCAGCGTTACCAGGTGATCCCGCGCACGCTGTGCTTCGTCACGCACGGCAACGATGTCTTGCTGCTGCTCGGCGGGCCGCACAAGCGGATCTGGGCGGGCCGCTACAACGGCGTGGGCGGCCACATCGAGCCGGGTGAGGATATCCACGCGGCGACGCTGCGCGAAGTGACCGAAGAGACCAGGCTGGCGGTGCGGGATGTGCGGCTGCGCGGGGTGGTGCATGCGGACGCGGGGGATCCGGCGGTGGGGATCCTCTTCTTCGTCTTCACCGCGGCCGCTGATAGCCGGGAGACGGCGCCGTGTCCCGACGGGCTACTGGAGTGGTGGCCGGCTGACCAGCTGCCCACCGAGAGACTGGTCGAGGATCTGCCGGCCCTGCTGCCCCGGGTGCTGGCCATGGGGCCGGCCGACCCGCCCTTCTTTGCCGCGTATAGCTATGACCAGGAGGATCGGCTGGTCATCCGGTTTGCAGGGTAAGCGCCTGTGCGACGCCTCATCCGTCATTGAAAGATAAAGCTCCTGCCCGGAATCGAGGCTTTAGCCGGTCTCTTGCATCGGGTATCAGACCGGCTAAAGCCTCGACTCCAGGACACCGGGAAAGATGGGGACGGTGGCTACGTCATCCCACTGACCGGAGCAGGCTTCGCAAAGCTGCGTTCACCGCGCGCGGGTTCTCCATCGGGCTCAGATGCCCCGCGCCGGGGATCGTCACCAGCCGCGCGCCGGGGATGCCGGCGGCCAGCGCCTGCGCATCGGCCGGGGGCGTGATGGCGTCGTGCTGGCCGACGACCACCAGCGTTGGCACGGTGATGGTGGCCAGGGTGGGCCGGCTGTCCTCGCGGTCACGCAGGCCGCCCAGCGCACCCACGATGCCCGCCACCGGCTGTTCCACCATCATGCGCCGCGCGACGGCCGCGATCTTGGGGTGAGCCAGGCCCGCCGGTGCCAGCAGCCTGGGCAGCATCTCGTCGGCGATGGCGGCCGCACCGGTCTGCTGAACCCGAGCTACGGCCGCATCCCGGCCGGCCCGCGCCACGGCGCTGTCTGCCTCGGCCCGGGTGTCCAGCAGGGCCAGCGCCTGCACCCGGTCGCGGTGCCGCCGCCAGAACGCCAGCGCCACATAGCCGCCCATGCTCAGGCCGGCCACCACCGCCCGGCCGATGCCCAGGCGATCCAGCAGCGCGGCCAGGTCATCGGCGTGCCCCGCCATGATGAGCGGCCCCGGCGTCAGGCCCGACCGGCCGTGCCCGCGCAGGTCGGGCGCCAACACGCGCACCTCGTTTGACAACCCCCGTATTTGCGCCGCCCACAGCCGGTGATCCAGCGGGAAGCCGTGGATCAGCAGCAGGGTCGTGTCGTGTACTTTCCCCCGCTCGAAATACGCCATGCGAATGCCGTTGATAGGTGCGTACATCTTCCCTCCTGTTCTGATTTGGAGCCGCGAACGAGCGCGAATCGCTGCGTCAATCGAGAATAACCGGCTGAAGCCTCGACTCCAGTCTGCCTGGATGACCGATTGCACGGTTTGCGCCAGCAGGGGCAGGACGAAACGACCCGAGATGCCGCTCTGCGCCAACGCCTGGGCCAACAGCGCCCCGGCCGCGTCCCCGCCGATCAGCGACAGGAAGCGGACCTCGTCGCCCAAGGTCGTCAACGCCGCAGCAACGTTGTAGCCCACGCCCGATGCGCTGCTGCCGATGCCGAAGAACGGGTAGCGGACAGGGAAATAGGGAATGGGGAAATCGTCAACCCGCAACGTCGTCTCGATGTTCGTCAGCCCAGAAACCAAAACTCGCGCCAAAATGCCCTCCGAGAATGCTTCGATCCTGGAACCATTCGCCCGCGGCCGGCGTCCGGTTAGCGTACTGATTCTCACGCTGAAAGGATTACGCTATGGACATCCCATTGCTGATCGCATTGATGGCCCTGCTGGCCTGGACACTGCTGCCGCAGTTGGACCGCTACGTTGAGACCGAGCTGCCGGTGGATAACAAACCCTCACCCCTGCAACGCCTGGCGCGCTGGATCAACGAGTGAGCGCTGAAACGCCCCATATCCGGGTGCGCCGCATCTGATGAACCCAGTTTATCACGTTGCGGCGCACGCGCAAGCGGCAAATCAACCCCTCGATCTGGACACAGATACCTCCCTACCCTCCTCGCGCTGAGTACAAACGCCAATCAAACAAAGATTGGACAAAGCCTTACAGAAGAATTGTATCCCTCACCTGAATATATAGAAGTGCTTGATAAAGCGAGCTGAATGACACTGGATTGACGAAAGTGAGGATGTGGAGATGTTTGAGGGTTGGGCATTTTACTTGCTCTTCAGCCTGCCGGCCCTGGCTTTGGGGCTGTGGGCGCAATGGAAGACACAATCAGCGTTCCGCAAGAACGCGCAAATCCGCACCGCCCGCGGGTTGACCGGCGCCCAGGTGGCGCGCACGGTATTGGATGGCAACGGCCTGTACGATGTGCAGGTGGAGCGGGTTGGCGGCTTCTTGAGCGATCACTATGACCCGAGCAAGCGGGTGCTGCGGCTCAGCCCCGATGTGTACGATGGTCAAAGCCTCTCGGCAGCCGGGGTAGCCGCGCACGAGGCCGGCCACGCGATCCAGCACAAGTTGGCCTATGCGCCGCTGCAGTTGCGCAGCATGATGGTGCCGACGGTGCAGATCGGCAGTTGGATCGGGCCGATCATCTTTATCGTCGGATTCCTGATGGCCGGCGCCCTGGGCACGACGCTGGCCTGGGTGGGCGTAGGGCTGTTCGCCGCGATGGCGCTGTTTGCGTTGGTCACGCTGCCCGTCGAGTTCGACGCCAGCCGCCGGGCCAAGCAGCAGCTCGTCGCCAGCGGTGTTGTGATCGGCAATGAGATGCGCGGGGTCAACGCAGTGCTGGATGCGGCGGCCATGACCTACGTGGCCGGCGCAGTGCAGGCGATCTCGACGCTGCTGTACTATGTGTTCCTGTTAATGGGGCGGCAAGAGGAGTAGGGGTGACCCTGCGGCCAGCCGTGTTTGCTCCGCGTCCACCCCGCCCGGCGGCGGCGTCCACGGCATGTGCGGCTATCACGCGGCGCAGGCGGTGCTGAAGCAAGACTCAGCAGATCGCCATTCCAAGCTCAAAGAGGGTCTGTGCCCCCCGACCTGGGGGCTAGAAGCGGCTGAAAGTGCTTACGACGCCGGTCGCAGACCGGCTGAGAGCAGGAAGCTCAAAGGGGTCTGTGACCCCCAACCGCCGGTCACAGACCGGCCAGGAGCCTCAAGAATATCATGAACCAAACAACCAGACGAACCCTGCAAGGCATCCTCTAGATCGCCCTCTACCTGCTGCTGACCCTGGCGCCGCTGTTCCTGCTGCTGGTGGGACCGACGCCGGCAGGGCGGGGCTTCTGGCGCGAGTTCTCGGTGGCGCTGGTCTTCGCCGGGCTGGCGATGATGTGCCTCCAGTTCGTGCTGACCGCGCGCTTCCGCTGGCTGAAGGCGCCCTACGGCAGCGACATCGTCTACTACTTCTGCGGCCCGCAGCCGATGATGGACGCGGTGGAACGCGCCCTGCTCAGCCTGGGCGTGGCCGCGGGCGACATCCATACCGAACGGTTTGACCTGGTGTAAGGAGGACGTGATGCGACAACGGCTTTCGACTATATTGGCGCTGGGCATCGGTTTTGCGATCCTGGCCCTATCTGTGATCTTTGCGCTGGTGCAGAATCGCTGATTTCATCTCTGCGAGCCCATCCACACTATTCATTGACCTTTGGCGTCCGCCGATTCTTCATGTAGAATACCCCCCATGCAGCACGCATGGCTCTCCTTTCCTATCGTTTTGACCCTGTCCGGCACGGCTCTGGCTGCCGCCTACGGTCATCCCGCGCTCAACCGCCGGCTGACCATCACCCAGGCCGCGTGGCTGCTGGCGAGCCTGCCGCTGGCCGCGTTCATCTTTTTCCTCAGCCGTCTGCCGGCAATGACAAATGGCGGTGCGCTAACGTTCACCTTGGACTGGATGCCGTCGTTGGAGATGGGCGCCAGCCTCTACCTCGACAACCTCAGCGCACTTTTCCTGCTGCTGGTGTCCGGCATCGGCACGTTGGTGGTGGTTTATACCGGCTACTATTTCAAGGGCGACAACAGCGCGTGGCGGTTCCTGGCCTACCTGTTCCTCTTTATGACCATGATGCTGGGCGTGCTGCTGGCTGGCGACGTCATCACCCTGTTCGTCTTCTGGGAAGGCACCAGTCTCACCTCGTTCCTGCTGATCGCCT
>DAOUAT010000497.1:0-11917 GCA_034433275.1 Anaerolineae bacterium
GATGACCGCGACGGCGTCGGGCAGGGCCGGAGGCGGGTCATGGTGGTCGGTGATAATCACGTCCACGCGCTGCGCGCGGGCGTAGGCCACGGCCTCGTGCGCGGCGATGCCGGTGTCGCAGGTCAGGATCAGCCGCGCGCCGCCAGCGATGACCTGCCGGAGCGCGGGCAGGCTGATGCCGTGGCCCTCGGTCTCGCGCACCGGCACGTGATAGGTGACCCGGCCGCCCAGGTCGCGCAGCGCGGAGACCAGCAGCGCGGTGGCGGTCTGGCCGTCCACGTCGAAATCGCCCCAGACGCAGATCGGCTCGCCGGCGCGGAGCGCGCGGGTCAGCCGCGTGACCGCGCGAGCCATGCCCGGCAGGTCGGCCGCGGGCGCGGGGGTGTAGCGCGCCGGGTCGAGAAACGCCAGCGCCGCCGCGGGGTCGGCCAGCCCGCGGCAGGCCAGCGTCTCGGCCACCAGCGGGTGTCCGCCGACAGCCGCCCGGAGTATTTCGGGTACGTCTACGGGTTGGGGTGTGAGCCAGGGACGCATGTCAGGCATCTCACATTGACGTAATGGAATCGAGTCTTCAGGCGGTTTCTCTGGGTAATGCGAGTGACCGGCTGAAGCCTCGACTCCGGAAGATTATTCGAGATTGGGCAGTTTGTGTGTTCAGAACGCCACCTCCGCCACCTGCTCGAAATCGAACGCGTTGGCCCAATCGGCCTTAGCCTCAACCTCCGCCTCAATCTCGCCCTCCGCCTCATCATCCATCTGCCCGGCCTCGACGCCGCGGCCGCAGAGGGAGCGGTAGGGGCAGAAGCGGCAGCGGGTCTCGTCGGTCGTCAGAGGGAAGCCGTCCTCGCCGGCCGCGGCGATCTCGGCGACCAGGGAGGCCAGGTAGTGCGCGTCGGCCGCGTGCGTCGTAGCGTCGTAGCGCAGGCGCTCAGGCTGATCGGGGAAGGTGGCGAACCAGTAGAGCATGGTGATCTGCTCGGGCCGGATGGGCTGGCCGGCGTTGAGCCCCGCGCCGGCCTCGGCCAGCACGTAGCGGTAGACACGTGTTTGCAGCCGGCCGGCCAATGCGGCGCGCGGCGTCCGCCGTGCGCTGGTCTTCCAATCCACGATCACGGCGCGGGCTCCCGGTTCCACGGCCACCAGGTCGTATTTGGCAACCAAGCGCTGGTCGCCCACCGGCGCGGTCAGGGTGATCTCCGGGTGGCGGGCCGGGGGCAGGTCGGCCGGCGCGGCGGCCAGGTAGTTTTGCCACCAGGCCAGCAACCCCTCGCCCGCCGCGGAAGCGGACGCGGCCCCGAGCGCTTGCGCGGTCAACTGCTCGACCGGCAAGCCGAGCTGGTGCTGGTGGATCAGCCGGTGGAACGTCTCGCCGTCGCGCACGGTCGCCTCGTACGCGTCGGCCGGCTCGGCCGCTACGGCCGGCCACGAGAGCGCCAGCAGCCAGCGCAACTGGAACCGCCGCCGGCACTCGACGTAATCCTGTAAGTTGGCCTGGGTGAAGTGGAAGTCGGGTGGTAGTGGCATGGGTGGCTCCGGATGGACGATGTCGAATGTGGAATGTTGAATCTGGAATCTGGAATCTGGAATCTGGGATGTGCGACCCTGTGGGACTTATGAGCTTCACATTGTTTGGTGCGCGGTATGCAGCACGCATCACGTTTCACGCATTCCGCGCGGCCCACCACGCCTGTAACGCCAGCAGCGCGACGGCGGGTTGGACTTCGCCGGTGGTCTGGCGGCCGGTGTTCCAGGTGATGATGAGTTCCTCTTTGGCGCGGGTGATGCCGACGTAGAGCAGGCGCAGGCGCTCGGCCGCGTAGTCGCGGCGCGCTCGATCGGTGGCCTCGCTTTCGGCCGGGAGCGGCCGGCCCTCGGCGATGGCTTCGAGCTGCGCCAGCCCCTCCGCCTCCAGGTTCAGCCGGTCGCGCACGTACCAGCGCTCGGAGATGAAGCTGTCACCGGGCAGCGCGGCCGGGAAGTCGTATGCGTTCACCGACAGCAGGTAGACGCGATCCCACTCCAGCCCCTTGGCCTTGTGGATCGTGGCGACGACCACCTTGCCGCGGTGCGCGTCCGGGTCGAAGCCGGTGTCGTCGGCGGAGAAGCCCAGGAATTTGCGCTCGTTCTTGGCGATCACGGCCAGCTCTTGGGTTAGCTCCGGCAGCCGCCAGGCCGGGTGCGCCTCTGCGGCCTGGCGCAGCACGCCGGCCAGCTTGTAGGTGATCGCCAGGTCGGTCGGCCGGTCGAACAGGTCCTGGCCGATGGTGAGCATGATCTGGTCAACGGGCAGGGTCGTGGCGCCCTGCCAGCGGCGCACCAGGCTGCGGAACTGCGCCAGATGCGTCTCGATCACGTCCAGGTCGTCGGCTTCGGGCAGCTCCAGGGTGGCGGACGGGGGCGCGTCCACGTCGGGCCGCGGCCACAGGAAGTCCTCCACGGCCCGGCAGCGGCGCAGGGCTCGGATGGCGATCTCCGCGCGGCGCCAGGCGTCCGGGTCATCGCGATCGCCGCGGCGCCAGGCTTCGAAGGCCCGGGCCAGGCGGGACGGCGCGGCCGGGTCGGCTAGGTATTGCGCGATGGTGCCCAGCGCGCCCGCGGCCTCGCGGGTGGCCCGTGTGCTCTTCAGCAGCTCGATCAGCTCGATCTTGCGCGCCTTGAGCGCGGCCACCACCGCTTCCCCGCGGTCGTTGCGCGGGACCAGCACGGCCACGGTTTTGTCAGGGTGATTGGGCAGCCAGCGGGCCAGGTCGGCGACCACGGCATCCACCTCTTCGGCCGGGGTCAGCTTGCGCCGCGCCAGGCGGATGCCGGCCGGGTTGTCCGGCGGATTGGGCTGCGGGTCGCCGGCCGGGGTCGGCTCGATGCGAGTGGGCGCCAGGGCGTCGCGCAGCGCGGGCACGGGGTGTTCGCTCCGCGCCCAGTCCACCAGTGCGTTTGCCAGCGCCATGATGCTCGGCGTCGAGCGGCCGGAGTTGGGCAGGTCGCGCGCGGCCACGCCCGGCTCGGCCAGGAAGTTGCGCAGATATTTGGGGCTGGCGGTGGTGAAGGTCTCGTAGATCGCCTGGTTGGGGTCGCCCACCCGCACCCAGCGGCCCTCCGGCCCGGTCAGCAGGCGCAGGATCTCCTCTTGCAAGCGGGAGGAGTCTTGTGCTTCGTCCTCCAGGATGTAGGGCCAGCGGTTGCGCAGCCGCAGCAGGTAGTCGGTGTCCGAGCGGAGCGCCAGCAGCGCCAGCCGGATCAGGTCGTCGTAATCCACCGCGCCGCGGTAGGCCAGCGCGCGGTGATAGTCGGCGTAGATCGCGAAGCCCATGTCGAGCAGCGGCGCTGCGACGTCGGTCTCGCCCCGGCGCACCTGGTCGGCCCACCATTCGGGCGTGAGTTGCAGGTCCTTGGCCGTGCGGACGAAGCTGCCGGCGATATCGCGCGCGAGTTTGGGCCAGTGGTCGCGGCGCACCCACTCGACCTTGCGGTCGTCCAGCGCGGGGTCGAGGTAGGGCAGGGCGGCGTCGGGGTGCGCGGCCACCCAGGCGTCCACCGCGTCTTGCAAGATCTGGCCCGCTTCCCGGTCATCCACGATCTGGAAGCCGTCGCCCAGCCCCACCAGCGCCGGCCGTTCGCGCACGATGTCGTGGGCCAGGCCGTGCAGGGTGCGCACGCGGTAGCCCACCCCCGGCAGCAGGCCCCGCTCCTGGACGAAGCCGTGTACGCGGCGCGCGAAGTTGTCCACCGCTGAGTTGACCAGGGTGACGATCAGCACCTCCTGGTCGTCTGCCAGAAGGCCGTCGGCGACGAGCCTGGCTGCCAGCGCGGAGAGGATCTGCGTCTTGCCGCTACCCGGCACGGCCGAGACGCCCATGCGCAGCATGCCGCCGGGGTAGGCCAGGACTTCAGCTTGTTTGGGTCGTGGTGTGAACATGGTAAACAAATGGCGAATCAGCGAATCAGCGCATATCGGAAATCAGGGAAACCAGGGAACTGTGCGTCATCCCGTAGTCTGCGCAGCACGCAATACGTTCTGGATGGCGCGCAGCAGCGGGCCGCGCTGTTCGTTGCCGGCCTCGCTCATCTCGGCCAGGCCCAGGTGGATGCGGACGCGGCAGCGGCGCAGCAGGCCCAGCGCCAGGGCCGAGAGCGCCTCCTGCCGCGCGGCGTACTCGTCCAGGTCGCCCCAGATCGCGCCGGCGGGCCAGCGCCGGCTGAGCACGTAGGGCTGGGTCAACGGCTGATAGAGCCGCTCCCACCAGCCCGTGCCGCCCACGTCCAGCCAGAACTGGTGGTCCACCGGTTGGTTGCTCATCAGGAAGGTGTAAGCGGGCGCCAGCAGCACCGCGTTTTCGGGCTGCCGCTGCCAACTGCGCACGTACTGCGCCGCCACCACCCCGTCGCGCACCAGTTGAACGTAGTCGCGGGCCAGGTCAATTTCACCGGCGGCCGCGACCTCTCCCCCAACCCCGCCCCTGGCCGCGACCTCTCCCCCAACCCCTCCCCTGCCAGGGGAGGGGCTTACCTCCCCCCTCCCTCGCAGGGAGGGGGGCTGGGGGGGTAGGTCCATCACCTGCCGGAACTTGCGCGCCGACTCGATAACTTTCGCCGTCACCTCACCCGCGGTGAAATCGCCGTGGAAGCCGTAGCCCGGCTGCGACAGCAGCTCGCCGAACAGCCGGCTCAGGAAGTGATCCAGAGCGGCGTCCTCGCGGCGGGCTGCGGCCCGTTTGCCGGTGCGCGGCCGGGCCGGGGGCGCGGCCGCGGCTTGCGCCCCGCGGGTGTTGGCAGACAGCCAGCTCCGCAATCCCTCGTAGCGGCCCCCCAGCACGAAGGTGATGCGCTCCTGCATCTCTGGCTCGATGCCCGCGAAGGGGGCCAGCGTCGGCGCGCCGTCGCGCACGCGGTAGGCGATCTCGGCCAGGAGCTGGCCGCGCACCAGGTCCATGTCAGCAATGGCCTGCATCAGCGCGTAAGCCACATCATATTTGGTCGGGGCCAGCCGCCACGCGGGGTGACATAACGCCAACAGGGTCATCAGGCAGGCGGTGACCGGTTCTTCGTTCAGCGCGCGCGAGGGTCGGTGGGAGCGCACCGGGATGCCGTAGGCGGCCAGCCGGTTTTCCAGCGAGAAGCGCAGCCCGCCGCCCACGAACGGGGCCAGGATGGCGATCTGGCGCGGCGGTGTCCCCTCATCCTTAACCAGCGCCGCGACGCGATCTGCCACCCAGTCGAGCATCTCGGGGTGATAGCGGTGCGCGGTGAAATCCAGCGCGTCGTGTGGGGGGCCATCGGGGTGATTGCGAGGGGCGGCCCCGGCCGTGTGCGGCGACGCGTCGAATGCCAGGTCCTGCGCCGGTACGCCGCCGAGGGCCGGGGGTGTGGTTGGCACGGTGGGTTTTGGCCCCAGCGCGCGGCGCAGCGCCCCGCCCAGGGCGGCCACGCCCGCGGACATGGTGTGCGACTCGGTGAAAGCGAACTGATCCGGGCACACGGCCTTCAGCCGGTATGCGCTGGCCGGGTCCGCGCCCAGGAAGCGACGGTAGCCCGCGCCGGTGTCGTAGACGATCAGCGCGGAGCGGCAGAAGGGCAGCCAGTCCAGCAGGATGTCGTGACTGACCGGCGTGTCTTCCTCGCTGTTGTCCGCGAGCAGATGGCGATAGCGGCTCAGCAGATAGTTGCGGCAGGCGGGCAGCGGCCACAGGTGCTGCGCGAAGAGCTCGTATTGCAGCGAGAAGTCCAGCAAGTTGTGCGCCAGGCAGTACTCCCGGAAGCTGCCGGCGCAGATCTGCGCTTCGTCGTAGACGCGGAGCTGGCTGGCTTCCCCGCGCCAGGCGGCCTTCAGGCGGCTGCCGATCTCGGCGTGCGGGAAGCCCACGGCCGCGGCCTTGTTCAGGTTGTCCAGGATCTGGCTGTACAGGCGGTTCCGGTCAATGACGATGGTCTCGAAGTAGCCCTGTTCCAGCAGTGGGCCGGCGATCCGGGCCATGAAGTACTGGGCGGTTTCCAGGGTCAGGAAGACCGGCGGCCGGTCAGGCTGCGCGAACCCTGCGGGGCCGGCGATCAGCGGCCAGAAGAGCTCCACCATCCGTTGGGCCAGGCCACCCATCGTGAGCACGGTCACTTCGCCGCCCGCAGGGACCGTTGGCCGGCGCAAGATGGCGTTGTACGGCCCGGTCAGGGTGCGTTGGGGCAAGATCACCAGGGTCTGGTCGCCGGGTGCGCCGGACCGCAGCAGGCGCGCCAGCCGCTCCGCCGCGGCGGTCGTCTTGCCCGTGCCGGCCGGCCCCTCCAGGAAGATGGAGCGGTCGGCCGGGAGTTCAATCACAGCCGATTGGCGTGGCGTCAGTGTGATGGTGGGTGTTGGCATGGCTCCGGGCCTGGATGATGAAATCGTGTTGGTGTGGTGAATACCGAAAGCTGAGCACACACTGAGTATAGCACAAGGGGCCGCGACCCAACAACAGTGGGGCGGGCCATCCTCGCGATTGAATTTGCATTTCACGTGATGTGATGGTATAGTGTTTGTGTCAAAACCTTCCGTGGCTCGGCAGAACCGGGTGGATGCAGCGCCTTGCTCCCTCAAGTCCTCGTCCCCAGTCGTACTCCCGCAGGCGGAACGTCTCGATACCATATTTTATCCGTTTTTCACAACAGGAGCCTATCTACAATGCAGGACAAGACCATCGTATGCGTGGATTGCGGCGCGCAGTTCGCATTCACGGCGGGGGAGCAGGAGTTTTACGCGCAGAAGGGGTTCACCAACGCCCCGACCCGGTGCCCGGCGTGCCGTGCAGCCCGTAAGGCCAGCCGCGAGAGCGGCGGCGGTTACGGCGCCCGCGGCGGCGGCGAGCGCCAGATGTATCCGGCGGTCTGCGCCCAGTGCGGCAAGCAGACCGAAGTACCTTTCCAGCCCAGTGGTGACCGGCCCGTGTATTGCTCCGATTGCTTCCAGTCGCAGCGGCAATCCAGCCGCGGCGGCTATAGCAGCGGTGGCGGTTACGGCGGTGGCCGGAGCGGCGGCAGCAGCGGCGGCGGTTACGGTGGTGGCCGCGGCGGCAGCAGCGATCGCGGTGGCTACGGCGGCGGCCGTGGCGGTGGCAGCAGCGATCGCGGTGGCCGCGGTGGTGGCCGGGATCGGCGCGGGGGCCGCGACGACTGGTAATCGATCGGCAATTAGCACGAGGGAGACACTGAGTCGAGTGCGTTCAGTGTTGCTATAGTGCCTGATAGGAGCCTGGAAGGATGCATCCTTCCAGGCTTTTTTATTGGTTCATTGGGTGAGGAGCCCTGCCAGCAGCGCGGCGCGCTCGGGCAGCGACGCGAGGATCACGTGCTCGTGCAGCGCGTGGCCGCCGTCGCCGGTCACGCCCAGGCCATCCAAGGTGGGCACGCCCAGCGCGGCCGTGAAGTTGCCGTCCGAGCCGCCGCCGGTGCCGGTCTCGCTGACGGTCAGGCCAAGATCCGCGGCGATGGCTGCGGCTTGCTGGTACAACGCCACGATGGCCGGGGTGCGCACCATCGGCGGCCGGTTCAGGCCGCCCGCCACCTCGATCTGCGTGCCAGCCAGCCGCGGGGTCAGACCGCGCAGCGCTGCGTCGATCCGGTCGGCGTCGGCCTGGTTCATCACGCGAAAATCCACCTCGGCCCAGGCCTGCGCGGGCACCACGTTGCTGCGCGTGCCCCCGCCGATCACCCCCACGTTGACCGTGGCGCCGGCCGCGTAGTCGGTGAGCGCCTGGATGGCCAGCACCTGGTGCGCCAACTCTTCGACCGCGTTGATGCCCTCGTCGTGCGCGGCCCCGGCGTGTGACGCGCGGCCGGTCACCGTGATCCGGTAATCGCCCACTCCTTTGCGCCAGGTCTTCAGCGCCCCGTGCGGCGGATGGGCCGGCTCCAGCACGTAGACGACATCGTGCGCCGCGGCTTCGGCCTCGATCAGCGGCCGCGAGGTGGCGCTGCCCACCTCTTCGTCGCTGGTGATCAGCAGGGTGACGCGCTGCCGGGGCGCCAGGTCGAGCGCGCGCAGCGCCCGCACCGCCCATAGCGCGTTCACGATGCCGCCCTTCATGTCGAACGCGCCGGGGCCGTAGAAGCGACCCTCGGCCACGCGGGCCGGCATCTGCGCCAGCGTGCCCAGGGGCCAGACGGTGTCCATGTGGCACAGCAGCAGGATGCCGCCAGGCCCCGCACCCCAGCGCGCGCGCAGGTGATCGCCGGCATCGGCTTGGGGCAGCACGTCAACCGCCGCGCCGAGGCCGGCCAGGTCGTCGGCCAACATGGCGCCCAGGCGATCAATGGCGGCTTTGTCGTCGCTGGGCGATTCCGCTTCGACCAGCCGGGTCAGGTCGGCGACCATGCCGGCCTGGTGTTCACGGAGGTAGGCAAGGACACGTTGGTGGGTGCTGTGTGGCATGGTTTGATCCTGTGGGTGTGAATTGGGGGACAGTGTACCACGTTTCGGGCTTCTCCTGGAAATATGATTTGCGTCAACCTCAAGACCAAGTATAATAACAGGGCTTGCGCCGGATGCGGCGCCCCTCGTTTTGCCTGGGATTCCCGGGCCCGCCCATATCAGGAGTGAGACAAGGTGAAAAAGCTCGTTCCATTCGTTTCTCTGGTCATCGTCCTCACCGTGGCCCTGGCCGGTTGTGTGCCTCAGACGACACCATCGGCCCCTGCTCAATCTGCGCAACCGACCGCCGCGCCGCCACCCACGGCCGCCCCCGTGACGCTGGTGATGGTCACCAACATGGATGACGTGGTGACCCTCGACCCGCACCATGCCTATGAAACCACCAACCTGATGATCCACAACTCGACTTACGACACCCTGGTGGAGTACAAAGCCGGCGACCTCACCAAGGTCGTGCCCCGCCTGGCCGAGTCGTGGGAAGCCGCGGCCGATGGCCTGTCGTACACCTTCAAGATGCGCCAGGGCGTGAAGTTCACCTCCGGCAACCCGGTCACGGCCGAGGATGTGCGCTTCTCCTGGATGCGCCTGAAGAACCTGAAGGATAATCCGGCATTCTACGCCGACTTGGTCACCGGCGTGGAAGTGGTGGACGCGGCCACCGTGAAGGTGACGCTCAGCGAGACGTCGCCCGCGTTTCTCAGCATCGTCGCCGCGCCGGCCATGAGCATCGTGGACAGCGTGCTCGTCAAGGAGAAGGGCGGCACCGACGCGGAGGACGCCGACAAGACCGACAAGGCCAAGGACTGGCTTGACCAGAACTCGACCGGCAGCGGGCCGTTCATCCTGACCCAGTGGACCCCGAAAGCCGAGATCGTGCTGAAGGCCAACCCGAACTATTGGCGCGGCAAACCGGCGCTGAGCAAAGTGATCATCAAGCACAGCGCGGATCCGACGACCTCGCTGCAGCTGCTCCAGCGCGGGGATGCCGACCTGACCGATAACCTCGACCCGGACCTGGTGGCCGTGGCCCAGGCTGATCCCAACCTCAACGTGGTCATCGGCCAGACGCTGAACCAAAATTACCTGGCCATGACCTCCAGTGAGGCGCTGTCGGCGCCGCTGGCCAACAAGCTGGTGCGCCAGGCCGTGGCTTACGCTATTGACTACGACGGGCTGATCAAGGCCATCCTGCGCGGCTACGGCGCCCGCGCGCCCAGCATTATCCCGTTGGGCGTGTTGGGCGTGGACCCGGCCATGACCCAGGGCCGCGATGTCGCCAAGGCCAAAGATCTGCTCAAGCAGGCCGGCTACGAGGGCGGCGTCACCGTGGACCTGCACTACGGCTCCAACCCCACGCGCGAGACCATCGCGGCCAAGCTCAAGTCCGACCTGGCCGAGGCGGGCATCACCGCTAACCTGAAGCCGATGGAGCAGAGCGTCTACCTCAGCGAGATGCGCGCGCAAAAGCTGCCCATGGCCTTCGGCGGCTGGACGCCCGACTACCTCGACCCGACCATGTGGACCGACTATTTCTCCTACGCCGACCGGGGCATCGCCAAGCGCATGCTCTACAACAACCCGGAGGCCGAGAAGTACGCCCGGATTGTCGGCACCGACCTGGACCCGGCCAAGCGTGAGCAGGCGATCAAGGACCTGCAGAAGGTGCTGATGGACGATATGCCATTCACCATGCTGTATCAGAACCAATCGCTGGCCGCGATGAACAAGGCGGTGCAGGGCTTCGCCTACCACCCGGTGCACTTTGTGAGTTTCTATGATTTGAGCAAGTAGAAGAGACTACTTGACGCACGCATCCTGTGTTGAAAGCAGGCAAGCATCCTGAGCGGAGCCGGGGTAGGGCCCCCGGCGGAGTCGAAGGATGCGGCTTAGGGCAGAAAGTCGCTCTGCACCTCCTTCGCCTCCGCTCAGGACATGCTTCGACTACGAGCTGCGTCCTTCGACTACGGCCTGCGTCCTTCGACTACGGCCTGCGGTGCTCCGCTCAGGATGCGGTGCTCCGCTCAGGATGCCAGCCCTTCGCCTAGGCTGCTTCGCTTTGGTGTTTTCGCCGTTGTTGCGAATCTGGACTGTCGCCGATGAGCCTTTTCACCCATATCGCCCGCCGGCTGCTGCTGGTGATCCCCATGCTCATCGGGATCACCCTGCTCACCTTCCTGGTGTCGCGGCTGGTGCCGGTTGACCCGATCGCGATCATCGTCAGCGAGAAGGCGCTGGATCAGCCCGATATCGTGCAGGCTGCGGTTGAGAAGTGGGGGCTGGACAAGCCGCTGCACGAGCAGTACTTTGTGTACCTGCGCAACCTGGCGCGCGGGGACTTGGGGATCTCGTTCAAGACCAAGCGGCCGGTGGCGCAAGACCTCAGGCAATACCTGCCGGCCACGGCCGAGCTCGGCATCGCCTCGTTGCTGTTTGCGCTGCTCCTGGGCCTGCCGCTGGGCATCCTGGCAGCCCTCAAGGCGGGACGCTGGCCTGATCACGCCGCGCGCGTCTTCTCGCTGTTGGGCGCGTCTATGCCGCCGTTCTGGTCGGGGCTGATGTTGCTGTTCCTGTTCTACTATCGCCTGCAGATCCTGCCCGGCCCCGGTCGGATTGACACCCGGATGTCGGCGCCGCCGCAGGTGACCGGCATGTACCTGGTGGACAGCCTGCTGGCCGGCGATAAGGCCTCCTTCGTCAGCTCGCTGCAGCACCTGATCCTGCCTTCGATTATCCTGGGCTGGTTCACCCTGGCCGTGGTGTCGCGCATTACCCGCGCGTCCATGCTCGAAGTGCTGCGCACCGACTACATCCGCACCGCGCGCGCCAAGGGCCTGCGGGAGCGCGCGGTCATCGTCATCCACGCGCTGCGCAACGCGTTCATCCCCACGCTGACCGTGCTCGGCCTGGCGTTTGCCGGGCTGATGACCGGCGCGATCATGACCGAGACGATCTTCGCCTGGCCCGGCATCGGCCGCTACGCGGTGGAGTCGGCCGCCAACCTGGATTATCCCGCTGTGTTGGGCACCACGTTGTTGATCGCCGTGGTCTACATCTTCGTGAACCTGACCGTGGACATCCTGTACGGCTTCGTGGACCCGCGCATCCGGGAGGCGTGACGGTGGGCAAGCCATCAGAGACTTTCACAAAACAGGCGTCTATGCCGCGTCCGCCGCTACAGCCTACAGAAACGGGACGCGGACGAGCGCGGACAAGCGCGGATGATTTTTCTGCTCCGCGTTCATCCGCGCCCGTCCGCGTCCGATACCCCGGGCAGGGCGAGTCGCCATTGGCTCGCAGCCTGCGGACGCTGACCCGAAACCGCATGGCCATGGCCGGCCTGGCCGTGATCCTGATCTGGGCGGTGGTGGCGCTGGCCGCGCCCGTGATCGCACCCTACGGGCCGCTCCAGCAGAAGGTCGAGGATCGGCTCCTGCCGCCGTCGTGGCAGCATCCCTTCGGCACCGACGAGCTGGGCCGGGACGTGTTCAGCCGGGTGGTGTACGGCGCGCGCATCTCGCT
>DAOUAT010000498.1:0-6656 GCA_034433275.1 Anaerolineae bacterium
CCACCTGGACCGTCATCCCTGCCATTGGCGGCAGTCGTGCCCTGGCGCTGTCGCCCGTCTACCTCAGCGACCAGACCGTGTTCGTCGCCAACGGCGATCAGTTGCACAAGTCAACCGATGGCGGCGCCACCTGGACGACTTACCCCATCGCACCGCCTGAGGATTTCTTCATCACTTACGAGCTGGCGGTTTCGCCCGCCTACGGGGCGGATCGCACGCTCTTTGCCACCGGCTACATGGGCACGCGGCGCAGCACCGATGGCGGCGTCACCTGGAGCGCGGTGGGTGGGCCGGCGCCATCATACGGGTTGGCCGTGTCGCCCGCTTTCGCGACCGATAACACGGCCTGGCTGACCTTCCGGTTCATCGAAGGGGTCGGCGACGGCACGCCCGACAGCGGCGTGGCGCGTACGACGAACCGTGGAGGCACGTGGCGCCTTGTTACTGCCGGCCTGCCGGGCACCTATGAGCCATTCCCGATTCCGTTGGCGGCCTCGCCCAACTATGCCACTGACAAGGCGCTGTTCACCGCGCTCAGCGGCCAGTTCGTCTCCGGCGAGGATCACAGCCTCTACCGGGCTATCGGCGGCGGTGATTGGTGGGTGAACCTGGGCCCCGCGCCCGACGACCCCGATATGCGCGACCTGGCTGTGACGGCCCTGGGCCCCGTGGGCGGGCTGACCGCGCACGCGGCCACCTCGGCCGGCGTCTGGCACTGCGACGCGCTCTGCGAGGAGCGGCTGATCAACGGCGGGTTCGAGGTCGTGGACCTGGGCTGGCAGCGGCCCACAACCAAAGCCACGGCGCAGTATAGCACCAAGTACGCCCACACGGGCGAGCTGAGCCTGCGCACCGGCATTGATGGCGGCGCCAACGTTTACAGTTACTCTTCGGTGAATCAGACCATCACCATCCCGCCTGCGGCCACGGGCGCCACCCTCACTGTGTGGTGGTATCCGATCTCAGGCGAAGGGCCACTGAGTGCTGCACATGAGGCTGCCCCTGACTCTGTCACGCTCCAACGCGCCGCCGCTGCGGATGCCAACCTTGCCGCAGCCGCCCTCGTGCCGGAGAGCATCGCCAGCAGCGACCGGCAGTACGTGCTGTTGCTGCGGAACGATGGCAGAATCCTCAAATCACTGCTGTGGACGCGCAGCAACGCGCGGGCCTGGCAGAAGCTCACCTTCGATCTCGGCGCCTACAAAGGGCAGACGATCCGTGTTGCCTTCGGGACCTATAACGACGGCTTGGATGGCGCCACCGCGATGTATGTTGATGACGCGTCGGTGGTGATCTGTTGGCCCGGCCCAGCAGTCAAGCCGCTCACCCCCCGCGCCTATCTGCCGCTGGTGCTTTACGAGGAGCCGGGCATCCCGCCCACGCCCGAACCCTATGAACTGGACGCGCGCTGGCTGCGCTCGCTGGTTGTGGCGCCCGGCGAAAGCGGCCGGCTCTACGGCGTCACCAATGAGGGCTACCTGCTCACTGCAGACGATCGCGGGGCCACCTGGCAGGCGTTGAACCAGCCGATGGGGGAGGGCGGCGTTCTGATACCGGCCAGCGCCATTGGCATGGATTACAACCACCCGGAGACCCTCTACCTCAGCACGAACAGCGGCATCTGGCGCAGCCTGGATGGCGGCGTGAACTGGGAGCTGCGCAGCGCGGGCTATTTTGGCCCGGTTACGGTGGAGCTTGACGATCCGGACGTGTTGTGGTCCGGCAATCCGGCGCCGGCCCGCAGCACCGATGGCGGCGCCACGTGGTGGCCGGCCAACGAGGGGTTCTATGGCGATCTGTGGAGCCCAGTCCTGATTGACCCGCAGGCCCATGACCTGCACTACGCCCTCAGCCTGGCCGGGGGCGGCGCCGGTGAACTTTATCGGCGTATCGGCACCAACGTGTGGGACAAGATGGACGGCGCGCCCGCCGGCGGCTGGCCAGACGGCTATGCCAGCCCTGGCCTGGCACTGGCCGGCGAGACTCGTGCGCTCTACCTGGGCAACCCGAACGGCACTCTGTACGTCAGCCCCAACCCCTATGAGCTGACCAAGACGGACATCCTCTGGACGCCGGTCAAGACTTTTGCCTATCAACCCATCCCGTTGGCCGTAGGCGGATCGCCCTTCGACGGCGCACTTTACATCACCTTGAACAACTACGGCCGCGGCCGCAGCGCGCTCGGCCGCACCTTGCGCAGCGACGATGGCGGCGCCACCTGGATTCCGCTGACCATCCCGCCGCCGGCCGGGGCCATGCCGACACCCACGCCGACGCGCACGGGGACACCTACCGCTACGCCGACGGGCGCCGGCACACCTAGCCACACGTCCACGCCCACCGCAACCCCAACGGTTATGGCGACCCCGACCCGTACGCCCACGCTGACGGTGACACCGGGCCACACCTGGACTCCCACAGCAACACCGATCGCACCGTTCACGCCGGTCGCCTGCTATGAGGGGTGCGTCAACGGCGGGTTTGAGACAAATGCCGGCTGGGAGATCCGGGATAACCCGGTGTTGGCGGCCTATGTGACGACGCCGGTGCGCAGCGGCAGCCGCAGTATGCGAACCGGGATCGCAGCCGGGGGCACCAATACCCTGAGTTTCTCGCCCATCCAGCAGGCCGTGACCTTCCCGGCCGGCCTGGCGTCGGCCACGTTGAACTTCTGGCGCTACAACGTGAACGGTGATGTGACCGCGGCGGCGGCAGGATGGCAGCCTGACCCGGCCCTGTTGCCGCGCACCGAGGCGGAGCGGGCGGACAACATCCAGGCGGCGGATTACTTTTATGTGCTGGCCATCCTGCCGAACGGGACGATAGACTATCTGTTCACGGAGTCGGTCAATGCGCCGTCGTGGCGGTCGCGATCCATCACCCTGGATGTCAACCGCTACGCCGGCAAATCCATCCGCTTCCAGTTCGGCACGTATAACAACGGTTCTGGGGGTATCTCCCGCACTTTCGTGGATGATGTAGCCTTGACCCTCTGTCCGCCGACCGGCGCGCTGGTGCTGCCGGCGGGTTGGGCGCAGCGGGTGATCGGCCGGCCTGAGTCGAACACCGTGTATGCGGATGTTAACGGCGCGCTGTATCGCTCCGACGACGCCGGCGTGACCTGGCGGGTTTCCGGCGCCGCCCGGCCGGAGCCCATGATCCTCAGCGCGGACGCGAACGTATTGTTCGCCGGCGACGGCTACCCCTGCTACATGGGCGGGCCAGACGTGCCCATGTGGCGCACCCTTAACGGCGGCGCGACGTGGCAACAACTGCCCGCGGGCCTGAACCTGAAGCCGTTGGCCGCGCACCCAACCGATCTGCGGCTGTACGCGGCCGGCTGCAACGGCTCCTACCTCAGCACGAACGCGGGCGCCAGCTTCACCCATCAACCAGGTGAGCTCTTCGGCCTCTATGACGTGTACTTCATAGCGCCGGTTGATCCGGCCTGGAGCACCGTGTGGGTCGGCGGCATCAGTGAAGGCGGCGGGGGCGCCGTGCTGCGCAGCGCCGACGGCGGCAGCACATGGGCGCAGAGCACACCGCTCTATCTGGACATGGGGTGGATCCAGGACCTGGCGCTGGACCGCTTTGCGCCGGGTGTCGTCTACGCGCCGGCTTACTACGGTTTCTACTACACGCCCAATAACGGTCTGAACTGGATCAACGCTTCGACCGGCCTGGTGGATGTGTTGGATCCGGGCGCAGGGTTGGGTTCCTACGGCCTCGGCCCGCTGGCGCAAGATCCTGTGGGCCCGCCCCATCGCCTCTTCCTCGGCACCGTCCGAGGAGTCTACTCCGGTGTCCCAGGGGCCACCTCCTGGCAGAAGATCGCCGGTCAGCCGTTTGATACCCAACAAGTGCGCGATCTGTTGGTGCTGGACGCTGCACCGACGAGGCTGTACGTCACTACGGCGCAGGGAGTCTTCTTCTACAACACCGGCAGCGTTCCGCCCTCGCCGACACCCACATCCATCGCAACGGCGACCCGCACGCCGACGGTGACAGCTACAGCGACAGCGACGCCTTCGCGCACACTCACGCCGACACCCACGGCCACGGCGACCCGCACGCCGACGGTGACTGCTACAGCGACAGCGACGCCTTCGCGCACACTCACGCCGACACCCACGGCCACGGCGACCGCAACCAGGACGGCCACACCCACCCTGACGCCGACGGCCATACCCACCATCCTGACCGATCGCTGGCTGCAACACCTGGTGGTCGCGCCCGGCCCGACCGGACAGCTCTACGGCATCACCAACGAATGGCGGCTGGTCACCAGCGCCGACCGCGGCGCGACATGGACCTACATGACCGCGCCGGTCGGCGGCTACCTGGGGATGGATTACAACCATCCCGACACCTTCTACATCGGCGCAAACGCGGCCGGGCTGTGGCGCACCACCGACGGCGGCGCAAGCTGGCAGAAAGTCAGCGCGCTGAATATCGGGCCGGTCGCGGTCAGTTTCGATGACCCGCAAACGCTCTGGGCCGGCATCTGGTGGGATTACGCGCCGCTGGCGCGCAGCACCGATGGCGGGTTCACCTGGACGCCCACCGAGCCGGACACCGAACGTGAAGCCATCAGCCCGATCCTGATCGATCCTGTCGCCCGCAACATCGTGTACACCGTCACCATGAATCGCCGCGGCACGGCCAGCCTGGAACGCAGCTTCGACAGCATGTGGGAGAGCATCCCCGCGCCGGTATATCCCATCTTCCCGGTGCTCAACGAACCCTATCCCAGCCGCGGCCTGGCGCTGGATGGCAGTGTCCGCGCCCTGTATGTCGGCAACCCCAACGGCACGCTGTTCGTGAGCTACAACGCGTTTGCACTGACCAAAGGCGACATCACCTGGCAGCCGGTGTACGTCTTCTCGGCCCAGCCCTCGCCACTGGCCGTGGGCGCGGGGCCGGCCGGCAGCGCTTTATACGTCACCATCAATGTGAACCCTTGGAACAACGACCTGCCTGGTCGCACCCTGCGCAGCGATGATGGCGGCCAAACCTGGACCCCATTGACCATCCCGCCTCCGCCATCACCGGTGACCGCCACCCCTACCCGGACGCCGACAACAACCGCGACGCCGTCCCCTGCGTGCTACGAAGGTTTCGTTAACGGCGGGTTTGAGACGGACGCCGGTTGGCTGATTAAGAGCAACCCGGTGTTGGCCGGTTATGTGACGACGCCGGCCCGCAGCGGCAGCCGCAGCATGCGCACGGGGATCGCGGCCGGCGGCGCCAACACGCTGAGCTTCTCACCCATCGAGCAGGGGGTGACCTTCCCGACCGGCCTGGCCTCGGCGACGCTCACCTTCTGGCGTTACAACGTGAACGGCGACGTGACCGCGGTGGCGGCCGGCTGGCAGCCTGACCCGGCGACCCTGCCGCGCACGGAGGCGGAGCGGGCCGACAACATCCAGGCGGCGGACTACTTCTACGTGCTCGGCATCCTACCCGACGGAACCATAAACTATCTCTTCAGCGAGACAGTCAATGCGCCGTCGTGGCGATCGGGGGCGCTCACGCTGAATGTGAGCCAATATGCGGGCAAGACGATCCGGTTCCAGTTTGGCACCTACAACAACGGGCAGAGCGGCATCTCCCGCACCTTCGTGGATGACGCAAGCCTGACCGTGTGTCCGACCGCGGCGGCAACTGCAACCCCGACAGTGACGCCCACCGTCACCCGCACGCCGACGGCGACGCCGACCCGCACGCCGATTGCCACCCCCACGGCGACGCCTCCAGGGAGCGCCACCCCCTTCCCCACGCCGGCTGGCTATCCCACTGCAGCGCCGCAAACCTGGCTCGTGCCCTCCAAGCTGCGCACGGTGGACCTGGGGGCCGGCAGTCACCCGCACGGCGTCGCCCTCAGCCCTTCCGGCGACCGGGCTTACATCGCATTCCATGGCGCGGATCACAGCGGCCGCGAGCTGGCCGTCTTTGATCCGCTCACTGCGACGATCCTGGGCAGAGTGCAGCTCGATACGCGGGCGGCCGGGCCGAACGGGGTTGCCGTCGTGCCGTTCAGCGGAGCGCCCTTGGGCTACCTGATCGGCGTCGCCAATCGCCAGACCGACGAGCTGGTGCTCGTGGAACCCGCCAGCTCGTCCGTCCACCGTCGCTACGCGGTCGGCGACATGCCCGATGGTGTGATCAGCCAAGGGAACCTTATCTACGCGGCCAGCTACGGCAGCGACGTGGTGAACCTGGTCAACCGGACGACCCTGGCGGCCGCAGGTACGATCAGCGTCGGCCATGAGCCCGCGCTGTTCGCGGCCGATCCCGACACCGGCGACATCTTCCTGTCGCTCCACGGTGCGAATCGGATCGCCCGCATCTACACCAACTACGTGGCCTGGGAATACGCGGACGTGCCCGAGCCCTATGGCCTGGCGTTCGACCCGGCCGACCGGCGCCTCTACGTGGCGAACCGTGGATCGCATCACAAGGTCACCGTGCTAGACATCAACACCGCAACCATCCTCGGCGCGATTGACATCGGCCGCGAACCCTATGTGGTGGCCGTGAACCCGGACACGGGGCACCTGTTCGTCGCCTGCGGCGACGAGGTGAAGGTGTACAACACCTTTGACTGGTCGTTCGTCACATCCATCCCCGTGCCGGCCGGCGCGGAGGAGGGCATC
>DAOUAT010000499.1:0-2877 GCA_034433275.1 Anaerolineae bacterium
CCATCCGGTATCTTCAGAGTCGGCGATAGCATCACCCCACAGGTGCAGGCCCCAGAAGTCGGCGTAGTCGTCGCTGGCGTAGGCGCCGTAGTCGCCGGCCGGCCGCTGGTAACGGATGGTCACGTAGCCCTGAGCCGCGGCCTGCGACGTGTAGGTGGCCGCGGCGCCGCCCACCAGCCAGATCTCCGGCGTCTGGGACGGGTTGAAGAAGCGGTCGGCGGTGGTGCCATCCTTGGTATCACCGCGGTGCACGATGAAACCGACGTTGGTCGCGCCGGGCTTCAGCTTCACCCAGGCGAAGCGGCCATACTCGTCCTCGCCCAGGAACGGCTTGGGCGCGGTCCACTGGATATCTTCATCAATGTCGCCCCACAGGTGCAGGCCCCAGAAGTCGTTGAAGTTCCCCGTGGTATGGTCGCCGTAGTCGCCACCGGCCCGGTTGTAGTGGATGATGGCGTACTTGACGCCGCCGGGGGCCGGCGGCTCGCCCACCACTGCCGCGACGGTCGCTGACTTCAGGTGGCCATTCAAGTCGTTGGCGATGGCGCGGAAGGTCAGCGCCGTGCCGGGGGCCAGGGCAGACACATCGTAGAACACGCGGTAGGGCGCGTTGGTGTCAACGCCGATCGCTTGCCAGTCGCCGGCGCCCACTTTGACGGCGAAAGTCACCTCGGCCAGTTGGTCGGTGCTCAGGGTCACGCCGATCTCGGCCCGGCCCGTCAGCGCAGCACCCGCGGCCGGCGTGGTGAAGGCCACATCCGGCGCGGCCGCGCTGGGGGGCAGGGCCGTCGCGGCCTTGTAAACCACCACCCCGCCGGGTCCCAGATTGACGGTCAGCTCGCCGCCGGCGCTGCTGGTCAGCACGGCGCCGCCGGCCGGGTAGACCGCGTCATAGACCGCACCGGCCAGGTACACCGCGAAGGTCGCGGTCTTGGCTGTCGTGGCGCTGTTGAAGGCCACCACGTACTCGATCTGCTCCGCGCGCTCGATGCGGGAGAAGGCGTAGATGCCAGGGCCTCCGGTGCTGTAGCGGTGGATCTGCGCGCCGCGGCGCAGGGCCAGGTTGACATCCCGGATCGCCGCGAACTCGGCCAGCGCCTGGTAGATCGGATGCGTCTGGTCGAAGTTGGCGTCGGCCGGGGTTGCGCCGGTGCCGATCAGGTCGTTATTCTTGTACTCAGACACCAGGCTGGGCATCATGTCCTCGCGGCTCAGCTTATCGCTGCCGCCGCCCACGAAGCCCTGCTCGTCGCCGTAGTAGATCACCGGGAAGCCGCGCGCGAAGAACAGCATGGCGTAGCCCCACTTCATGCGGGTCACCAGTTCCGCGTCCGAAGCGGTCCGCAGCGCCTGGCGCAGGGCATAGCCCGCCCGGCCGATGTCGTGGTTGCTGATGAAGGTCGCGAGCTGATACGCGTTGCTGTCCGCGTCGGTAAAGTAGTCGTCGGCCGCGAACAGGTTGCGCAGGTTATCGGTCGCCGCGCCGGAAATGCCGACCGAGTTGATCGTGCCTTGCAGGCCGAAATCCAACACCGACGGCAAGCTACCCGCGGTGGTGTAGCGGCTCATGACCTCCGCGCTGCCGTCGAACACCTCGCCGAACATGGTGAAGTCCGGCTTGCCGTTCGCACGGGCGAAGGCGAGGATCTCCGGCGCGAAGCGCTGCCAGAATTCGATGTTGGCGTGCTTGACCGTGTCCAGCCGGAAGCCGTCCACGCCGTAATCCCGGATCCAGGCCTTGTAGACGTCCAGGAAGCCGTTGACGACCTCGTAGCGCTCGGTGAACACGTCATCCATGCCGAAGAAGTCGCCGTACTCCGAGTTCTCGCCGGCAAAGGTCGAATCCCCGCGGTTGTGGTAGTAGTTCAGGTCATTCAGCCACGCCGGGTTCTTAGCCGTGGCGTCCCCCGGATCGTTGAACTGCGGCAAGTAGGGGAAGCTGGTGGTGGGATTCATGGCCGGGAAGTCGTTCGCCAGCGCGTAATCACGGTCATCGAAGGCCACGCCGCTGGCATCCTTGTACGGATAGTCGGCCTTGCTGCGGTAGGCGCTGCCGCCGCCCGCGTAATCAATGACGTCGGCCGTGTGGTTGACCACGATATCGAAGAACACCTTCATGCCGTTGGTGTGCGCTTCGTTGATGAACGCCAACAGCTCGGCGTTGCTGCCCAGGTGGGGGTCAGTGTTCTCGAAGTCCAGGATCCAATAGCCGTGGTAGGCCCCGCCAATGCCGAAGGCGGTGGAGCTATCCGGCTGCGTTGGCTTGTTGCGGAAGATCGGCGTGATCCAGAGGGAGGTCACGCCCAGGTTCTTCACGTAGTCCAGCTTGCCCTGCAAGCCCTTGAGGTCACCGCCGTGGTAGAACGACTTGTCGTCCTTCTTGAAGCCGGTCTGGGCCAGCGTGCCGCCGGGCGCCGCGCCTTCGTCGTTGGCCGGGTCGCCGTTGTCGAAGCGGTCGGGCAGCACAAAGTACATCACCTCGTCCTGAATCGGATGCTGGACGGGCACAGCCACCAGGTCCTCGTCCGGCACATCGCCCAGGACGGTGATGGTCAAGATGTGGGAGACCGAGTCGTACTCGAAGATGACTTTGTCGCCAGCGGTGGTCACGGTGAAGGAGATGTTCGGGCCGTTCTGCACCCCACCCGCGCCGTAGTTCACGTCCCAGCTCTCGTTCAGCGCGACCTTGCCCTCGTAGCTGCCGGCGGGCAGCGCCGTGGTCGTGAAGCGGTACGTGCCGTCGCCGTCGGGGTCTTGCAGCCAGGAGCGCAGGCAGTCGGGCTGCCAGTCACCGGGGCAGCCGAGCTCGCTCTGGAAGTTGCCCGGTGCTACCGCGATCACACTGTTGACGTTATCGGTGACCCAGTGCGACTTGTG
>DAOUAT010000500.1:0-2762 GCA_034433275.1 Anaerolineae bacterium
ACCAGCCAGCGTCGGTGATCGTCTGGGGCAGGCTGGCGTCGGGCAGGCAGGCCAGGATCTCGGCGCGGGACAGGCCGGGATAGCCGGCGATCCCCCGTTCCCCGCCGTGATCCAGCCACATGCCGCCGTGCTCGTAGATGTCGGGCCACACCTCAGGGCGCAGGTCGAGCGCACGCGCGATGGGCCGCGTCGTCAGCAGCGTGCGGTGCATGGGGCTGACCGCCAGCCGGGTGATGCCGAAGCATGCGCCGTTGCCGCCGTTGGGCGGCTCGGTCTCGCACGGTTGCGACTCGTGGTCGGCGCCGGCGGCCAGGTGTGCGGCCAGCAGCTCGGCCTGGCGGCGCCCCAGGTCGGTGAGCGCCGGGTCAACCACGCGCAGCGTTTGATCGGACAGGGCGTTGTTGGCGGATTGGGCGTGACGAATGATGAATAGTTCCATATGCGCACTATAGCACGAACTTGATGCCAGGCGCAATTTCACCGGTGCGTTTTTTGACAGTTCGGCCAGTTCGCAGTATAGTGATCTCCAATCAAGCGCACCAGCGCATCCTATCTCTCGAAAGGAGGGCGAACGTGATGGCCCATAATGACGTTCTCACGCAAACCGTTGCGGTCTGCGCAAACCTCGTTCGCCCGTCTCAGGCAGCCTGACGCCCTGGGGAGATCCCATCTGCTGACAAGGCCATGAGCCGGCGACGCGTTCGCGCAGCTCATGGCCTTTTTGTGTCTCCGGCCCACATGGTCCGCACAAGGCCATGAGCAAAAACTGCTCATGGCCTTGTTGTTATCCTGGTGTAAGACGGAATTTATTCCGTCCTGCGAAGGAGAAGCGGAATAAATTCCGCCTTACGTCGTATCAGATGGAGAATCCTACCTTGGCGACTCGAACCGAAAAGATGTGGCAGCACATCCGAGAAGATGCTGCACTGCGGGAGATCCGCAAACAGAACCCCCAACCCGGAAAAGCGCCCCAGCAAGCGCGGGTGCGGCAGAAGAATTGGGCGGACGCCTTCGAGGAAGACCCCGAGGGCGACGAAACCTTGCCCGAGCACGAGCGGGTGATGCCCAAAGGGGAGACCGAATGGCGGCAGGCGAAGATCATCCGCTCGCCGCTGCACCAGGGCTTCGGGCCGGCCGGCGCCGAGCCGGCCGGCGGCCGCAAGGACGGCCAGGCGGTTGCCGGCGGCACCGTGATTGAGGTGAGCTCCGACCTGTGCCGGGTGCAGGCCGGGGAGCGCGCCTTGCTGTGTCGGCTGCGCAACACCTTGCGCGTGGCGCACAGCGGCTACAGCAACATGGTGGCCGTGGGCGATCACGTGACCATCTCGCACAACGGCGATGGCCGCGGCATGGTCGAGGCGATCCTGCCCCGGCACAGCGCGCTGGCCCGGCCCGACCCGTTCAACGTGTACCATCAGCAGGTGATCGTGGCGAACGTGGATCAGGTGCTGATCGTGGCCGCGTGGCGTGAGCCCGCGTTCTGGCCGGAGCTGGCCGACCGCTACCTGATCGCGGCCCAACGCCACAACCTGCGACCGGTCATCGTGATCAACAAGATTGACCTGGCTGAGGACGCGGGGGAGTTAGCTGCGGTGGTGGCCGCCTACCGCGCTGCGGGCTACCAGGTCATCCCCACCAGCGCGCTGACCGGCGCGGGCCTGGACGAGCTGCGGGATGTGCTGGCGGGTAAAACCACCGCCCTGGCCGGGTTGTCGGGCGTGGGCAAATCGTCGCTGCTCAGCGCGGCCGAGCCGGGGCTGCGCCTGCGCGTGGCCGAGGTCAGCGGCCGGAAGCACGAGGGCCGGCACACCACCACCCAGGTGACGTTGCACCCGCTGGCGGCCGGCGGCTTCGTGGCCGACACGCCCGGCATCCGTGAGTTCGGCCTGGCTGGCTTAAAGCAGGCCGACCTGCGCGGGTTCTACCGCGAGTTCGCCGCGGCCGGCCCGTGCGAGTTCGCCAACTGCACGCACACGCGCGAGCCCGGCTGCGCGGTCAAGGCCGCCGTGCGCGCCGGGCGGATCGCGCGGCTGCGGTATGATAGCTATCGCAAGATCTGGCAGGCGCTGGCGTGAGCACACGCTCGCCCTGGCTACCCTTGCCGGCGCCCTCGCTGCGCCGGCAAGGGTAGCAGCCGATCACCGTCCCGGCCACATCCGCCGCCAACGCCGCGCCGCTCGCTGCCGTCAGGCCACCGGTCGCGATAGCGTGGATGTCGTAGACGATGAAGGCAATGTCCAGCGCGCTCTCGACCCAATGCCCTGTGGGATCCGTGTACCGCAGCGGATTATTCAGCGTATAGGCGTAACGGTTAAGCGCCTGCGGATTCGCCATCTGTGGGATGAGCGGATCCGGGCTGAGAAAACGACCGAGCAGAGGCGAATAGAAACGTGCGTTGTAATCGTATAGCGAACCGAGGTTGCTCTCCTCGCTGCGCTGGCCGGTGAAGTTTACCCTGAGCCCGTCGAAGGGTTGTAGTCGGTTGGTAATGTGCCGCTGGTGGACCGCGGCGTGCCGAATGGGAAATACTTTTGCCGCGCGACTTCGCCGCCGCTGGCGTCCGTCATCAAGCTGGTGCTGCCCAGGTGATCGCCCGTGAAGTAGTATACCGTACTGCCCTGCCGCATGGCAATCCGCTGGCCGTTGGCGCAGGAATTCCAAATGCTCCCAGCTGAGTATTTGGCGTCTTGACTGATGTGTAGGGTTGCACCGCCAGCAGTTGCTGTTTGCGCTGGGTTAGGCGATGTTTTTCGGGCCAGCAC
>DAOUAT010000501.1:0-5381 GCA_034433275.1 Anaerolineae bacterium
CAAGTTCCCCAAGTTCCTTGAGTTCCCTGAATTTCCAGCCGTAATACAATCCTTCGTCCTGCACCCCGCGCACACCGCCAGCTCCCGCACCTTGATCTCCAACGGCGAGACCAGCGAGCCGAAGAAGTTGAACTGGCCCAGCGGGCAGATGGCCTTGCAGAAGGTCGCGCCGCGGAAGACCGCGTCCACCGCGAACGCCACCACGAAGTAGCCCAGCGCGATCCACGCGGTCCACCAGGGCGTGGCCCACAGGCTGAACGCCTCATAACAGAAGAAGAACAGGACGACCAGCGCGATCGCCAGCCACTTGGCCCGCAGCCAGCGTGGTTGGGGCCGGCCGCCGCCCCAGAAGCGTTCGCGCAGCCAGCGCGCCGCCTGTCGCGGCAGCATGAAGGGGCACGCCATGCAGAACAGGTTGCCGGCCAGCAGCAGCGCCAACACCACCAACCCGCGATAGTGCAGCCAGACTCCCACCGTCGCCAGGTTCCTCGGCGCAAGCTGCGGCCCCACCAGCCCGTCGAAGACGATCAGCGCAGCGACCAGCAGCATGGGGAGCTGCACCGCCGTGCGCGCGTGGCGCCACTTCAGGAAGCGGCCGAGGACGGGCCAGGTCAGGAGGTCCATGAACTGCCCCAAGCGCTTTGCGGTCTAGCATGCCCGCTTGATGTTGCTTTGTCAGGTTGAGCGGGTCTGCGACCCATGTTCCGCCGCGCCAAGACATCAGCGGAACATCGCTGGGCGCCACCCGGAACGTGTCGGCGAAACGGGATCAAGCCTGTGCAAAGCCCCCTTTCAGGGTCAGGCGGTTTGACGCTCAAAGAGAGCGACCGGCTAAAGCCTCGATTCCAGCTTCTTGCCATGTTCCTGGCCGGGCGCACATAAGGCGTGCCGCGGCGGGATGGGTAACTCAGCATGACAGCAGTTACTTGACTATGGCAGGGAAACGCCGGCCGACAATCTGCCCATCCGGCAGCGTGAACCTGACGTCCACGTACCAATCGCCGCGCATGGTCCACTGCAAGGGCACACGATAGACGCCGCCCTGGCTGCCGGTCGCCTGCGCGTTGACCGGCACCATGCCGGCGTGGCTCATGTTGGCCTCGATGGCGACTGTGGCGTTGTTCACGGGCTGCCCGGCCGGGTCGGCCAGGGTGAGCAGCACGACCCCCGCGCCCACCACGGGTGCGGCCGGCTCGGTGGCGAAGGTGACAGTGAAACTGTCCGTGGTTTCTGGCGAGCCCCCTGCGCGGCCGCAGCCGGCGATCAGCACCAGGGCCAGCAAGGCCAGCACCGCCAAAAACAACGCCTTGCGCAGGCGGCGCAAGGCGTTGCGGTGGAGCTGGCAAGTCCCGCCTGGGGCGCCGCTGGATGCCCAGATCGTGGTTTGCATAAGATGAACGCTTCCTTCCCCAGAAAGAAACCAGGTTTCTCGCAGAAACCTGGTTTCTCGGCTCCTGAGCCTCACGAGATCATGAGCACGACAAGCATCGGCAGGACGAGCACGAACGGAATGAAGAAGATAAAGGCAAACCACTTGCTGTCGAAGCGCAGGTGCATGAAGTACAGGATCACCAGCATGGCCTTCAAGAACGACATGCTCAACAGGATGGGCGCCAGAAAGTTCTGCAGCGCGGGCACATAGGTCACTGCCACTTCGAGGGCGGTGAGCACCGCCAGGGATATGAATACCAGCAGGTATTTGGGGTGATGGGTGTGTTTTGCGCCGGGCTTTTGTTGGTCCATAGGTGCTTCCTTCTGAGAGCGTCAATGCTGCACGGTGGGAATCGAGCCTTCAGGCGGTCTGTCGCTTAGCCAGAGAAACCGGCTAAAGCCTCGATTCCAGGCTGCGGCCGTGACCTCGTTAGATCAGATAAATAATCGTGAACAGGATGATCCAGACCACATCCACGAAGTGCCAATAGAGGCCGAAGATCTCGACTCGCATGTAGTTATCGGCCGAGAACTTGCCCTTCACGGCCTGGGTCAGCAGCCCGGTGCACCACAGCAGGCCGATGAACACGTGGAAGCCGTGGAACCCGGTGAGGGTGAAGAAGCCGCCGCCGAACAGGCTGCCGGACGGCGTGAACCCCTTGTGGAACAGTTCGAAGTACTCGAAAACCTGGATGCCCAGGAAGGTGGCGCCCAGCGCCAGGGTGGCCGCCAGGAAGAGCCTCAGCCGGCGCTTGTCACCGTTCATGATGCCTTCCAGCGCCAACACCACCGTGGTGCTGCTGATGATCAGGATGAAGGTGTTGACCGCGGTGACCGGCACGTTGAGCACGTGGTGCGCGTCGGCCGGACTGCGGGCCTTCATCTGCAGGAACGCGCCGATCAACGAGGAGAAGAGCATCACCTCGGTGGCCAGGAAGATCCACATGCCCAGCTTGGGACTGTTCAGGCCGGTGCTGGTGTGTTGTGCGGTGGTGGTTTGGCTCATGGGTGCTCCTGTGGGGAGATTGGAGGTTAGAGGTTGGAGGTTTGAGCTTCCAACCTCCAACTTCCAACTTCTAGCTTCAAGCTGATGCCGGCACGGTGCGTTCGCCATAGCCGTAGGAATCCGCGTCCACCTCGGGCGGGGTTGGGAAGTTGTAGACGGGCGGCGGCGAAGAGACGGTCCATTCCAGGCCCAGCGCGCGCCAGGGATTTGCCCCGGCCAACGCGCCGCGCTTCAGGCTGACCAGGGCGTTGATGATGAACGGCAAGGTGCTGACCGCCAGCAGCAGCGCGCCGATGGTGGAGATCATGTTCAGCCCGGCGAATTCCGGCGCGTAGTCGGCCACGCGGCGGGGCATGCCGTCCAGGCCGAGGGTGTGCTGGGGCAGGAAGGTCAGGTTGAAGCCGATGAAGTTCAACCAGAAGTGCAGTTGGCCCAGTTTCTCGCTCAGCATCCGGCCGGTGATCTTGGGATACCAGTAGTACAGGCCCGCGTAGAGCGCCAACACGCTGCCGCCGAACAGCACGTAGTGCAGGTGCGCAACCACAAAATAGGTGTCCTGGACGTGAATATCAATGGGCACCGAGGCCAGGAAAATGCCGCTGAGACCGCCGATCACAAAAAGCGAGATGAACGCCAGTGCGAAGAGGTTGGATGTTGTGAAGCGCAGCTTGCCGCCCCAGATGGTGGCCAGCCAGCTGAAGATCTTCACGCCCGTGGGCACCGCGATGATCATGGAAGTGATCATGAACGGGATGCGCAGCAGCGGGTCCATGCCGCTGGTGAACATGTGGTGCGCCCACACCAGGAAGCCGAAGATGCCGATGGCCAGGCTGGAGATAGCGATCAGCTTGTAACCAAAGATCGGCTTGCGCGAGAACACCGGCAGCACCTCCGAGATGATGCCGAAGCCGGGCAGGATCATAATGTAAACCGCCGGGTGCGAGTAGAACCAGAACAGGTTTTGCCACATCAGCGGGTCGCCGCCTGCGCCGGCGGCAAAGAATTGCGTGCCCAGGACCCGGCTGAAGATCAACATGAACAGCGCGCCGGAGAGCACTGGCGTGCCCAGGATCTGGATGATGGCGGTGGCGACGATGGCCCAGGCCATGAGCGGCACACGGCCCAGGGTCATGCCCTTGGCGCGCATGTTGAAGATGGTCACCAGGAAGTTCAGCGCGCTGAAGATGGATGAGAACCCGACGAACTGCAGCGCGATGGCCCAGATGGTCTGGCCGGAGGCGGTTTGCAGGCTCAGCGGCGGATAGGCGGTCCAGCCGCTCTCCGCGCCGCCCACCACAAAGCTCAACAGCAAGAGCAGTGCGCCGGGCGGCAGGAGCCAGAAGGAGAGCGCGTTCAGTCGCGGGAACGCCATGTCGTCCGCGCCGATCTGCAACGGGACCACGTAGTTGGCCAAGCCGGCGAACGCGGGGATGATCCACAGGAAGATCATCACGGTGCCGTGGATGGTGAACAACACGTTGTAGTCGCTGCCGCCGACGAATTGCGTGCCGGGCTGCGCCAGCTCTGTGCGGATCAACGACGCCAGGATGCCGCCGAAAATGAAGAAGATGAACGCCATCACCATGTATTGGATGCCGATCACCTTGTGGTCGGTGTTGAAAACGAAGTAATCACTCAGCTTTCGACCGCCGTGGCGAATCAAACCGTGGCCGGTGTCTTCGATGGT
Source organism: Anaerolineae bacterium (assembly GCA_034433275.1). GTDB lineage: Bacteria > Chloroflexota > Anaerolineae > CG2-30-64-16 > CG2-30-64-16 > DAOUAT01. The sequence continues at coordinate 4,125 of DAOUAT010000501.1, forward strand.
TGCCATTATTTCATCTCCAACAAATAATTCACCAGTTCAGCCAAGTCCTGGTCTGACATGCGCAACCCGTAATCCTGGGGCATCAGGTTGGCAGCATAACCTTCGACAATGTGGTCATTGGGCTTAATGATCGCCAGCCGCACATACTCCTGAGCCGATTGCCCGGCCACGATGGCGCCTGCGCGGGCCCCGATGTCGTTCAGCGCAGGGCCGATGATGCCCACTGCCCGAGCATCGCTCAACACATGACAAGCGTTGCATCCGTATTGGGTAAAGAGTTGGCGTCCCGGCGCCAGGGGATCGGGCGCGCCGGACGTGGTCGCCGCAGTCTTCTGGCTGGCAATCCACGCCCGGTAATCCGCATCTGACTGAACAACCACTTGCGAACGCATGATCGCGTGCCCGGCGCCGCACAGTTCGGTGCAAATGATGGGATATGCGCCTGCCTGCGTGGCGGTGATGTAGGTTTCGGTGATCCGATCAGGCATCACGTCTTTTTTGATGCGAAATTCGGGCACCCAGAAGGAGTGGATCACATCGTTGGAGCGCATTTTGAGCAGCACTTGCCGGTCTACCGGGATGTGCATCTCGGTGGATGTCACATCGTGCTCAGGATAGTAGAATTGCCAGGCGTATTGGATCGCTTTGACCTCGATCACCAGCGCGTCTTCTCTGGGTCGCTCGATATCCGCCAGCACCTGGTAACTGAGGATCGCGATGACAACAACCACAATGGCGGGGATGGCCGTCCAGAAGATCTCCAGATTGGTATGGCCTCTGATCGGCAAGCCGTCGCCCTCGTCGCCGGGCTGACGGTTGAAACGAACGATGGCATAGAGCAGGAAGCCCTGCACCACAACAAAGACGACCGCGGCCATGCCCAGCGTAATGCTGAACAAGGTGTCAATGCGGGCGCCTTCGGCCGATGCGGCATTCCTCAGAAACGGGTTGTTGAGGCCCAGGCCCAGGCCAGCCACGACCGCAAGCACGCCGATGACACCGGCAACGAGTTTGCTGGTCGTGTCGAAAGCGCGAGGCTGATTATCAGATTGCTCGGGGTGGTTTGAGTGGGACATGTCGCTGCTTTCTCCCCTGACGCTGCGCGCAAGGCGCTTGACAGTGAAATCAGACGGCCGGTGCAGCGCGGCGGGTGGGATGGTCACGCCGTGCTGCGGGAAACTGCTCAAGCGGGTTCTATCATCGTTTGAAGGGCAGTCATAATCTACCTGATATCACGCAGGTTGTCAAATCAATTTT
>DAOUAT010000502.1:0-11619 GCA_034433275.1 Anaerolineae bacterium
GGTGGACGGCATCCCGCTGCCCCCGGACGTTGCCGCGAATCTGCGTGGCCTCAGCCAGGATATCGGGCTGGCCCTGGCGGATTACGGCCTGGAACTCAGCGAATAGGAGGCCATGGTGAGCGCTGAAGTACGGATCCCACACGACCGCCTGGTGGCCCTGATTGACCGGATCCTGGCAGCCGAGGGCGTCGCCGAGCCGGTGCGCCGCGTAGAAGCGGCGCTAACGGCCGAAGCAGACCTGGTGGGCGTGCCCTCGCACGGAGTGCGCATGTTGCCGCTGATCGTGAAAGGGCTGCGTGAGGGGCGCGCCAACGGCAACCCGCAGCTTCAACTGCGGCGTGACTACGCGGCCGTTTGCCTGCTCGATGGCGATCACGGGCTTGGGCGGTACGTTTCGAGCCAGGGCATGGCGCACGCGGTTGACCGGGCGCGCCGCTTCGGGGTGGGCTTGTGCGTGGCGAATCGGGCGACCCACTGGGGCCGCGCGCACGCCTACGCGTACCGGGCCGCGCTGGAGGGCATGATCGGCATCTGCACCACCAATGCTATCCCCAACATGACCGGCTGGGGATCAAGACAGCCGGTAGTGGGCAACGACCCGCTGGCCATCGGCGTGCCCCAGGGCCCCGGCCAAGATCCTATCGTGCTGGACATCGCCATGAGCCAGGCGGCGGTCGGCAAGATCGGCACCTACCTGCGCGAGGGCAAGCCTGCGCCGGAGGGTTGGGGCCTGGACCAATTCGGCCAGCCCAGCAGCGACCCGGCCGCGATCCTGGCCTCGGGCCTGGTGTTGCCCATGGGCGAACACAAGGGCGCGGGCCTGGCGCTGATGATGGAGATCTTCACCGGCGCGCTGGCCGGCGGGCTCCTGAGCTACGAGGTGGGCCAGGCGGATAGCAGCGGGCTAGATCCCGAGGGCAGCAAGTTCCTGCTGGCGATTGATGTCGCAAAGTTTGTCGAGCCGGACCGTTTCTTCCACCGCGTGGCAGATCTTCTGGCCTCCATCCGTGACAGGGTCGGTGAGGACGGGCAGTTCCTTTACCCCGGCGAGCGCGGCTGGCAAACGCGTGACCGCAACCTGGCCGAAGGCATCCCGATCCATGCGCAGATCGTCGAGCAACTTGCGGCTGTTGGCATCAACCTGCGTGAGGCCGTGTAGGCGCATTCAAGCGAGTTGTCTTCGAAGGAGGGTTCATGAAACAGGTGTCATTCGGGAGCACCGGGGAGACCGTGTCGGAGTTCTGCCTGGGCGCCATGATGTTCGGCGCCAGGTGCGATGAGCGTGAATCGGGGCGCATCCTGGATGCTGCCCTGGTACGCGGCGTCAATTTCATTGACACCGCCGCGATGTACGCGGGCGGAAACACCGAAACGATTTTAGGCCGGCTGTTGAAGGGGCGGCGCGACCAGGTGTTCCTGACGACCAAGGTTCACAAGGGCCTGGACGCAACGAGCATCCGCAGCAGTGTTGACGAAAGCCTGGCACGGTTGCAGATGGATTATGTAGACCTCTACCTGGTACACTGGCCGCAGCCCGGCATGCAGCCCATCGAGATCATGGCTGCCCTGAACGAGGTGGTGCGGGCAGGCAAAACGCGCTACGTGGGCTGCTCCAACTTCCCGGCCTGGCTGCTGGCGCACTGCAACGCCATCGCCGCCGCGCACGGCTGGCCGCGCCTGGTCAACAACCAACTGGCTTACAACCTGTTCGAGCGCGGCATCGAGGTGGAGATCCTGCCCCAGGCCGTGGCCGAAAGGATCGCTGTCACGGCCTATCGCCCCCTGGCCGAGGGGGTGCTGGCCGGCCGCTATCAAGTGGGCGGGCCGTTTCCGGCCGGCGCGCGCGGCGAGAACAGCGGGCCGGTTATCACGTGGTTGGCGCAGCACGGCGCCAGTATCGAGCGGTTCAACCGCTACGCGACCGCGCTGGGCGTGCCCCCCGCGGCCCTGGCGCTGGCCTGGGTGCGGTACTCGGATGGCGTGACCGCGACCATCGTCGGCGCCAGCCAGCTTGAGCAGCTCGACGCCACCTGCGCCGGCTTCGAGCTCGATCTGACCGAACAGCAATACCAGGATGTGACCGCTCTGTTCGACACCGAGGTGTGGGAAGAGGGGTTGCAGTTGTTCCCGGGGCGGAAATACAACTTCCCGCGGCTGCGGCGCAATTTGCACCTGTTAGCATAAAACAGGGGTGGCAACTCGCCCAGGGCAAGCTGCCACCCCCGCACATGGTCACTCGCGATGGGCCACCCCCCAGACGCTTACTTCTCCGTTTGCACCAACCCCTTAACAAACCACTACTGCATCAAGATCACCACCAACACGGGCGGTATCAGCGCCAACGGTAGTGTATCCCTGCACGAGCGACCTGTATCAATTGTTCTTCAAAAAGGCGCGGGGATAGAGAGCGCACATAGGGTGCACTCAAAGTCAGTCACAAGCATCCTTCGACTCCCCTGCGCTGCTCTCAAAATGCAACTGAAAGCATCCTGACTGACTTTGAATGCACCTTACGCGAAGTAATCGAAGTCCTGCTCCGACCGCACTTTGCGCCGGATGGCGAAGATGTGCGCGGGCAGGCCGTGCGGGTCGAGTTGGACGTAGTTGCGGCCGCCGTACCACAGGTAGCGGGTGTCGGTCAACAGATCGTGTACCTGGTACTGCTGATACGGATCGATCCCCAACGCCTCCAGCGGCAGATTCACGAACCCCGACTGCCGATAGTGCGGGTCGAGATTGATCACCACCAGCACCGGGTTCTTGCCCTCCGCGTCCGTCTTGGTGAACGCCAGCAGTTGATCATTCTCTGCGTTGTGGAAGCGCAGGTTGTGGTTGGCGCGAAACGCCGGGTTCACGCGGCGGATGCGGTTGACCCGGCCGATCAACGGGGCCAGACTGTCGCTGCGGTTCCAGTCCCACTGCTTGATCTCGTACTTCTCCGAGTTCAGGTATTCCTCTTTGCCGGGCGCCACGGCTCGGTTATCCTGCAGCTCGAAGGCCGGGCCATAAATGCCGTAGCTTGGCCCCAGCGTCGCCGCCGCGATCAGACGCGTGATGAACGCTGGCCGGCCGCCGTACTGGAGGTGCTCGGTCAGGATGTCCGGCGTGTTGGGCCACAGGTTCGGGCCGCAGAACTCGCGCACTTCGGTCTGGGTCAGCTCGGTCAGGTACTCGGCCAGCTCCCAGCGGTTGTTGCGCCAGGGGAAATAGTTGTACGACTGCGTGAAGCCGAGCTTGGCCAGGCGATAGAGCATCTTGGGCCGGGTGAAGGCCTCGGCCAGGAACAGCGTCTCGGGATACGCCTGCTTCACCTCCGGGATGACCCACTCCCAGAACGCGAACGGCTTGGTGTGCGGATTGTCCACCCGGAAGATGCGCACCCCCTGCTCGCACCAGTAGATGAAGACGCTCTTCAGTTCGTCCCAGAGCTCCCGCCAGGCGACGGTCTCGAAATCGAACGGGTAGATGTCCTGGTATTTCTTAGGCGGGTTCTCGGCATATTGGATGGTGCCGTCGGGCCGGCGGCGGAACCACTCCGGGTGCTCTTTCAGGTAGGGATGGTCGCCGGAGGCCTGGAACGCGATGTCCAGGGCGATCTCCAGGCCGTGCTCTTTGGCCCGCGCCACCAGCCGGCGGAAATCGTCCAGGGCGCCCAGTTGGGGATGGATGGCCTTGTGGCCGCCCTCGGCCGCGCCGATGGCCCACGGGCTGCCCACGTCGTCCGGCCCCGCCTCGGTGGTGTTGTTCTTGCCCTTGCGGAATTGCCAGCCGATGGGATGGATGGGCGGCAGGTAGAGGACATCGAAGCCCAGCGCCTCGACGTAGGGCAGCCGCGCCTCGACGTCCGCAAACGTGCCGTGCCGGCCCGGTTCCGCGGCTGCCGAGCGCGGGAACATCTCGTACCACGCGCTGAAGCGCGCCCGTTCGCGATCCACCACGATGGGCAGGGCCGGATCGAAGATTGTAGTGTAGAGCCGCTCCTCGTATTGGTACATGAGGGCGTTCAGTTCCGGCGAGAGCGCCAGCCGCGTGCCATCCAGCCCCGGCACGCGCACGATGTCCGCGTAGGCGCGCAGCCGGTTGGCGTCCTCGCCGGTTGCCCGGCCGGCCGCTTCGGTGATCAGGTTGGCGCCGATGAGCAGTTGCACCGACACATCCTGGCCCGCGTCCACCCGCTTGCCCAGGTCGCGCTGCCACGACTTGAAGCGGTTGATCCAGCCCGCCACGGTGTACTCGTGGCGGCCGATCTCCGTCACCTGAAACGCGCCGCGCCAGCGGTCGTTGACCAGGAACCCCATGGGCGCCTCGGCCCACTCGGTCGTCCCCTCTCGCCGGTGCAACACCACACACGAGAGGACATCGTGTCCGTCGGCGAACGCGTCCGCCTCGACCGTCACCGTGTCGCCCACCACCCGCTTGATCGGGTATACACCGCAGTCAACCTGGGGCGTGATTTTCTCGATCACGACGCGGCCCCGACCGTCAAAGTTATCTGTCACGTGCTCCTCCTCGCCTGCTCAAGAGATCCTGATCTGTATCAGACCGACAGCGACTCATAACACAAATGTTTATAGCCGCAACAACTCGAAGAACTCATCACGAATTGCATCGTTATCCAAGATATCTTCAACCAGGAACCAATGGTTAACAGCATCACGGTTCCCTGCAAGGTCCTCATATGCTTTGGGTGACATGGAAACGCCCTGGATGACCAACACGGTTATGGCGTCTAGATTCTCGCGCCTGGCGCGCCCCAAGCTCTTGATCGCGGCGCCTACTCGCTCGAGCACACCGGCGTTGTCTATCCCGCCTTTGATTTCAACAGCCGCCACGATTCTGTCATCCCGGTAAAGGGCGAAATCGGGTTCATCGGCGAAGATAGCCATTCGGCCATCTCGCAACTCTATCTGGGACTTATCGGCGCTCTCAGCTACAGCCAGCCCGGTCTCTCGGATGCGCCGCTGCAGGATACCCCGAATCACGACCTCGATCCTGTCGCCCTTGGTGTTATTCCAGGAGCCCTGGGCCTGCGAACCTGCCGCCATGCCGCGCCAAAGATCAAACTCCCGCGGATCAATCGTCTCATCGGCTTCGACAAGATTGCTGATGATTCGGTTGAGGTGGCGCGCAAGCGCAACAGCTTGCGCCTCAACCAAAACGCTTTCAGCCATCTCCTGGTTAGCCGTGGCAAGCCCTACCCGTGCCATTGACTTTTGGGACACCATAGCAAGCATGCGGTAATAAGCTACCGAACGGGGTATGCTGCGCAAGACGTCGGGATGAGAGAAGACCCGCACAGGCTTGATGCCGCGGTGGATCACCCTCGCCCAGGCTTTCGGAGAAATCTCTAACTGCTTGATCTCCCAGACAAGATCCTCGCCCTTCACCTCGTCGATCAAGTTGGCAACCTCCAACATGCCCCACTCGTGCAGCTTCTGATGGAAAAACTCGCTCTTCGCCAGTTGGTCAATGGCCCAGGCCTCTCTAGCATCAGACAAGCCTTGTGAAAGGGCGCCTTTCTCATCTGATGCATCTTGGACGGAAACATCATAGGCTGGAGTTTCCTCTTTGATGAGATGAAGTTGCTTTGTTCCGGCACGATACGCCGCCATACACTGTCTCTCCGATTTCAGGGTTTGCGCCATACCGTAATGCTTTTGCGCAGCGCCACCCGCCCGAATTTACCCATTTGCTGGCTGCTGTTCCCCTTGCGTTGGGGCAACACGTAGACCTTGACCGGCTCAAAGCCGACCGCTTCCGCCAGCTCGGTGCTCAACAGATCCACCGGGATGATCTCGCCGGCATAGCGCACGTTATCATTCACGAAGGCCACGTGCGCGCCCCGGCGGCAGGTGCGATAAAGCTCAGCATAGACGAATACCAGTTCGGTGAAGTATTGATGGATCATGGTCAGCACGCCGGCATTGTTGATGTCCCCGCGGCGATTGCGGAGCGCCAACGCCTCGTTGATTTCACGCAGCGCCGCGTTCTCACGGATCACATCAACGATGCGCTGCCAACGCGCCTGCTGGCCGATGGACGCGTAATACTCCCGCAGTTCTTCGACCTTGGAGCGATTCTCCACCGTACACGAGAGCAGCGTTTGCCGCAGCCGAAAGATGTCGTCGCCCACGCCCAAATAGGCGAGTTCCAACGCATAGGTGCGCGTGTAGTCGTACCGATTGGCGTAGGGCGGCGAGGTGATCACTGCAGCAAACTGATCGGCCGCCAAAGTGGGCAGGATCGTGAGCGCATTGCCCTTCAGCAAGGTCTGGCGGCTCGGCGGCGGAGGCTGGCGTTGCAGCCGCGCAACGTCCGCCAACAGCCTGTCGAACGCCGCAATCAGGCTCTCGCGCACCGCCGGCAGGTCGCCCTTGTCAATCCCTTGCACAGGTTTCAGCCCGCGGCGAACGCGTTCCTCGTTGCGCTGGCTGGCTTTCGCTGCCCGCGCGTCCCATCGCAGGTATTGCCCATCCTTGCGCGTGTAACTGACCTTCTCCAGGATGCTCATCAGCGCCAACCGGCAGAGGAGCCTGGCGTTATCGCTGACGGGAAGCGCCTCAAGCCAATCAGTATACGCCATGAGCTCGCGCTCGGTAGCGGCGGGAAACGCGCTTTCGGTGATCGTGAGGTGTGGGAAAGGGCCATCCGTTGGTGGCGGGACGGTGGTATGCAGCAACTCACCGACCCGCTTGAGCTCGGCCAGGTCATAGTCGAAAACTCGCGACTTCGCCTCCCAGGCCAGATGCGAGTTCGGCAGCAACTCAACGCCCACCGCGTCAAGGCCAAGCATCTTCGCCGTCAGCAGTGTCGTGCAAGATCCGGCGAAGGGATCGAGGACTGAATCGCCGGGGATGACGCCAAATTCGTCGAGCAACCGCTCCACCAATTCCGCAGAAAAGCCCTCGCGGTAGCTGATCCAGCCGTGCAACATCTCCGTTTTGCTGGCCTGGAAGCTCACCAACTGGCGGTTGAAGCGATCCGTCTCTTCGAGCAGCCAACCGTACCGTGCCTCCAGCGCCGCGCGCGCATCCTGCGGGCAGACCCCTTCGTGCGAGAAGCTGTCCACCAGCAGGTCAGGCTGCACCACCATCACGATGTCATCAAACAACGGAAGCTGCACCATCAACGATCCCCTCAGCAACCATCCTGAATACTGGCTCCCATTCTAACACGACACACAGCCAGCCGAAAACTACGCCTTCCCACCGCGATTCAGCTCATAAATGATCCGCAACCCGTCCAACGTCAGCCACGGGTCCACGTGCTGGATCACCGGCGTCTCGCGCGCGACGACCTCGGCCAGGCCGCCGGTGGCGATGACCTGCACGTCGTCACCCAGCTCGCGGCGGAAGCGGGCCACCAGCCCTTCCACCAGCCCCACGTAGCCGAAGAAGATGCCGGACTGCATGGCGGCTACGGTGTTCGTGCCGATGGCGCGGGCCGGCGGCGCAATCTCCACCCGGTAGAGCTTCGACGCCCGACTGAACAGCGCCTCGGCCGCGATGCCGATGCCGGGTGCGATCGCCCCGCCCAGGTACTCACCGTCCCGCGAGATCGCGTCAAAAGTGGTGGCGGTGCCGAAGTCCACCACGCACGCGGGGCCGCCGTACTTCATCTGCACCGCGGCGCAGTCCACCACCCGGTCGGCGCCCACGTCGCGCGGGTTCTCGTAGCGGATGCGCACGACGGTTTTCACGCCGGCATCCACCACCAGCGCCTCTTGCTCCAGGTAGCGCGCGCAGACCTGGCGGAACGTGCCGGTGAGGTTGGGCACGACGCTGGCAATGGCCGCGCCCGTGATGTCCGCCGGTCCCACGCCCTGGTGCGCCAAGAGCTGGGTCAGCAGGATGCCGTACTCGTCGGGCATGCGGTCGTGTACGGTGGCGATGCGCCAGGTGGCCGCCAGCCGCTCGCCCCGGTAGACGCCGAGGGTGACGTTGGTGTTGCCGATGTCTATAGCCAGGAACATGGGAACCTCCGTGGGTGGGTGTGGGAGTGGGTGGGTATGATGGAAAAGGGAAGTTCGAAACATGAATCCCTCTCAATCGAAGAATTGCTCAAGTTACGCTAATGATGCTATACTCGGTTTGTGCAGGAGGCAGAACTATGCGCGATATACTCAAGCAGAACCTTGTCATTGGTCCCGGTGGCGTCATCGAAATCCGCTCACCTGAATTGCCCGCGGGTAGTGTCGCCGAAGTCATTGTGCGCCTCAAGAAACCTGCTCAGCGCGGGCGCGTATCTAAAACCACAGAACCACAGATGCAAGAAGCTCCAGGGTGGCCGCCTGGGTTCTTCGAGCAAACCTTCGGCTCACTCAAGTACTCGCCCCTGGTTCGGGAACCGCAGGGCGAGTACGAAACGCGCATTGAGATCCGCTGATGTACCTGCTCGACACGAACACCTGTATCGGGTATCTAAACGGCACTGCGCCGCAAGTTCTGTCAAAAATGCGCGTCACGCCAGCCCGCGAGATCGTCGTCTGCTCAATCGTTAAAGCCGAGTTGTTCTACGGGGCCATGAAAAGCACTCACCCCACCAAGTCCCTTACAGAGCAACGAAAGTTTCTGGACCAGTTCGCCTCACTGCCCTTCGATGACCGTGCAGCCGATGAGTATGGTCGCATTCGGGCGCATCTGGCGCGGCTCGGCACGCCTATCGGCCCAAACGACCTGCTGATTGCTGCAATTGCGCTTGCCAACCACGCCACCCTGGTCACACACAACACGGCCGAGTTCGCTCGCGTCCCAGGCCTGACAGTCATTGACTGGGAAACGGCGGGTTGAGCAGTAGATTATCAATCAGCCGCGCGCGCCCGACCCGCACGGCCAGCGAAAGCAGAACCCCGTTGCTGGCGTCGCCCAACTCTTGCAGTGTCACCGGGTCGGCGGCGCTGACGTAGTCGGGACGGGCCAACGGCTCGGCGGCCAGCACGTCGCGCACGACCTGCCGCAGGCGCTCGCCGTCGTGCTCGCCGGCCTGCCAGGCATCCCGCGCGGCGCACAACGCGCGGTGCAGCACCGGCGCGGCCGCGCGCTGCACCGGTGTCAGGTAGACGTTGCGGGAGGACATGGCCAGGCCGTCCGCCTCGCGCACGATGGGGCAGATCACCACCTCCAGCGGGAAGGCCAGGTCGCGGGCCATCCGCTGGATGACCACGGCCTGCTGCGCGTCCTTCTGGCCGAAGTAGGCCCGGTCGGGCTGGAACACGTTGAACAGCTTGGCCACCACCGTCGCGACGCCGCGGAAGTGCGTGGGCCGCGCCGCGCCCTCCAGCGGCTTCGTCACCTCCTCCACGGTGACATAGGTCTGGAAGCCGGCGGGATAGACCTCCGCCACCGGCGGCGCCCAGACCAGATCGGCCCCGGCCGCCTCGAGCAGCGCCAGGTCGCGCGGCAGATCGCGCGGGTACGCGGCCAGGTCCTCGGTCGGCGCAAACTGCGTCGGGTTGACGAAGATAGAGGCTGCGACGTGATCGTTCTCCCGCCGCGCCCGCTCCACCAGCGAGATGTGCCCGGCGTGGAGGAAGCCCATCGTAGGCACAAGCCCCCAGCTCCCCGCCCCCGCCCGCCGGATCCGCCGGACCTCGGCGATGGTTTCAACGACTTGCATGGCTCAACGACTCCTTACTGCGTATCGCGTGCCGTATATTGCGTACTGCAACACCGCTCGCACATCGTACATTCCACATTCTACATTCTACATTCCACATTCTACATTCCACATTCCACATTCTACATTCCACATTCACATCCCCCTCACCAACCGCCACACCACCTGGCTGACCGGAGTCGGCACGCCCAGGCGACGGCCTTCGGATACGATGACGCCGGTGATGCTGTCAATCTCGGTGGGCCGGCCGCGCTCGATGTCTTGCAGCATGGAAGAACGGTTCGCCGCGGTGCACCGGGACACGCTCTCGGCATAGGCGACCGGGTCAGCGAAGGGCAGCGTGACGCCCTGCGCCGACGCGACGGCAGCGGCTTCGCGCGCCAAGTCGGCCAGGAGGGCGCGGCGCTCAGGGGTCGCGCAGACCTCCCCGTTGGGCACGCGCCATAGGGCGGTCAGCGGGTTGATGGCCGCGTTCGCCACCGCCTTGCCCCACAGCAGGCGCACCACGTCCTGCGTGATGTGCGCCTCCAGCCCGGCCCGGTTCAGCAGGGCGACCAGGTCAGCCATCCGCTCGGCAGCCGCCGGATGCGCGCCGATGTGGGTGGGCTGGCGGGCCGCATGGCGCACCTGGCCCGGCCCCAGCAGGGTCGCGCCGTTGTAGGTCACGCCCACTGCGACCCGCCCGACGCCCAGGGCCGCGACCAGCACCGGCTCGTTATCCAGGCCGTTCTGCAGCGTGACCGCCAGGCCATCGGGCTTGAGCACGCGCGCCGCCCACTCAGTAGCCCGCCCGGTCTGATAGCTTTTCACCAGCACCAGCACGTAATCGGCGGCTGGGACCTCGGCCGGGTCGGCCGTTGCTCGCACGTGCGCGCGCCACACGTGGCCGTCGGGGTCGGTGATCGCAATGCCGGCCCGCTGCACTGCGGCGACCCCCTCGGCCCACGTGCCCAGCATCCAGACCTCAGCCTGCTCCGCCAGCCGCGCAGCGTACACACACCCCAGCGCGCCGGTGCCGAGAATAGCAATGCGCATGTACTCCTCCCTGGGGATGGGGAGACAAGGAGACAAGGAGACAAGGAGACCATCTCCCCTGCTCCCCTGCTCCCCATCTCCCTATCTCCCCGTCTCAACCCACTTCCCCCACTCCGCCTCATCCATTGCAAAGCTGTGCTCAGCGTCAGGAAAGCGGCGGTTAGCCACGTCGTCGCGATAGGCGGCCAGGGCGGCTTCCATCTGCGGGAAGAGCTCGGCGTACTTCTTAACGAACTTCGGAGTGAAGCGATCAAAGATGCCGAGCATGTCGTGCAGCACCAGCACCTGGCCGTCGCACCCCACGCCCGCGCCGATGCCGATGGTGGGAATGCGCAGATCGCGCGAGATGCGTGCGGCCACGCGATCCGGCACCATCTCCAACACCAGCATCACTGCGCCGGCCTGCTGCAACACCACTGCGTCCGCCAACAGGCGTTCGGCGTCGGCCGCGGTCTTACCCTGAACCCGGTAGCCGCCCAACTGGGCCGCCGATTGGGGCGTGAGGCCGATGTGGCCGACGACCATGATGCCCGCGTCGGTGATCGCCCGCACGGTGTCGGCCACGGCCCGGCCGCCCTCCAGCTTGACCGCGTCCATGCCGCCCTCTTGCAGGAAGCGGCCCGCGTTGCGCACCGCCTCGGCCCGGTCGGCCTGGTAGGACATGAACGGCATGTCGCCGATGAGCCACGCATAACCCGCACCCCGGCGCACGGCCTTGCAGTGATGGATCATCTCATCCATGGTCACCGGTACGGTGGAATCGTAGCCCAACACCACCATGCCCAGCGAATCGCCGACCAGGATCGAGTCGATCCCGGACCGATCGGCCGCCAGAGCGCCCGGATAATCGTAGGCTGTCACCATGCTGATCGGCTCGCCGCGCGCCTTTTTATCGTGCAAGGCCAGGATGGTCATCTTTTTGCGAGTCATTGGAATCTCCTTAGGCACAAAAAAGCCCCGCGGCCGGCC
>DAOUAT010000503.1:0-4234 GCA_034433275.1 Anaerolineae bacterium
CGGGCCTTGTGACAGATTCGGTCACGAACTCCGTGATTTCTAAGCCTAAATTTCGCACGTTAAGAACCGAATAGAGGGTAAAGCGCTCCTTGTACTAGAGTATGGTTGTCACACCGTCTCTATTAGGGAGCGCTCCAGATGTACTTTACCACACACCGCCGCTGGTCGTATGCAATCGTTTGGTGCTTCTGGTTTCTGGTCTTGCTGACTGTCACCTGGTCGGGCGGGCCGCCTGGGGTGACCGTAACCCCGGCGCCGGGAACCTTGCCGGGTGACACGGTCGCCTTGCTCGTCGTTCCACCGTCGGCACGAGGTACGCCCTGGCCGTGGCAGCCCCGCGGCCGCTGGCGCAAGTGGGCGGTGGCGCACTTCCAGGTGGCCCAGCGAGCCTACCGGCGGGCGGTCTGGGCGGCCCGTGGGGCGCGTGTGCTGCTGAGTGGCGCCCTGACCATGGCGGCGGTCGTCGATTGGCTCACGCGGGCCCAACTGCGGCGCCAGTTGGGCGCCCTGCCCGTGCTCTACCGGCTGCTTGAGCTGCTGGACGGGCGCCAGATCATCAATCGTCACTGTCCCAGTGCGGCGCAGGTGGATCATGGCGCCGTAGTCGTGGTGTTGGTGCTCAACCGGCTGCTGGCGCCCCGGCCGCGCTCTACAAGGTGGCCGACTGGCTGGGGCAGACGGTGCTGGTGACGGTGCTCGGCCGCCCCGCCGCCAAGTTCAACGATGATCGCTTGGGCCGCACCCTGGATGCCCTCGCCGCGCACCAACGCGCGATCTGGTTGGACATCGTGAGCCAAGCGTTGTGCCGGTTCGCGATTGACTTGCGCTTCCTGTTCTATGATCTGACCGCCCTGGTCGCCCAGGGCGCTTATCCTGACAGCCAGTTGGTCGATTACGGTTTTGCCCACAATACGCCCAGCGGCAAGCAAAAGGTCGAACTCGGCGTCACTGCCAGCGCCGCTGGCGCCATCCCGGCCGACTATGCGGTGCATGCCGGCCGGACGGCTGATTTGGCGACGGTGCAGGACAACATGGCGCGCTTGTGCCGACTCTTGGAACGGCAAGGCCAGCCGGTGTCCGACGTGCTGCTGATTGGCGATCGGGCCAACTTGAATGATGAATTGGCCCTGGCTTACACGGACAAGCGCCTGAAGTATCTGGCGGGCCTGCAACCGCGCAAGCAGGCCCATGGCGAACTGCTGACGGCCATGCCGGAGTGTCAGTTCTACGCCCACCCGTTGACGGCGCCGACCGGCCGGGCCCCGGGCGACTTTGGCATCGCCACGGTGATCACGTTTGAGCATCAGGGCCGCACCCTGCGGCAGCGTTGTCTGGTGGTCTTATCCGGCCCGCTGCGCCGGGCCATCCGCCAGGGCCGCGCCAAGCAACTGCAGGCCCTGCGGGCGGAGCTGACCGCGGTGCGGGCCAAGATCGGCCAGAAGCGCTATCGTTCGGTCACGGACGTGCAAGCTCGGGCCGCCACCTGCCTGCGCCGCTCGCCGGTCGGCCGCCTGATGTACGCCACCGCCTATCAAACAGCGACGGGGCCGGTGGAGTTGCGCTGGGCCGTGGATCGCCTGGCGCTGTTCAAAGCCATGCAGCACGATGGCCGCTACTTGCTGGTTACCAATGACCGGCACTTGGCGCCCCAGCGTATGCTGGAACTGTACCGCAGCAAGGATGCGCTGGAGAAACGCTTCGAGGTCGCCAAGCAGGATCTGCGCATCCGGCCACTGTATGTGCATAGCGACGAACGCATCCGGGCTATGCTGCTTGTCAACCTGCTCGCCCTCCTGGCCTACAGCTTGCTCGAACGCCAGGCCCAGCAAGCCGGCTTGCACAGCACCACCCGGCGGATTGTCGAGCAGTTGGAGGGACGCACGGTCATCGAGACCCACTGTCGTGATGGCAGCGTCTTGCGCCGGTTGACCCCCGGCACGCCCGAGCAGACCACGTTGCTGACCATCCTGGCCGAACTCCTGGCGCAAATCCAGCTGACCAATCTCTTGCCGACCTTGCCGGCGCCGCCTGAACCAGCCGCCGCGTTGCTACTCTTACCGCCAGAGGCCGCGATGGCCTGAACGCACACCCAACCGCCCGTGACAGTCTGGGACAGGTCAACCTTGCCCGGACACCGACGAATTGGCCCTGCGCCACCCAAGCCGGTGGCGCAGGACGCTGAAAATCGGAGTTGAGTCGGCACGTGTCATCATTTCGACGCCTGCGCCGATTGAAACTGCCCTCTATTCGTTTGTCAAGGTGCGATATTTGGGCTAAGATGGCGGCAGCGATGCCCCAGTCCTGGGACCAACAGGATGCGGGCGTGAAGCCAACCAGATAGTACCTGGTCGGCTTCACTGCTTAATTGGCATCCATTATAATGGGACAGCTTCGATCGTGCAACCTGTCGCGGATGGCCGCCTGTCTGATTGTCAGACGTGGGCGCTCCTTCATGCCGATGTGCGACGGATTTGTGCGACGTTGCTTTGTCCCTACCCCAGCTTCTCTACCGCCTGGATCATATCCGCCTCGCCGGGCTGCGCGTAGATCTGCGTCGTCGCGATACTGGCGTGGCCCATCAGCGCCGCCACGGTCACCAGGTCCGTGCCGGCCTCGCGCAGCAGCCGTGTCCCGAAAGTATGGCGCAGCACGTGAGGCGTGACGGCCACTTCCGCTGCCTTGCCCAGCGCAGCCATCTGCATCTGGATGCCGCGGCTGCCGAGTGGGCCGCGTTGGCCCAGGAAGAGATGGTCGTCCTCTCCGTTGGGGCGCACCTTGAGGTAGGCTGTCAGCGCCTGGCGGGCTTCTTTGTGCAGCGGCAACTCGCGGTACTTGCGCCCCTTCCCTGAGCGCACGATCACCTTCCCGCTCCGTTCGCCCAGAACCAGGTCGTCCAACCGCAGCGCGGCCGCCTCACCCACCCGCAGGCCGGTGTAGAGCAGCAGGTTGAGTAGCGCCTCGTCTCGCCAGGCGGCGATCACCGTCGGCGAGGTGGCGCCATCGGCCTTGGCCACGGCGAGCTGGCGCTGCTCGGCAGCCGTGCGTTGTAAGCGATACACTTCTTGAGCGGAGAGTGCCTTGGGCGGCCGGCGGACCTCGCTTTGGCCCTGCACTGGCGCGGCTGGATTCGTTGTGGCAAGGTCATTCGCCATCGCCCAGGCGAAGAAGGTACGCAGGCTGGCCAGTCGGCGGTTGAGGCCCGCGGGCTTACGGCCGACCGCAAGCAGGTGCTCGCGGTACTTCTGAACGTCGAAGACGGTCACATTGACTGGCGCCAGCTCCTTGCCGGTCTTGGCGTTCAGCCAGGTGAAGAACGCGGCCACGTCCTGGGTGTAGGCGGCGACCGTGTGCGGGCTGCGGTCCTGCTCCTGCAGGTAGGTGGCGAAGCGCTCCAGATCGGCGTTCATCGGGTCTCCAAACAGGGCTGAGATTATGCGCACAGTTTCGCGGGGGATATTCCCTCGCTGGAGGCGCAAAATGGTGTCGTATCTCAAAGATAATGCGACTGGGAGGCCCCAAAAGGCCGTTTGTCTCAAAGATAATGAGACTGCGTCTCACAGATAATGAGACTGGCCTACATTCGTCTCAAAGATAGTGAGACTGCCCTAAATTCGTCTCAAAGATAATGAGACCAGCCTCGCGCCGATCTCGTCTCAAAGATAGTGAGACTGGCCTACATTCCCCTGACCCGGCATGTACAATAGCCTCCCGGGGTCCTGCGACCCACGAAACACAAGGAGGACAACATGCCAGTCAGAAACGTAACAAATCGCGGCGGGAACGTCATCGGCCGGTTCCCCTCGCTCAAGATGCAGCGGATGATCGCGTTCGAGTCACTGCTCGAACGCGATTTCATTTATCTCCTCGACTACGACGCGGCCGTGACGTGGTTCGAGGAGCAGCCGCTAACCATCGAATACGAGCACGAAGGCAAGCTGCGGCACTACACCCCCGACTTTCACCTCATTGAACGTGACCAGCACGTGCTCGTCGAGTGCAAACCAGACCATTTCGTCAACACGGCCGATAACCAGCGCAAGTTCGCCATCGCGCAGGCCTGGTGTCAGGCGTGCAACTGGCACTTCCACATCGTGACCGACGCTGAAGTGCGCGCCGGGCATCGTCTGCACAACGTCAAACTGCTGACCGCCTATGCGCGGCTGCACCTCGATCCGGGCCTACGCTGTCAACTCTACGCCCTCTTGCAGAGCAACCCGGCGGCCACCTCCATCCA
>DAOUAT010000504.1:0-3341 GCA_034433275.1 Anaerolineae bacterium
CCAGCCGCACAACACCGGCGGATCAGTTCAGTTCTCAGTAAGTGAGCTACAACCAGCAAGCCTCGTTGCCGGCGCTGCAAGTGTCTGGCCGGCAGAAGCGCCGCTTTCTGGCCTTGATAACCTATTCGCAACCTCATCTGAGGCCGCTGCGCCTGAGATGACACTCGCCAGCGAACCCACGCCGACCACAACCACACCGTCCCTCCAAGACGATGTTTTGATTAGTAACGCGGCCCTTGCGGGTATCGAACGGTTTTACGCGCCACATATCCAGGCCTTCCTCGAAGCTCATGGCAGCGGCTTGGCAAACTACCGTGAGGAGGTAAATGGCGAAATGCTCTCGGCAGCCGAGATCATCATGAATGCAAGCATCGGCTACGATTACATGGTGAATCCGAAGATTCTGTTGGCGCTGCTAGAGTCCGTTAGCGGATTGGTGACTGATCCGACACCCACGCAAGACGAGATCGCAATAGCTATGGGAAACACCGATCCGACGCTGCCAGGCTTCGCTGCGCAAATGTTTTGGGCCGCGCGAGAGGTGGGAAGAGCATACGAGCAGAGCTATTACAAGTCTGCCCCAGAACTGCGGTATCGTGCAGCTTCTCTCGCGCTTCAAGCGTTCGCTGAAACCCTGCCAGCCCAAGGAAAACGCGAAACACTTCTGATGGAGTCCTCACCCCTGTCTGTGATGCAAGTGTATGACCGCCTCTTTGGCGTGTCCGCCCAGAGTCAGCCGGCAGACCCGGCGGACGTTGGCGATGTGACAGTAGACCAACTCAGCTTCATGCGCAAGCCCTTTAGCACCGAGCCAGAGGTTCGCTCCTTCTTTGATCATGAAGCACCCGACTACACAAAGAATGGCACCGTGACTCCGTTCACCGATGATGAAGGCTCGCGAAGTTTCGAATACGATGGCCATGATGGCTACGATTACGGCAATACTTACCGCGATGAGATTTATGCCGCTGCAGAAGGCAAAATCGCCAATGCCGGAGTCTATCCCGATGATCGCTGTTCGACACGACCCAAGTATGTAGCCATTGATCACGACCTCGACAAGAACGGCGATCCAGATATCAGGTCGATCTATTGGCATCTAGACGAAATCACGAACACTTTGACCATCACGCATACGTGGAATCCCAATGATGATGTTCCCGCTAATGCGCTTATCGGCTATGTTGGATCTACAGGCTACACCATTCCCTGTGGTGCAGTGCATCTGCACTTCGCAGTTCGCGCAGACCCTTTGCCGTACGATAAGATCAAGAATCCGCGTCCTGATCCCTATGGATCAGGATTGCCACTTGATCCCTTCGGATGGTGGAGCACGACACGGGTGGATCGCATCGGGTCACCCTACAGCCGCTGGCTCTGGCAATCATCGGACACCGTTGATGATCTCGATGCCAGTTTTGAGAAGTTTAGTGACAGCCAGTATTGGCTCAACTGGGAGACAAAAACAACGGATCAGGCATACAATAACCGGGCATTGATCGCTAAGAACTCAATTCAATGGGCAGTCTGGGGTTTGAAGGCACCTATCTCTGGAACTTACAGCGTCGAGGTCTTCATCCCCGACCTTCCAGATGTAACCTATCGAACGAAAGCCGAGTACACCCTTTTCGTGCCATCCGATACGGCCAACCTGGCCGGGGGGCACGCGGCCGACAAGACTACCTGTAAGATCGACCAGCAGGCGAACCGCGGCGGTTGGGTCCGTCTACCGGAGGGCTGTACACTCAACTTCCAGTTGGACAAAGGCGAAATCGTACTGGTCAAACTCAAGGTGCCGGCCGGCGAAGATAACACCAGCACTGTCTTCGATGCGGCCAGGTTGGTGGGCATAGGACCGGTGGTACTGTCCAGTTCGGGGGCAAGCCCGACCAGCATCCGCCTAAATTGGACTGGCAACACAACCAACCAAGACGGCTATCAGATCTATCGCAATAACCCAAAGAACGTCAACCCAGACAGTCTCATACCGGTGAAGGAGATAGCCAGTAACACCACCACCTCATGGGAAGATCGAGGAGAGGATTTGCCAGAGCATCGTTTGACTTGTGGAGGCACGATCTATCAATACCAGATCAGAGCCTACAATGTCGATCCGGATAATGTCAAGCGTTTCGCGCCCTTGAGCGCCGTCTTTCCCGCGAGAACAGCAGCTTGTCCGACCGGATGGCAATGGATCGTCAACCTACTGTCCCAACTTTACAGCTCCATCATCCGTGCCATTGACCCCAACGAAAAAGCCGGCCCGGCCGGTTACGGCGAGACGCGCATCGTCGCCTCGGGCGAGGAATTGGCGTACACGGTCTATTTCGAGAACATGCCATCCGCCACCGCGCCGGTGCAGGAGCTGGTGATCGAGGATGCGCTCGACCCGGACCTGGACTGGGCCACAATGACGCTCGGTGAGGTGGCCTACGGCGCCCGGGTCGTGGTCGCGCCGCTGGGAGCAATGGAATTCACCGCGCAGGACTTCCCCGGCGCTGCCGATATCGCCGGCACGTTCCAGGGCCAGGCGCGCGTGGACATCGCGGCCGCGCTGGATCCCGACGCGGGCAGGATCACGTGGCGGCTGAAGGTCATTGACACCGCCACCGGCGATTTCCCCGAGGACGCGGCGGCCGGCTTCCTGCCGCCGGAGAACGGCTCTGGTCGCGGCCAGGGGCATGTGACCTTCACGGTCCGGCCCAAGCCGGGGATCGCGGATGGAACGGTCATCGCCAACCAGGCCAGCATCGTGTTCGACACCAACGACCCCATCGCCACCAACCTTGTCTCCAACACCATCGGCAGCGTCCTGGCCGACCTGGCGCTGGTCAACGCGGCCAGCCCTGACCCGGCCGAGGTCGGCAGCGAGCTGGTCTACCGGCTGACCGTCACCAACCACGGGCCGCTGGCCGCGACCGGCGTGGTTGTGACCGACACGCTGCCGGCGGGCGTGACGTTCCTGGGGGCCACGGCGAGCCAGGGGAGTTGCAGCGGGACCGCGCACCTGACGTGCAACCTGGGGACGGTGGCGAACGGGGCGACCGCGACCGTGACGATCCGCGTCAGGCCATCTGCGCCGGGGACGCTGGAAAATGCCGCAGCGGTCAGCAGCAGCATCCCCGATCCCCGGTCGAACAACAACGCCGCGACCGTGCGCTCAACGGTCATCACGACCGGGCCAGTGATCACACCGACGCCCACTACAACCGCGACGGCCACGCCGACGCCAACCCGGACCGCAACGCCGACGGTGACAAGCACCAAGACCGCAACGCCGACGGCAACGAGCACCCCGACCGTGACGGTCACAGCAACGAGCACCGGTACTGCGACGCCGA
>DAOUAT010000505.1:0-2353 GCA_034433275.1 Anaerolineae bacterium
CGAGGTTGATATTGGCGTGATCCGTGTTGCCGACCTGGCCGATCGTCGCCATACAACCCAACGCCACCTTACGCACTTCGCCGCTGGGCAGGCGCAACTGGGCGTAATCGCCCTCTTTCGCCATCACCTGCGCGGACGCGCCGGCCGAGCGCGCCATCTGGCCGCCCTTACCGGGCTGCAGCTCCACGTTGTGAACCATCGTGCCCAGCGGAATGCTGCGCAGGGGCAAGGTGTTGCCCACCCGGATTTCGGCTTCCGGCCCCGACATCAGTTGGGCGCCAACTTTGAGGCCCAGCGGGGCCAGGATGTAGCGCTTCTCGCCGTCAGCATACGTCACCAGCGCGATACGGGCCGAGCGATTCGGATCGTACTCAATTGAAGTGACGCGCCCCGGGATGCCGTGCTTGTCGCGCTTGAAGTCAATGACGCGATACATGCGCTTGTGGCCGCCGCCCCGATGGCGGACGGTCACCCGGCCGATGTTGTTACGGCCCGCACGCTCGCGCAACGGCCGCAGCAGTGACCGCTCCGGTGTGCTGCGCGTGATTTCCTCGAACGTCGAGACGCTCATCCCGCGCCGCCCCGGCGACGTGGGCTTGTACATTTTGATCGCCATGCGAACAAACTCCTGAAGCGGCAATCGGGCCGGCGCCTTGGGTTGCGCCGGGGCAGGCGATACTGTTTGCCGTCTTTGCCGCCTGCCTCGCAGATGTTGGCCCGTTGGCAAGCCCAACGCACCAACACGCTATGGTTTACACACCCTCGAAGAACTGGATCGTGTTTCCAGGGGCCAGCGTCACCACGGCCTTCTTCAGCGCCGGCTTTTTGGTGACGATGGTGCGGCCGTAGCGGCCCTTCTTCGGCGGGATATTCACAATGTTGACAGCCACAACCTTTACGTTGAACGCCGTTTCGACAGCATCCTTAACCTGGATCTTGTTGGCCCGTCCATCCACCGCGAACGTCACCTGATTATCGGCATCAGCCTGCTTATTGCTCTTTTCGGTCACGACCGGGCGCTTCAATACATCATAAACGTGCATCTGTCGGCCTCCTCCGCTTTATCCCAGGATGCCTTCGACCACGGCCAGCGCATCCTGCGGGATCAAGATATACTCATGATCCAACAGATCCCGAATATTCAGGTAATGCGCCCGTAGCAGCTTGACATCAGGCAGATTCCGGGCCGACCGCTCGACGGTTTCGTTGGCTTCGGCCATCAAGATCAGGGTGCTGGCGTTCACGGCCATGCGCTGGAGCGCCTGGGCCATCTCGCGGGTCTTGGGTTCGGCAACGGTCAACGCGTCAACCACCACGATCCGGTCATCGGCCGCCTTGACGGACAACGCGGAGCACAACGCCGCGCGCCGCATTTTACGCGGCATGCGCTGATCGTATGAGCGCGGGGTGGGGCCAAAGATGATGCCGCCACCGCGCCACTGGGCGGCGCGGGTCGAACCCTGGCGCGCCCGACCGGTCCCTTTCTGCTTCCACGGCTTACGGCCGCCACCAGAGACCTCACTGCGGCCCTTGACCTTGTGCGTGCCCAACCGGGCATTGGCCAACTGCCGCAACAGCGCCTGGTGCATCAACGGCTCATTGATCGGCGCCGCAAAAATCGCATCTGCCAGCTCGACCAGCCCGACCTTCTCGCCTGCCATGTTGATTACTGAGACTTCCATCGTCATTACCCCTGCTTGCGCGCTTCTGTGATCACCAGCAGACCACCTTTTGCGCCCGGCACAGCACCGCGCACCGCCAGCAGATTGCGCTCAGGATCCACCAGCTCAACCCGCAGGTTCGAAACCGTCACTGGCACGCTGCCCATGTGCCCCGCCATCCGCTTCCCCTTGTACAGCCGGCCCGGCGTGGTGCCCGAGCTGCTGGCGCCCGGCGCCCGCAACCGATCAGACTGACCGTGCGTGCGCGGCCCACCGCGGAAGCCATGGCGCTTCACGCCGCCCTGGAAGCCCCGGCCCTTGGAGGTGCCCTTGACATCCACCCGTTCACCGGCTGCGAAGACATCGGCCAGAAGCTTCTGCCCCACTGTGAAATCAGTCGTGTTCTTCAGGCGGATCTCGCGCAAAACGCGCAGCGCGGGCAAATTCGCGTTGCGCCGGCGCAGATGGCCGATCTCGCCTTTGGTCAGGCGCCGAGGTTTCGTTTCCTGGTAGCCCAACTGAATGGCACTGTAGCCATCCTGCTGCACAGATTTGATCTGTGTCACAAAACAAGGCCCGGCTTCGATCACTGTCACCGGGACAACGACGCCTTTTTCAGTGAGCAACTGCGTCATGCCCACCTTGCGGCCCAAAATCCCCTTCATCTATCCTCCCTGGGACTGTCGTGACTC
>DAOUAT010000506.1:0-10610 GCA_034433275.1 Anaerolineae bacterium
GTGGGGCTGGCTGCGTACTATGCGCTGATGTTCGTGCTGTTCGACACCGCGTTCACCGTGGTACACGTAGGCTACAACGCGCTCACCCCTGAACTGACCAGTGACTATGACGAGCGCAGCTCGCTGAACGGCTTCCGCATGGTCTTCTCCATCAGCGGCACGCTGAGTGCGATCATCCTGGCCACCGTGCTCGGCTGGGTGATCCCGGATGCGCGGCTCCGCTTCGCCATCGTCGGCATCGGGCTGGGCCTGATCTCCATCCTGCCGCCGCTCATCGTGTTCCGCGTCACCCGCGAGCGGCCGGCCGATGAGCTGCCGCCGTCGCTGCCCTGGGGCCAGGCGTTGCGCGCCACCCTGGGCAACCGCCCCTTCCGGCTGGTGATGGGCCTCTACCTGCTGAGCTGGACCACCGCCAGCATCCTGGCCGCGGTGCTGGTCTACTACGCCAGCTACTACATGCGCATCCCGGAGCAGGCCAACTACTTCGTGCTCGTGGCCCAGGGTTCCGCCATCGCGTTCATCCCGTTCTGGGTGTGGGCCGCGCGGCGGCTGGACAAACGCCGCGCGTTCATCCTGGGCACGCTGACATGGATCGTCGTGCTGCTGGGGATCGCGGGCCTGCGCCCCGACCAGGCGGCCCTGGCCTACCTGCTGGCCGCGCTCTCCGGCTCGGGCATCGCCACGGCCTACGTGCTGCCCTGGGCCATGGTGCCCGACGTGGTCGAGGTGGATCAGGCGCAGACCGGCCAACGCCGGGAAGGCTCCTACTACGCGTTCGCCTCCTTCTTCCAAAAGCTGGCCACCGGCGCCGCGCTCTGGGCCATGGGCCAGGCGCTGGCGCTGACCGGCTACCTGACGCCCACCGCGGGCGTGCCCACGCCCGTGCAGCCGGCCGCCGCGGTGAACGCGATCCGCTTCTTCGTCGGCCCGGTCCCCACCGTGCTCCTGCTGCTGGCCGTGCTCTTCGCCTGGCGCTACCCCATCACGCGGGAGAGCCACCAGGCGCTGCTGGAGCAGTTGGCGGAGCGGGAGGGATAATTTGGAACCCGAAACCCTCGCCATCCACGCGGGCGAAAGCGCCGACCCGACGACCGGGGCGCTGCGGCTGCCGCTGCACATGGCCACCACCTTCAAGCTGCCGCGCTTCGGGGGCAAGCTGTTCGAGGCCCTGGCGCTCAGCTCGCCCCGCGCGCCCCACGCGTACACGCGCTGGAGCAATCCCACCCTGCGCGCGCTGGAAGACCGCCTGGCCGCGCTGGAAGGCGCCGAGGCCGCGGTGGTCACAGCGACGGGGATGGCGGCCGTGTCCGCGCTGGTCTTCACCCTGCTCAGCAGCGGCGACCACCTGATCGCCAGCGAGGTCTGCTACGCGGGCTCGGTCGAGCTGTTCGGCCTGCACCTGCCCCGCTTCGGCATCGAGGTCAGCCTGGTGGACACCAGCGACGCCGGCCAGGTGGCCGCGGCCCTGCGCCCCAACACCAAGTTGATCTTCGTCGAGACGCCGGCCAACCCCATCCTGCGCCTCGCCGACATCGCGGCCCTGGCCGAGATCGCGCGCGGGGCCGGCGCACCCCTGGCCGTGGATTCCACCTGGGCGGGGCCGCTGCTGCAGCGGCCGCTGGCGCTGGGCGCGGATTATGTCGTCCACAGCCTGACCAAATACCTGAACGGCCACGGGGACGCGCTGGGGGGCGCGGTGCTAGGGCGAACAGATGCGATCCAGCGCATCCGCCGCGACATGCTGGTACACCTGGGTGGCGCGCTCAGCCCGTTCAACGCCTGGCTGATCCTGCGCGGGCTCGCCACCCTGCCCCTCCGCTGCCGGCAGCACAACGAGAACGGCCTGGCGGTGGCGCGCTTCCTGGAGGCCCACCCCAAGGTCAAGCGCGTCACCTATCCCGGCCTGCCCTCGCACCCGCACCACGCGCTGGCGACGCGCCAGATGACCGGTTTCGGCGGCATGTTGACCTTCGAGCTGAAAGGCGGCCTGGGCGCGGCCATCACCCTGGCCGAGAAGGTGCGGCTGTTCGCCTACGCCACCTCGCTGGGCCACGCGCACAGCCTGCTGTTCTACTACCCGACCGACCTCTACGTGGACGCCGCGCCCTACCTGGACGCCGAGCAGAAGGCCCGCATTCGCGCGTGGACCGGCGACGGCATCGTGCGCGCCAGCATCGGCCTGGAGCACCCCGCCGACCTGATCGCCGACCTGGATCAGGCGCTCCGGGCGCGCACGTTCAAGGGGCTGGTGGGGCCGCTGGCGTATCGGGTGATGAAGTGAGTATGCTCCCGCCTGTCATCACGCCCCTCAGGGACTTCCTCCTCACTGAAGGGCGCTGCCCGCCGGCCTGGCGGCCGTTCGACCTCTACCTGTTTCACGATGAGGCGGTGACTTTCTACGCCGGCCAGTCCTACGTGGCCTTCGACCGGGTCTGGCAGCACATCGTGGATGGCTACAAGGGGCGGTCCGTGGTGGGGCGCTTCCTGCTGTGCAACTGGCCCGCGGCCCTGCGCTTCACGGTCGAGCTGCTGAGTTCGCGTTCGGAGCGCTTCGCCGACCTGGACCACGACCTGAACGCGGCCGAACGCCGGCTGATCGAGCAATACGCGCCCTGCTTCAACGTGGCCCTCAACGCGCAGCCCACGCCCCTCCCCGCGCACTACGCGCCGCCCGGCCAACGCATCACCTGCCCGCGGGGGCTGACCAAGCTGATCAGTCAGGCGCGGATCATGGCGCAGGCGGAAGAGCGGCGGCGGTGGTTGGCGGGAGACCCGTAAATTATCGCACCACCAGCGACAAAAAGACACGTTTCCGCGCTAGAGGCTCATACACATCCACCAGCGAAACCAACGGCTGGGTGCTGCTGACCACCGGACTGCCGACGTAGTCATTCCCCAGTCCAGACTGGGTGCGCTGATCGAAGCGCGCCCAGCCTTTCGGCGGCAAATTCACCGTGTCGGTGTAGACCAGCGCCCCGGTGAGGTTGTAATACTTCAGATCAACGCTTGCCGCCGTGTCGCCGGGGTTCTGCAGGCTGAAAGCCGTGTAGGACGCGTCGCTGCGGGTCAGGTGCGTGAGCGCCAGATGCGCCGGGTCTGCGAGCGCACGCGTGCCCAACTTCGCTCCCACACGGGTCGCGCTGGAAGCCGGCGCTGCAGACGGCGCGTCCGCCTGGGTCAGCTCCTCGATGGCCACCGGCCGGTTCCCGCTGGCGCATACAGACCAGATGCCATCGCCGAGCTGCGCGATATCCGCCAACCGGAGGTAGCGGGAACCGTTCGCCGCCAGGGTCAAGTCCTGATCCGCGGGTAACGGCGCGCCGTTTTCTTCATAGAACCTCAGCCTGACGTTCGCCGCCTGGCCCGTCGTGTTCGCCACAAAGAGCGCCGTCGAACGCGTCACACCCCCTTCGTTGACATGTTTGAGGACCCGCGGCAGGCAGACTTCGGTCGCGCCGGCCGCCAGGGGCTTGCGATACTCATTGGTGGCGCCGGACGTGCTTTCCAGCGCCATGAGGCCCATGGCCGATCCCCCGGTAGACTGGATGACCAACGTGCCGGTGAACGACGGCGACAGTTGCGTCAAGGTGTAACTGCCCTGAGCGAGCGGGGCAAGCGTGAAGGATGGCAGGGCAGTTGGATCGCCGGCTTCATCGTAAGCATTGGCCGTCAAGGTGGCGGAGGCGTAATCGGTCACATTCCAGATGTGTACTGTCGAGGCGACCTCCCCTTTCAACAGCGGCCCAAAACGCAGCTCAGAGGCCGCCTCTGCCCTGGCAAACCCTGGGTGCGTCGCCAATCTGTCGGCCGCTGCGCCGCTCCGGGTCTCCTCCACCAGACTGGCGTGTGCAAGGTCTGTATCGCTGACCACGACCAGGCCATAGCAACCGGACGGCAGATCCGGAAAATCGCGGGGACCGGCGACCCGGGTCGCTCCCGGCGAAATATCCCAGGTCGGAGGAGCAGGGGGGAACACGAGTGCACCCGAGGAGCAGTCGTAAAACTCGAGGACATAGATACCCGGCATCGGGTTAGGATTCTGCAGATAGAGCGTAGAACTCCGCCCTGTTTCACCGTCGTCCTTGTAGAAGCGCGGATGGAAGTAAATCGAAGGCAATTGAGCATCTGGCTGCGCCTGGACATGTACGGGCCGGGGGCCAGTAGCTGGCACCGGGACCGCGCTGCGCGAGTCGTGCGCCCCTGTCAGCAGCAAGCAAACCGCGAAAACCGGGATCAACAGACGATAGGGGTTCATGGTGAATGCTCTTAACAAGACACGTCTTCACACCACCGTCACCGGCGCCAACGCCGCCAGGTCGCTGAACTCGTCGGGTCGCAGTTGCTCGAATTCCCGCTGGTGTACGATCGCATATTCCCACGCCGTTCCGGTCAGCAGCGAGGCATTCTCGCACCAGAGCTGCGCGGCGCGATCCTTGTGCTTCACGTCAATGTCCTCGCGGCCCTTGGTCTCGATCAGGTGATGGACGCCGTCGGCGGTTACAGCCACGAAGTCCGGCTCGTAGTAGCGCAGGCTGGCGGCCGAGTCGGTGTAGGGGATGGCGAAGCCGAAGCGCTCCGGCAGCTTGGCGAAGCGGGCCACGTCGGGCGCCCGTTCCAGGAAGAGGGCGAACGTCTTCTCGAATTCGTTGTCGGCCGCGACCAGGTTGAAGACGGTCTTGTTCGCCGCCGCGGTGGGCCGCGACCAGGGGAACGGCTCGGTCTCCGATAGCTGCCGGCCCGCGCTTTCGAGGGTCGGCGTCAACTCCTCCACCACCGCCGCGCGCAGCGCGGCCACGAACGCCTTGATCGTCACGTGCTGGCTGACCGGGTGCGCGATCGCCTGGATCATGGCCGGCTCATCCAGGTTGACCGGGCCGCCGAAGGCGTAGCCGGCCAGGAATTCCCGCACCTTGGGCGCAAGCGCGGCGAACTGCGAGGGCAGCTTCAGGTCGGACGCGATGCGCTTGGCGTAGTACGAGATGACCTCCTGCGAGGTCTGCACGGCGGGCGTGCGGTAGTCACGCTCGATCATCCGCTCCAGGGTGATGATGTCGTAGCCCTCATAGCGGAACTCCTGCGCCGCGGCGTCGCCAGGCTTCATCGGTAGTTTCGGCGTCTTGAAACGCGAGACATCCAACCCTTCGATCTCATCCTTGAGGGTGCGCTTGCGCGCCAACGCCGGGCTGAGGGTTGGGATGCGGATGTCCTGCGCCAGTTTGGCCGGGTCGGGGAAGATCTTCTCGATGACGACGCGATCCACGCCCAGGTCGGCGGTCTCGAACTCGATCTCCTCGTCCCGCTCCAACTGCTCGACGAACTCGATGAACGCCCAGTTGCCGATCACGTCCACCCGCTCGCGGAAGGTCGGCTCGCCGGGCCGGCCGCGGAACATCAGGCGCAGCCCGCGGCCGATGGTCTGCTCGGGCAGGATGTTGGCCTTGGCGCTGTAGGGCCGCAAGCCGACGACCACGGTCACGCCCTGCACGTCCCACCCCTCGCGCAGCATCAGCACGCTGACGATGGCGTTGATCGGGCTGTGACCGTAGTCAATCTCCTGGGCGGCCCGGCGCGCGGCGTCGAGATCGCCCTTGGCGACATCACCTGCGCGGTCGGTGTGGATGACGAGCAGCTTGTCGCCGGCGAACTCGGCGGGATACTTGGCGCGCAGATAGTCGGCCACGTCATCCGCGTCGTGGGTGCTGTTGAGCATGATGAAGAGCACCGGCTTGCGCTTGAGTTTTGCCAGCTGGTCGCGATATTCCCGCCACCGCTCCACGCCTGCGGTCAGGTAGGCCTGATAGCGCACGCTGGCGATGTCGGACGGCGCTTCTTTGACCCCCTGCATGATGCCTTTGATGGGCCGCTTGGTGACGTTGTCTATGATCGCCTGTTTGAGCGGGTAGTCGAAGACGGTCCAGGTAAACAGGGAGCCTTTGCTATAGCGCGGGGTCGCGGAGACGTCGAGCTGGAGGACGCCGGACCTAACCCCCCCGGCCCCCCTTCCCTGCGAGGGAAGGGGGGAGGCGCTCCCCCCGCTCTCCCCTGCCAGGGAAGAGCGGGGGGATGAGGAGGTGAGAGCGGTGTGCAGCCGCCGGATGCCGCGGTTCCACTCGCTCTCCTCGTCGTGAGTGTGGTGCGCCTCGTCGTTCGCCACGAAGACCGGCCCGCCGCGGGCGCTGATGCGCTGATCGAAGCCGTCAATCTGCAGCGTCTGCGCCGGCGGCCGCGGGCCCAACACCGCGGTCATGATGTCCGGCTCGCCGTTCTGCTTGGCTGCGTCGTCGCGTTCGTAGAGCTGCTGGATGTTGGTCAGGTAGAGCGCGCCCTGCGAGCTGGCGCGCTCGCCATCCCCGCGCATGTAGAATTCCACGTCCCAATACAGCTTCAACTCCGGCGGGATGACCGGGTCGGCGCGGAAGATGCGGCCGCCGCCGAAATCGAGCTTGAGCCGCTCGAAGACGATGACGTTCGGCGCGATAATCAGGCTGGTCCGGGCGTACTCGGCGTCGTTTTCCAGCACCGCGTTGAAGTATTGCCAGGCGACGGCCAGGCTCAGCACCTTGGTCTTGCCGCTGCCGGTCGCCATCTTCAGGCAGTAGCGCGGGAAGTCGTCGTATTGCAGCAGGCGCAGCGGCCCGCCGAGCTGCGTGGCCGACCTGGCGAAGGTCTCGATCATCGGCGCGTGCCGGCGGATCCTGGCGACTTCGTAGAGGTAGATCAGCGTCTCGACCGCCTCGCGCTGGAACGGGTAATAGGCGAACTTCTCGCCGTTGGGCAGCCGATGGTCGGCGCGAAACCAGTAGTTCAGCAGGACGCGGGTGGTGGGCGTGACGCCTTGGTGGCCGCTGGCCGCCCAGCTGCGCACCGCCTCACGGATCGCGGGGACGCAGGGTGCAGTTTTGAGCGCGGGCTCGAGGAGGCTGGGCTGCGGGGCGTCTGCGCGAACGCGGCGGGGCATCAGGTCTCCTCCCCATCCGATGGATCGTCGGCGTGGTTTTCGGCTGGCTGATCTGCCATCTCCGGCGGGAGCATGGCGGCGATTTGATCCAGCTTTGCGATGATTTCAGGATGAACCTCGTCGGGGCGCATCACCCGCGCAATCAAGTACAGGTCGCGTTTGGGAAGGCGGCGCGCGGTCTTGCCCAGGATGGACACCACCAACTCACTCGCCTTCAGGTCGCGCAGGATTTGGATATCATCGCTCAGGGGGTCAAGGCCGGCCAACCCTTGCCGCGCAAATTCCTGGTCAACCGTCGCCTGATCCTGTTCGATGGTTTCGGGGGCCACCATCGGCAGCGCCGGCTGGTCGGGATCGGCCGGCGCAACGAGATAGTTTTGCGCCAGAAACCGTTTGATGAGCAGGGGATTCAACAGGTAGTTTTCGATCTCGTAGCGATTCCAGCGCAGCAAGCGCAGGCCGCCGGGGAAGTCCTGGGCTTCCGGCCCGGCGCCGCGATCGCGGTCGAGGAGGCAAAGCCCGTGGATGCCGGGAAATGCAACGTTGAGCGCCAGGAAGTGCCGTTTGGCTTCGCTCAACTCGCCGGCGCCACCCAGGGCGTAGATATAGGGAAACTTGAAGAAACGTTCCGCCGGGTGGTGGAGCAAGCCGGCCCACTCGCCCAACAGCCGGGCGTCCGAGTCGTCTTCCAGGTAGAGCACTGCGCCGACATGATCGGCCTGCAGCAGATCGGTGCTGGATAGCCGATGGAGGGCCGCCCGCAGGTCTTGCACCTGTTTGCGCGTTTGCAGCCGGTGTGGTTTCTTGAAAAAGGAGAGGATGCCCGTCGGTTCGGTATCATCGAGCAGCGCCTCGGCATGGGTCGCCACAATGAGCTGGCAGCGACGCTCCGCTGCGACGGCGCGCAGGCGGTTGAACACCTCGCGCTGGAGGATGAAGTGGAGGTGCGCATCCGGCTCGTCGAGCAAGAGCACGGTGGCGGGCTTGGCGTAGAAAAACGCCAGCAGCAGCAAAACCTGGTGGAAACCGCTCCCCGCGCTGGCGATGTCCAGCCTGGCCACGGGCGCACCCACCGTGCTGCGCGGGCGATATTCGCAGATGATGAAAGCCTGTTTGGTGGCGTTGTAGACCGGCGGCAAGAGGGTGTAGCCAAAAAGGTCTTCGATGTCTTTGACCAGCGCCTTCCATGCTGCCTGATCCCGCTGCTGCCAGATTTCCCACAGCAGATTGCGCACGATCTCGCCCGGTCGCCCCTGGCCGATCAGCCGATCACGATACCCCGCAGCGCGAAATGGTTCCTCAGTTTCCAGGCCCGAAAACGGCGGGATATGGACGATCTGCGCCTGTTTGGCCTGCGGCGGAATGACCGGAGCGTCATCGGGGCGATCTGGATTCACCGGGCGCGCATAGACCAACTTCTGGTTGGCGTATAGCAGCTCGATCGCCAGCGTCCAGGTCGCACCTTGCGCATCGCTGCCGCTCACGGTGATGATGATGGGGCGCGCTTTGGTGGTTGGCTTGCCAGTCTCGGTGCGCCGCGCATCCGCCGTGCGGCGATTGCGCCACAGCAGGTTCATCTCGCGCACCGGTGCGGCGGTGAACTCATCCACCGTCAGGCTGATCCGCTTCTGCGATGGGCGCTCACCCCGTTCCGCCAGCCAGCGTTGCATCCCCAGGTTCCAGGCGGCGAGCGCCTGTAACACAGTGCTCTTGCCGGAGTTGTTCGGCCCGGCCAATAAGACGACGTCGCCGGATACGTCAATCACTTCGTCCGCCTCGAAGCGTTTGAAATGGCTGATGCGAACCTCGTTGATCATCCCCCCACCTCCACCATCAGCGTCTTCGTCGTGTCGTTGCCCAGGATGTCAATCACCTTGAACATCACCCGGTAGGTTCCCGGCGCTTCGTACTGATGGCTGGCCTTCAACAGCAGCGATTTGTCCTTGCGCGTGCGGTAGGCCTGCCACATGTTGTGGAACGTATCGCCCTGGTTGTCCCAGTCCACCGCCCAGTAATCAATCCATTGCGACCAGTGGGTAATGGCCTTCTGAATATCCGCGGGCACGTCGTCGGGCGGGATGACAAAGTCGGTCAGGGTGAGGGCTACCTCAAACCTGTCAGGTCTGGCAGACCTGACAGGTTTCTGAATCTCCACCGCCAGCGCGGCCAGCTCGAAGAACTTGATGTCGCCCTGCTCCACCGCCTGCTTTTCCAGCACCTCGCGCGGGATGCGCAGGAAGCGCATGGCGATGTTGGCTGCGGCCGCCTGCTGCTTCGCCACCTCGTTGAGCTCGAACGCGAAGTCCCAGCCGAGCACATCCACCGCGCTGACGCCGGGCGCGTCCGCGCCGGCGCCGACCGCCTTGCGGAACTCCAGCGCGATCTGCGTCACGTCGCCGGGGGAGACGGGCGCATCCACCGCGCCGACGTGTACCATGCGGCCGTGCTTGAGGCCGTGCAGCCACGCGTAGCCCGTCAGCGGCCGCGCGCCGTAGAGGTCGAGGATGAAGCGGCGGTAGGCGGCGACCGCGGCCGCGGCGCGCTCCGGCCCGCCGAACTCGGCCGCCTGCCACGCCTGGCGCTCGTATTTGCCCAGGTTTTGGACGACGAACGGCTTGACGTTTTCGATGCTCAGCAGCCGCTTGCGCGCCGTGTGGATGGCGAACCGCCCCAGGTCGCACGTGATCCAGCGGCGGTTCAGCTTCTCGGCCACGGCCGCGGTGGTGCCGCTGCCGCAGAAGCAGTCGAGGACCAGGTCGTTTTCGTTGGAGGAGGCCTCAATAAGACGTTTAAGAAGGGTTTCTGGTTTCTGAGTTGGATAACCAAGCCTTTCAATGGCCTGTGAGTTCACCGGGTTCACGTCAGTCCAGATGGATTGGAGCGCTGATCCTCTTGATTCATCAAGATATCTTTTAAAGTTAGGTGTTCCTGTCTTCGTGAAGACAATCTTTCCTTCGGCAAGAAGCTGATCTATTTTCTCTTGCGAGAACCGCCAGTGGGTTCCCATCGGCGGTTCAAGGACTTTATCTCCGAATCGGCGCGCAGGGCCTGGACCAGACGCCGAAAGAGATTGCAACCTGTAGACTCGGCCATCCGCATCTTGCAACGTGTAGTGGGAGGCCTTGTACTCATCAGACTGCTCGGTGTAACCCTGATTAAATGTGTAGGTTTGGCTTTTGGTATAGAAGAGCAAGATATCGTGGATTGCTCCATACCTCTTTGGATCATTATGCGGTAACGATCGTTTCCAGACAATCTCATTCCGAAAGTTGTCTTGTCCGAAAACCTCATCGCAGACGGCTTTGGCATAGTGCCCTACGTGATAATCAAGATGGATATAGATGCTGCCCTTTTCAGTCAATAATTCACGCAAAAGAAAAACCGTTTCATAAAACCACTGCAAGTACGAATCCGTACCGTGTCCCCAAGTATCTCGATAGGCCTTCTGCTCTATGATACTCGCCTCTTTTGTAAATTGCTGACCCTCTATCGCCATCTGGTACGAAAAATCCGCGCCCACATTGAACGGCGGATCAATGTACACCAGATCCACCTGCCCCGCGAACTCCTCGAGCAGCGCGGGCAGCACGTACTTCTTGTCGCCCCAGATCAACCGGTTGCGCCACTCGGCCGGCCGGCCCGCGCTGAAGAG
>DAOUAT010000507.1:0-29189 GCA_034433275.1 Anaerolineae bacterium
ACATCGCATTGAGCATCGGGGTCAGCCGTTCGAATTGACCGGTCGAGAGATGTGAGCGCAGCACGCTCAGCACGTTGCTGAGGAAGAAGTCGGTGGCGTACTCCACGCTGATCTCCGGCCGCAGCTTGCCCTGGGCGCGGGCCAGGGTCATCACGGTGCGGGTGGGGCCGTAGAAGTCCGGCACGTAACGCATGGCCGCGGCCAGCCGCTCCGCATCGGAGGTGAGGAGCTCCGAGATGATGATGGGCGCCGCCTCGGGCTCGGCAACGCACCACTCGGCCAGGCGCGTGCCGAAGTTGCGCAGCACCTCGGTGGGCTCTACGATCTCATCAATCTGCTGCTGGATGGCGTCCATGAAGCTGGTGAGGCCCGGTTGTGCGCCAGCCACGACGATCAACTCTTTGTAGGGGAAGTAGTTGAAGACCGTCTTCTCGCTCACCAGCGCGGCCCTGGCGATCTGGCGGACGGACACTTTGGCGTAACCGTGCTGTTTGAAGAGCGTCAACGCCTTTTCCACGATGGTCTGCTCGGTGAGGGAGCGTTTCACGTCTCGCAGGGATAGAGTCATGTTGCATCCTCTATAAATTTATAGCCAATGTAAAGTTGCTGTTAGTATAATGATACTGTAAGGAGTTGTCAAATCGGAGCAGGTGGATGCCGGGGTGGAACGGCGCGCGGTGAAGTGGACGGGCGCCAGGCCGCGCCCGCGGGGAATCCCCACCCGATGGCAGACGCGGGTGGATGATGTGCGGCGTTCTCGGGAAATTGATCAGGCGACCTGGGCAAGGCGTTCCGGCCGGCTGCGCCAGGCGGCACGCGACTCATGACCTTGGGTCAACGCGGTGAGGACATCGGTCAGCGCCCGGTTGACCGGGGTGGGGACCCCCAGCCGCGCGCCGTGGGCGGCCACCGCGCCGTTCAGCCAGCCGACCTCGGAGGGTTTGCCGGCGGCCAGGGCGATGTGGAACGACGGCATCTTGCTGCCGCGGCCGCCGGCGACCAATCGGCGCAGGCCCGCGGCCAGCCAGTCGGGCGGGAGGCGGCGGGCGAGGGGCGCGATCAGGCCGACCGGGTAGCCCGCCAGCGACACCGGCCGCACGCGCAGCGCGGCAGCCACTGCCAGCGCCTCCTGCCAGGCTCGCGCTTCCAGCCGCGCGGCCAGGGGATCGGCCATCACCTGGGCGGGGGGCCAGTCGAGGATGGCGCACTGCGCGTTAGCGGGCAGGTTCAGCAGCAGCTTGGTCCACTTCAGGCGGCGATAGTCGGCGAAGACCTCGGCCCGCAGGCCGGCGTCGCGCAGCAGCGCGGCGGCTGAGACGCTGTTGGTGAGGCGCTGCCAGCATCCCTTTGGCCAATGCCTGCAGTTCCGCATTCGCTCAAAGCTCCCATCCTGGCTCCTTCGTGCATAGCGATGGTGGATTGCTGCTGAGTTAGTGCTCCAAAAAGTCGGTTGGATCAAAGTTACCGCTGTTGTGTTCGATCAGTTTGACCCAATCAACCTGCCCTTGATCGCTGAAACGTTCAACGAATTCCAGCACGAAGTCGAGGGCGACTTTGTCCCGCTGTCTCAGAAAGGCCTCATTATGCTCCTGGGCACGATGGCCTATCGGCTCGATGATGTCCGTGTAGAGGTTTGGATTCTCACTGATGAGATACCAGAAATTCTGACCGACCACCTTCCAATAGCCATCGGCTGTATGACGCGAACGCGTCTTCCCGTAGCATATTCCCAGTACAGGCTGCACTTTTAGCGTGGTCCTCGACTGCTTGACGCGTGTCACGGCATCGCGCAAGTCCTGGGCCAGCCTTCGGTGTTGCGAGCTATTGCCCCAGTTCGGGCCTGATTTTACCGAAACGACGTAATGCGTACCATGATTGATGAACTCCAGGTCAACGCCCTGCGCCGCCGACTTGTGCCCATTACAGGTCTGTCCTGCCACGAAGACAGCCAGACCTTCCAAAAAGTCCCCGAACAGCTTCTCTTCCGATGATGACAAAAACGCTTCCAGAAGGGCCTTGATCAAATCTGGGGGCCAGTTGATGTTCTTCGCCTTGAACAGATACGGATTCTTTTGAAGCAGCCGATTCAGTGTAAGCTCCTTCAGCGAAGCGATCTTGCGATCATGAAAATACTGGATATTCTCGTTGACGTATTGGCGGACAGCATCGAGATCAAGGGCATTCATTCGGTCGTCCTCGTTTCGTAGACTTCGGGCGTTTCCAGTAAACGTGGCTGCCGTTGCGGTAACTGGATTTCCGCAAGCCGACAATACTCATCGCTGATATCAATGCCGACATAATGACGTTTGAGCTGCGCGGCAGCGAGCGCGGTTGTTCCCGAGCCACAGAAAGGATCGAGAACGATGTCATCTACATCAGTGAAGAGCTTGATAAACCAATCCGGCAGCTCAAGCGGAAAAGCCGCGCTGTGATTGCGATTCGAGCACTCGGTCGCCATGTGAATGACGTTGGTTGGATACACTAACTCGCGGCCGAGCCAATTGGAGACGTTCTTTCCGAACCCGCTAGCAACCCTGGATTCATCTCTGATCTTGTCGGTTTCACTGAGTTTGGCGAGCCGGTCTTTGGCCCAATCGCCGACCGGCACCATGACAGCTTCTTGATTCATCTTGAACGCGCGCTGTTTGTTGAATTGCAGCAATCTCTCCCAGGAATCGCGAAAGCGGTTGGGCCACTTGCCCGGGTACGAGTTCTTTTTGTGCCACATGAATTCCTCGGTCCACAGCCAGCCCTGCTTGCGCATCGCTAAAATCAGTTCGATGACGTAGGTGTGACGCTCGCCATCCACCACGCGCTCCTTGATGTTCAGCACGAAAGTGCCGGTCGGTTTGAGCACGCGCAGAAACTCCGCTGTCTTCGGTAGGAACCATGCGACGTACTCGTCCGGCTTCACGCCGCCATACGTGTGCTTCCGCTGATCGGCATAGGGCGGAGAAGTGAAGATCAAGTCAATCGAGTCGCTCGGTAATTGTTTGAGAACTTGCTCGCAGTCACCACAGATGATTTTATCCAGGTATTCCATGCGCTTACTTCCATCACCGATTTCGCATCAACGACACAGCACTGTAATCGTATATAAATCTTGGTCAATCGTCAATCACATGCGAGGTGGTTGACGGTCATCTGTCCTTCGTGCCGCCGCGGTGGTCGAAGACCATGCAGCGGGTGCTGGTGGTGCCCTGGTCAATGGCTGCGATGTACTTGGTCATGGAGACTCCCTTGTCGTGCTGAAGAACGTAGCGGATAACTTGACCGATGTACTATAGATGTTCGGATAATGTTCTGGAGTCGAGGCTTTAGCCGGTTGGTCTCATGGCCGAGAGAGACCGGCTGAAGCCTCGATTCCGGATCTCGACACCCGATCTTGATTTGACTCACGATAGCGCCACTCCCCCGTGACGGCCGCGTCCAGGCATTGTTCGAGCTCGCCGAACCGCATCTTAACGCCGCTGTGCACGGGCGCGTAGCAGGCCATCTTGCCCGCGTTGGTGGCCATGGTGCGCACGTCCAACATGCGCATGGGCGCGACGACGGCGCAGGTGTCGGCCACGACCTCACCGCCCGCGGCTTCGATGACCTGGACGTAGCCCAGCTCGGCCGCGCGTTGGCGGGTGAGCTCGCCGGTGGTGACCCACAGCCGCGTGGCCAGGGTCTTGCCGCGCAAGGTCTGCGCCACCAGTTCGATCTCGGTCAGGCTGGCGTGGGGGCAGCCGATGGTCACCAGGTCAATCACCCGCAGGTCCGGGTCGGCGTCCATGATGCGGTACGCGTCGTCGAGGCTTTCGATGACCAGCCGCTGCGCGTTAGGGCGGATCAGCGACTCGCCGGCATCCCGCGCCTCGGGGGTGTAGCCGGCGATGTGGTAGACCGCGACCGCGCCGTAGGCGGCCAGCCCCGCGCCCAGCGTCTTCAACCGGTCGCCCGCCAGCCCGCCCAGGGTGAGATCAGCCGGCAGCGGCGGGAGCCAGGCGGCCAGGTCGGCGAACCACGGCACGCCGTTGCCCACGGCCTTGCCCACGGTGTAGGAGAGCGCGCCGAAATCGGCCACCGACTTCACCGGGCAACGGATCTCCACCATCCAGTTGGCCTGGCGGTTCTCGTCCAGGTGATAGCCGTAGCGCGCGGTGCGGCCGACGATGGCCGCGGCCAGGGCGCTGGGCCCGCCCTCCCGGTTCGAGCGCGCGGCAATCACCGAGTTGGCGAAGGCGACCGCGCTGGACTCGGCCCACGCCAGGTGATCCCCGCGCTGCGGCTTGTACTGCGGGAAGAGGTAGGGGGTGCAGCTCATGGTGGGGGTCACGCCCATCTTGGTGAACGCGTCGATCACGCTGAGCTGCGGGTTGGCGAAGCTGGGCTGGATGCCCCACCCCTGCCACTTGCCGCGCTCCATCCCCATGGGGTTGAGGGTGGTGGGGACGTACACCTGCGCGCCCTCGTCGGCCCACTCGCTGAGGAATTGCACGCCGGCATCGCCCAGGTTTTTGTACGACACGCCTGCGATCTGGGCGTGGACCACGGGGACCAGGTCGGTCGCGCCGTAGATGCGCGCCAGCGCGACCACGATCTCCATGGCGCGCTTGACGCCCGGCCCGGCAGCGCCGGCCAACATGGCTTGTTCTTCGGAGGTCAGATGTAGTTCGCTCATGGCTGCCTCAACGGGATCGGTTCAGCAGGTGATCCAGGGCCAGGTAGATCACCACGGCGAACACCAGGAACAGCAGCGCGATCTGCCAGAAGGACGCCTGCACCCAGACCACGAAGCGCAGCCGCGACCAGATGAGCCAAAACGCGATCAACACCGCCAGGGTGACGGACAGGGGTATGCCGCGACGTCTCACGTATGATTCTCCCATAGACCGGGTAGGCGCAGGGCTTTGCGCCCGCCCTGACAGGTCCACCTTTGACTTAACCGGGCGAAATTGTAACACAAGGCCGCGCGGATCGCAATGATCTTCTGTCCGCAGAAAACTGAATTGGAAGACAAAACACTATACAAACATGATGCAAAGATTATAATACGATTATCAATCGCACAACGTTTGCAGCTAATGCGAGCGTAATATCTTTGAAACAGGAGAGAGTACAGTGAAAACGAGTCGTGTGTTTCGTGGATTGTTGGTTCTGACGATTGTCGGTGGGTTGCTGTTGAGCG
This sequence comes from Anaerolineae bacterium, assembly GCA_034433275.1. Classification (GTDB taxonomy): domain Bacteria; phylum Chloroflexota; class Anaerolineae; order CG2-30-64-16; family CG2-30-64-16; genus DAOUAT01. The sequence continues at coordinate 5,174 of DAOUAT010000507.1, forward strand.
CGACCAGCGCTTTTGCGGCGGGCCCGCGTGTCCGTGTAGTTCATGCGTCTCCTGACGCGCCGGCTGTGGATGTGCTTGTGAACGATGGCGTCGCATTCAGCAGTGCGCCCTTCAAGGGCATCACCAATTATGCGTCCCTGGCGGCTGGCGAATACCAGGTCAAGGTGGTTCCGACTGGCGCCACCACCCCGGTTGTGATTTCGGCGACTCTTGGGCTTGAGGCTGACAAAGACTATACTGTCGTTGCTGTGGGTCAGTTGGCAAACATCGAGCCTCTGGTGCTGGTTGACAACAACAGCGCCCCGGCCGCGGGTAAAGCGCACGTGCGTTTCGTCCATGCTTCGCCTGATGCCCCGGCCGTGGATATCGCAGTGAAGGGTGGGCCGGTTCTCTTTAGCAATGTGGCGTTCAAGGGTGTAGGTGACTATCTGCCGGTGGATGCTGCGACCTATGACCTGGAAGTGCGCCTGGCTGGCACCAACACGGTTGCCCTGGAAGTTCCTGGCCTGGCGTTGAATGTCGGCGCCATCTACACCGTCTTCGCGATGGGGCTGGCTGGTGGCACGCCTGCGCTGATGGCGGTGCCGAGTGTGGACGCGACTGCTGCGCCAGCCGTCTTACCGACAACGGGTGCAACCACCCTGCCGCTGTGGATCCTGGTCGCTCTGAGTGCTGTATTGGTCATCATCGGCGGTGGGCTGCGGCTGCAGCGGACTGCGGTGCGGTAAACAAGATACTATCAGCAAGATTTCTCCTCCTTGAGATGTGGTGAGTGTGTGGGGCGGTGTGGGGACCGCCCCACACGCGCGTTCAACGGTGTCGCGTCGAAAGAGGCGCACGCGAAACGGCGCTGGCTGATCGGATCAGTCAGCGCCGTTTTGTTCGGTCAGACCGAGGTTAGGGGATACGCAATTCCTGACCGGGGCGGATCAGTTTCGGATCCTTGATGATGTCTTTGTTGGCCTCGAAGATCTCTGGCCAGCGGGCCGCGTTGCCGTAAACGGACTTGGCGATGGCGCTGAGGCTGTCGCCCGGCTTCACCGTGTAGGCGCGCGCCGGCGCGGGGGCAGCTGCCACGGATCGGGTGGCTGCCAGGGCCTGCTCGCGCAGGGTTGCCCCTTCTTCCTGGGCCTGCTTCAGCGCGGCTTCTAACTCGGCCACTTTCGCGGTCAATTCCTGCTCCTTGGCAACGAAAGTGCGCTTCTCGGTCATCCAGGCGCGCTCCTTGGCCACCAACTCGCCACTCTTCTGGGCATACGCATTTTCTTTCTCCGCCAGCTTCACGCGCAGGTCAGCAACCTGAGCTTCAAGCTTTTGGGTCGCTGCTACCGCAGCTTTTTGTGCCTCAACCGCCTTAGCTTCTAAGACCTGGACGCTGGGTGCAACTTCCTTCTGGGCTTGCGCTGGCGCAGCACTGACCACTTCGGCAGCCTTGCTGACGGCTTCCTTTTTCTGTTCTGCCTCGCTTTTTAGGGCGTCGCCAATGCGATCCAACAACGATTTGGGTTCTGCCATGAGATAGATTCTCCTTCCAGAAATGTGTGTTACTAATGCCGCCCCTTGCCCAACTTGCCCAGGACCCACTTGGTGATCAAGATGAAGGCTAGGGAGCCGAGGAACGTCTGGATGATGTACACGCCAGCGATGGAGAGGCCCCACTGGCCCAGCACGATCTGGCCGATGAAACCGCCGATGAAGCCAGCCACGATGTTGCCGAGCCAACCGTAGGGCAGGTTGGTCTTGGACACCCGCTCCACGATAGCGACAATGATGATCGTGACGATCAACGAAGCGATGAATCCGAGCATGATACTTTCTCCTTGTGGTTACAGGATCGCGATCACGATGCCGATCGCCGTGACCAGGAACGGCATGGCCAGGACCATGCCGCCGCAGCCGATGCAGCCCTTCTTGCGCATGACTTCATTGGGGCTGTAGTAGCGCTTCTTGGCCGGGCCCGCCTCGGCCGGCTCGACTTTCGCGGGCGCGCGGCGAGGCTCTTCCCCCTGTTTGGCCGGGCTCTCGGCCCGAGGCAGGAGCGACTCCGGCTCGCGCACGGGGGCCACCTGAGCACCGCCAAGGTTTTCCACAGAAAAGCCACTTTGTGGTTCAAGGGCGCTGAAATCAGGCGCCACAGCATGCTCCGGCTCGGTTGTGGTGGGAAAGTCTGAAGTCTCAAAACCGCCCTGATCTTTACGCTTGAATTGGGACATCTACGCCTCCTTCTGGCTCCCAATAAGACATCCGCCTGGATAAGTCCATTATATGATAGATTTGTTACAATTCAAGTGACGTTCAAGGGCGGAAATGGTTACGGCACCCACTTGCCGACTTGACGACGGTTATTCAGAGGAAGTATAATTGCGCTCGACTTCACCCAGACCTGGAACGGCCCTGGAACGTCAGTGACGACGAGTCCCTGCCTGAGTTTCAAGTGGCAGGTCCGTGAAAGATGGTTGACGATGGTACAGCAGCAACATAAAGTCTATCTCGGCCTGGGCGCTAATCTTGGGGACAGGCGAAGCAATCTCGCTCAGGCGCTCCAACACATCCGCCGGCAAGCAACTATCGAGCAGGTCTCGGCCTGTTACGAGACAGAACCGGTCGGTTACCTGGACCAACCCGACTTCCTCAACATGGCTTGTCGCATCAGCACGGACTTGCCCCCCGAGGAACTCATCGTCTTCCTCAAGCAGATCGAGAAGCGCCTGGGGCGGGAAACAAACTTTCGCGACGGCCCGCGGCCGATAGATATTGACATTCTGCTTTACGATGATCTCCAGTTGGCCACGCCCGGCCTCACGATCCCACACCCCCGCATGCACGAGCGGGGTTTCGTTCTCGTGCCCCTGGCGGAAATCGCGCCTGATGCGGTGCATCCCGGCCTGAAGGCCACCGTAAGCGAACTGCTTGCGCGGTTGGAGCGGCCGGAAAGGCTCGTCTTTGCCGGCAGCCTGGACCTGCAACCCAACTTTGATGTGCAAAAGACCGCACCGGCGGTGCCACTGGGCTTGACCCGCGTCGGCATCACCGGGCTACGACGCATCATTCGTATAGCGCGCAGCAGCGAGGAAAACCTGTTCTATGCCGAGATCGATCTGTTCGCCGATCTGAGCCGTGACAGGATGGGTGTACACATGTCACGCTTCAGCGATGTGCTCGAAGAGACGGCCGACGAAGTAGCGTTGGAGCGCGCGCCGGATATTGAGACGCTGACGGAACGCATCACACGCCAGGTGATCACTCGCCAGGAAGCCAGGCGTGCTGAAGCGCATGTACGTGCTATCTTTCCCGTTACGAAGTTCGCCCCGCTGTCGGGGCGGAAATCCCAGGAGCTCTACAACCTGGTCAGCATCGCTGTCAGCACAGGCGCAGGGACGCGACACGTCGTCGGCGTTGAGGCCGAGGGTATGACGGTCTGCCCGTGCGCGCAGGAAATGGTGCGGGAACATTCGCACCGCCTGCTCATGGAGCAGGGATTCACGGCAGAGCAGGCGGAGCGCGTGCTGAAGGTCATTCCCATCGCCTCGCACAACCAACGGGGCCGCGGTACCCTGTTGATCGGATCAGCCAGCCCGATTCGGGCGGAAGACCTGGTGGAGATCGTCGAGACCTCCATGAGCGCTGAAACGTATGGCCGGCTCAAGCGCCCCGACGAGTTTTTCGTCGTCAATAAGGCGCACCGAAATCCCCGCTTTGTGGAAGACGTGGTGCGCGAGATGCTACGCAGCACCATAGAACGCTTTGCCGAACTGCCGGATGACACGTTCGTTTTGGCCAAGCAAGTCAACTTCGAAGGAATTCACAAGCATAACGCGTTCGCTGAGCGGTATGGCACCCTGGGCGAACTGCGTGGCGATCTACGAGAATGCCAGGAACCGCCCCGGTATACGACTCTTCAGGAATGGTTGGAGCAGCACACATGGGATTCAAAGTAATCGTCGAAGGGGGAAACCTGCGTTTCGGCGCGGCTCATTTCATCACGATGGGTGGCAAGTGCGAACGCCTGCATGGGCACAACTATGGCGTCTCGGCCATTGTCGAGGGCCCCCTGAGCGCAGACAGGTATGTGATTGACTTCGGAGCATTGAAGCGTGCCCTACGGAATATCTGCGAGACCCTGGATCACCGCTTCCTGTTGCCGCTACACAACGGTCACTTTGTGACAAGGGAGAGCGAAGGCCACTGGGAAATCCTTTACGGTGACCGCCGCTATGTCTTCCCCAGTTGCGACGTATTGCCGCTGCCGCTGGATAACGTGACGGCCGAGCGACTGGCAGAGTATATTTGCGGCTTGCTGAAAGAGCAGATCAGCTCGTCACTGGCTGCCAAAGGGGGCCGGCTAAGCGTTGGTGTCGAGGAGGCGCCGGGGCAAACTGCGTGGTATAGCCAGGAGTCTGAAGATTTGCCCGGCCAACCCTGACAGTTCTGACGACCCGGCGAGGCTATGTTCACAACCGCGTCAATGCCATAATGTCTTGCCGGCCGAGCGCGCCTTCGTGCAATGCCGTCCCCACCAACGCGCCGGCCGCGCCTGCTTCATGTAGTTTCAGGAGGTCGGTCAAGTCGCGCACACCGCCGCCCGCCAATAACGCCAAATCCGGGTGCTTAGTGTGCGCAGCAGCGATCAGGGCCAGATCAGGGCCAGATGCTGAGCCGACACGTGCCAGGTCCAGCATGAGCACTTCTCGCCAACCATTGTCGTAGACCCGGTCAAGCAGTTCCCACGGGCCCAGGGCGCCCAGCTCCGGACAGCCCGCCAGCAGGCTGCCCGCCCGCATGTCGAGACTGAACACGACCTGGTTGGCCGGCAGGCGCAGACGCATGACGCGCAACTCATCCAGGTTGGCCAGTGTCTCTGAGCCGATGACCACTTTGTGTACCCCTAACGCCAGGAGCTGGCTGGCCTGGGTCGCGTTCCCGGTTCCTGCATCTACCATGATCTTAAAACCTGAACGTCGGGCGAGCCCGGCGATCAGCGTGCTATGGCTGCCACATTGTTGTATGGCGTCCAGATCAGCAATGTACATTTCAGCCAAGCCCAACTCCTGGCTAAAGGCCTGGACCAAAGCCCACGGGTCGCCGCCCGGGGCCAGCACACCCATCAGGGGCCGATAGCGCCAACGTTCTCCGCGCACCGCATGAACCGCTATCCCACCCTGCAAATCCATCACCGGAATGATGCGCATGGCGACAGTCTCCTGGTTGTTGGTTTATGAACACCTCAGCAGCGGCAGCAGCGCAGCCTGGCCCACGGAGATGGCCGCTGAAGGGGCAGCCATGCTGGCTGCCTTTCTGACCGATTGCGCGGCCTGGGGGCAAGTTCGCACATTGATCATCCTCGACCGCCGTCTGGCCGACCTGAAATTGCCCGCCCACGAAACCCTCCTGGTGGCGCCTGGCCAGGGCGAGGCGGCACTGAGCACCGCGCTGACCCGTTGTGACGCGGCTTTCATCATCGCGCCCGAAACCGACGGCGTGCTGGCCCGGTTAAGTCGCCAGGTGTTGGGCGCAGGAGTTCGTCTGATGGGATCCAGCCCGTTAGCGGTCGAGTGGGCCGGCGACAAGTGGGCGTGCTACCAACGGTGGCAGGCGGCAGGCGTGCCCACCCCACTGACCCGCCGGGCCCCTGCCGCAGATGCTCATCCGGTTGCTGATGCGCTCGGCTATCCTCTGGTGGTGAAACCGGCCGACGGAGCGGGCTGTGCAGGTGTCTCGCTCGTCTTTGCCCCGGAAGACCTGGAACCTGCGCTGCGCCTGGCAACGGAGGGCGCCGCCCAGCAACCGATTCTACTCCAACGCTACATCGCAGGCAAGGACGCCAGCATCGCGCTGCTTGTTGCGGGCGGCAATGCCCTGGCGCTGAGCCTCAACGGTCAGGAGATCGTGCGGGGACAGCCGTTCTGCTATCGTGGCGGGGTTGTGCCGCTGGCGCACCCCGCTGCAGAGAACGCGATGGCTGTGGCCGGGGCGGCCGTGGCCGCCCTGCCAGGACTGCGTGGCTACGTGGGCGTTGATCTGGTGCTGGCGGGAACGAGCGCCTGGGCAATCGAAATCAACCCGCGGCTGACGACCGCCTATGTCGGTTTGCGCCACGTCGCCAGGGCCAACCTGGCCCAGGTCATCTGGCAGGCTTGCGTGGAGGACCGATTGCCCGACGCCATCCCCTTGCGCGGCCGTGCAGTTTTCAGCAAGGACGGTAAGGTACACCTGGAGGAGGTCACGTGAACACGGTGATCGGTTGGGATGTAGGGGGCGCCAATGTCAAGGTGACCCTCCTCTCCTGCGACGAAACGCGGGCAGCCAGGACCACAAGCCTGCCGTTCGAGATCTGGCGCGCCAGAGAACGTCTGCCAGAAATCCTGCAGGCCGCCCTGGCTACAGTGACCGACGCAGTACCCGCCCACATGGCCCTCACCATGACCGCTGAGCTGTCGGATGTGTTCGAGAACAAACGCGAGGGCGTGCTCTTTGTTTTGGACAGCGTGGCGACTACCTTCCCCGCCGGCCAGATCTATGTCCTGGGCGTAGATGGGGCTTTGGCACCATTGGGTGACGCGCGTCAACGGCCGCTTGACTTTGCAGCCACCAACTGGTTGGCGACGGCTTTGTGGCTGGCCCACCAATATCCCGACTGCCTCCTGGTGGACATCGGCAGCACCACGTGTGACATCATCCCGATCCGCAGCGGCCGGATCGCCGCCAGGGGGCGCACGGACCTCACTCGCCTCCAGGCCGGTGAACTGATTTACACCGGCGCAGTGCGCACGCATACCTCCGCTATTGTGCAGGCTGTGCCGGTCGGCGGCAGGCTGTGCCCGGTGGCATCCGAGTACTTTGCCATCAGCGGCGATGTCCATCTCGTGTTGGGCCTGCTCACCGCGCAAGAGTATACCTGCCCCACGCCTGATGGCCGGCCGGTCACCCCAGCCGGTGCACGCAGGCGCCTGGCCCGCATCGTCTGTGCGGATGATGAGCAATTAACCCCGGCCGAAATTGACGCGATCGCACGCTACATCCACAACCGTCAGGTAGAACAGATCACCCGGGGCATCGCGCAGGTCATATCGGGACTGAGCGAGCACAAAGATCTGCCGCTCCTGCCGCTTGGACTTGGCGCGTTCCTCGCGCAGGAAGCTGGCCGGCGGCTGGGCCTGCGCGTGCTAGATTTCGCTGCCAGCTGGGGACGGGATGCGTCTATCGGGGCGCCGAGTTGGGCTGTCGCGAATCTGCTGGCTCAGCAATTAACAGGCGATCCGCATGGCCAGTGACGCAAACGGGTTCGACGCGGTCCTCAAGCTCGGCGGCAGCCTGAGTCGCACCCCTGACCTGGTGAACCTGGCCGCGCTGTTGGAAGATCTAGCCCGCAGCTACCGGCTGTTGCTGGTGCCAGGAGGTGGCGCGTTTGCCGATGTGGTGCGTGAGCATTATCACCGGTACGCTCTGAGCGAAGTGGCAGCGCATCGCATGGCGCTGCTGGCGATGGATCAATACGGCTACCTGCTGGCTGACCGTGTATCTCACAGCATGGCGGTGCAGGATTTTGGCATGGCCAGGCAGGTGGCTGCTGCCGGCCGTCTGGCGATCTTGCTACCATCTGCGCTCCTGATCCAGGCGGATCCGTTGCCCAATTCCTGGCAGGTGACTTCTGATAGCCTGGCCGCCTGGATCGCCGGACAGGTGGCCGCCCCGCAGTTCATCTTACTGAAAGACGTGGACGGTCTGTATACACACGACCCACATACTGCAGTGAGAGGCACACTCTGGCCTGAGCTTAGCCTGGAGGCCCTGGCCACTTTGGGCGGCGGCGTGGACTCTTACCTGCCGACGGCGCTCGCCGGGCCCTTAGAAGCTGGGATGACATGCTGGGTGATCAACGGACGATACCCCGAACGCCTGGCCGAACTCTTGGCCACAGGAAAGACTTGCGGGACGCGCTTGCGTCGTTAACGGTAAGGGGGCATGGTCAGTTGATCGCGTAACGCCTTCACCCTGCGGGCGTCGAGCGGTCCTGCGCGACAACCGTCGCGACAGGCGGCCGAACGAACGCCGATAATGTCCACTCCAAGGTCTTGGACCAGGGGCAGATCCGCATGCCCCAGAGTCCCAGCCAGGGCAAAGAGCAGCCCTGCTTCGTGCGCCTCCTCGACCAACCGGCCGATGGCATCTGGCGGGAGAAAATCGAAGACCGGCCGGCCATCTTTAACGGCCGTATCGAGCAGGCAGCCGGCCGCGCCGGCTGCCTGGGCAATGCCGGGCAGGCGGTGCGGGTCGAGTGTGCCGACCCGGCCAGCATCTGCATACAGTGCAGCGATTATCGAAACCGCCGGCTGGTCAAGCAATGCGTCATGAACTACACGCAGGAGTTGAACGGCCGCGGCCGCCGTCTGGGGGCCCCGCAGGCCGACCTTAACGTAGTCGGCGCCACAAGCGGCCGCGCCCAATGCCGCCAGGGCCACGGTGCCGGGCAGGTCCGGCACGTCGCCGACGGCAACACTGAGAGGTTGAGGTTTCGGCGCAGCCGCGCGAATCTGGCGTAAGACGACCGGATCGGGGGCCCCCAAGGAACCCTCAGCCGGATTCTTAACGTCCAGGATATCAGCACCGCCATCCAACGCCGCAACTACCTCGCTTGCGTTGATGACACTCACCAATAATCGCATAATCCGTCTTCCAGTCGCTCACCCTTCTAAGAACTGGCCCGCGCACGCACGCAGGTTTTTCGATTGACAGTCATTATAAGACATGCTACACTGGAATCAAAGTCCCCCAAGAAAGTCCTGGGTGCGGCACTTCAAGGAGGCAACGCGTGGAGGAGCAAAGGGTCGCCTGGGCCATCACCGGAGCCGGTCATTTCCTGGTTGATTGCGCAAGACAAATATTGAAGTACAGCAAGGTTGATGTATATCTATCGCGCGCAGCCGCTGAAGTGATCCAGATGTATCGCGTGGAGGATTGCCTGCAAAGCGCAGAGATGCGTGTGCGACGCGAGACGTTAGCAAGCTCGCCCGCGGTAGCGGGTTTTGCCCGTGGGCTCTATCGGGTGCTGGTGGTCGCGCCCGCCACTTCCAACTCTGTCGCCAAGTTTGTCTACGGCATCTCTGATTCCCTGGTATCCAATTTGTTCGCGCAGGCCGGAAAATCGCGCGTGCCGATCATTGTGTTGCCCACCGATCTGACATCGGAAATGACTTCGATTGGCCCACGCGGCGATTTGATCCGGGTATATCCGCGACCGATCGACCTGGAAAACACAGCCCGCCTCAGAAGCTTCCCCGGCGTCACGGTGGTGGACTGCGTCGAGGCGATGACCGACTGCCTGGCCCGCTACCTGTGAGACATCCGATTGGAAACTGCAAGTTGTAACGCGAATTTCATTCCGCAACCGGACATGCGCGCGTTCGGCGCCCATGTTGCGGGATAAACTACAGAGGGGAACACATGGCACGTTATCTGTTCGTGACCGGCAAGTTGGCGGCCGATTCCCTTGCGGCAACCCTTGCCAAGACGGCGTTGGACTTCTCTTACGAGATCGCAGTACTGCCTATCTCCGTTGCAGCACTGATGGACACTGCCTGGATTGCCCGGCACCTTAATAGCACAGGGCAGGCTGAAATAGTGATGATCCCCGGCCTGTGTCAGGGCGACCCGGCCTGGCTGGCGGACAAACTGGGCATACCGGTGGTGAAAGGCCCCAAGGATCTCAAAGACATTCCGACCGCCTTTGGTCAGCAACGCACGCTCGAGGGTTATGGCGAGTATCGCGCCCGGATCCTGGCCGAAATCGTTGACGCTTATCAACTCAGCATTGAGGAGATCCTGGCGCGCGCAGCCTACTTCCGCGCAAGCGGCGCGGATATCATTGACCTCGGCTGTCCCGTCAAAGGCAATTTCCCCAACGTCGGTGAAGTAGTGGCCGCGCTGAAACGTGATGGTTACACCGTCAGCCTGGACACGTTCAATAGTGCTGATATCCTCGAGGCGGACCGGGCCGGCCTGGACATGCTCCTGAGCGTCAACAGCCAGAACCTGGAACTGGCGCGCCGCCTGACCTGCCGGGTCGTGGTCATCCCCGATTTCGACCAGGGGTTGGAATCGCTGGAGCGCAACATGGCCAGGCTCGACGCGTTGGGGATGCCCTATATCGTCGACCCGATCCTCAATCCGATCAGCTTCGGCTTCACGGAGTCCCTGGCCCGTTTTTATCAGACCCGCCAACGTCACCCTGACGCAGAGATGCTGATGGGCCTGGGCAATCTGGTTGAATTAACCGATGCCGATTCCACAGGCATCAACGCTGTGATGGCTGGCGTCATCGCCGAACTTGACATTAATTATGTGCTGGCCACAGAGGTCATCAGTTGGGCGCGCGGCGCCGTGCGCGAGCTAGACCGGGCGCGCAAACTGATGCATTACGCCTGCAGTCGCCACATACTGCCCAAGCACCTGGATGACGCACTGCTGACCATCAAAGATCCACCCCATGAGCACTACACTGAGGCCGAGTTGCGCGCCATGCAGGCCCAGGTGCGAGATCGCAACTTTCGCATCTTCACCGATGATGAAAACATTTACATCTTCAACGGTCAGCTGTTCCTCAAAGGGACCGATATCCAAGCGCTATTTGAACAGCTGAAGATTGACGATGCCGGGCATGCGTTTTACATCGGCAAAGAACTACAAAAAGCGGCCCTTGCGGTGCAGTTAGGCAAGAAGTACGTTCAGGAAGAGCATCTGCGGTGGGGGTATCTCTCATGAACGGCGGCCGCCTGCCCAAGGATCGCGATTTCATCGAGACCGTGGAGGGCATGTTCTTTTGTGTCGTTGACTACCTCCATTCGCCCGGCAAGTACACGGCTTACCTTAAGTACTCACCAGCCCGTGAGGGCCGCTGGCAGCGAGATAACACCATCTACCATCGCGAGCTGGCTTACTATCATGCGCATCAGGTAAGTCGGACATTAGACTACCTGCAGGCCCATTACCCGGAATACATTGCGACTTGTCGCGTGCGTGATATGCGCTTTTCGCTGATCCCCCAGGACCGGGTCGCCGTTTACTATTACCCGGAAAAGCGCCTGGCGCAGATCCTTCGGTGGCCAAACGATGTCTTGGAAGAGGAGCTGGCGACCCTGACCACATCCCTGCTGGCAGCGACCGGCATCCCGCCGACCGGCCTGGGGATCACCGGCTCGATCCTGCTGAGCATCCATAATCCCTCCTTCTCCGATCTGGACCTGACCGTGTACGGGCGCTCGGCGACCGAACGTTTGCGGAGCGCGCTGACCGGGCCCGGCATCCCGGGGATAGGGCCGGTGGTGGCTGCGACCCTGGCGCGTTGGCGGAGGGACGTCATGGCCCATCATGGCTTGACTGAGGCCCAGGTGGACTGGCTGATTACCCGACGTTGGAATTATGCTTCCTATTTGGGCCGACGCTATCTTTCTTTTCATCCGACCCGCAGCGATGAAGAGATCCGTGAGCGCTACGGTGATCACTTCTACCGAGATGCTGGAACCTGTCGGCTCCGCGCAACAATCACTGATGCAACTGAAGCGATTTACTTGCCGGCTGTTTACCGCATCGAATACGTCCGTATCCTGGAGGGGCCGAAGGCGGATATTCACGAAATCTGCGCCTACGAAGGGCTATTCGGACAGGTGGCTGATGTCGGACAGGAGATCGAAGCCCAGGGGAAGCTCGAGCGGATCGACGATGGACCGCTTCATCGCCTGGTGATCGGCAGCAGTCACCGCTCAGGCCGCGAATACATGTTGCCGACAGGCCTATGATCATCGAAACGATCCTCAGCACGGTGGACGAAAACGGCCGGCCGAATTTTGCGCCGATGGGCGCCGTCTGGGGCGAGGATGAGCTGATCATCCGGCCGTTTCGGCGCACCCACACTTGTCGCAACCTGCTCACCACCGGTTGCGGGGTGGCTAACCTCACCGATGATGTGCTTGCGTTCGTAGAAAGCGCATTGGGTGACGTCATGCTACCCCATTTCCCTGCCAGGGTCGTGCCGGGCGTCGTCGTGTCAGAGGCCTGCTATTGGCGTGAGCTGCGCGTGGTTTCGGCCACCGATTCGCCTGAGCGGGCAGAACTGCGCTGCAAGGTCGTGTATCGCGGCCGGCAACGTGACTTCGTCGGCTTCAACCGCGCGCGCGCAGCGGTTATCGAGGCGACGATCCTGGCAACGCGGCTTCACCTGCTCAATCAGGCCGAGGTATGGGCCGCCTTGGCGCAATATGAGACGATCGTTGTCAAGACCGGGGATCAGCGCGAACACGAAGCGCTGCAACGCGTACGCAGCTATATAGAGATGTGGCAATATGAAAATCCTCATTGAGACCTCCGCCCGCTTGCACCTGGGCCTGATTGACATGAACGGCGAGCTCGGCCGGCTATACGGCAGCATCGGTGTAGCGATTGACCGACCGCTCCTGAAGCTACAGGCTGAACACCTGCCGGATGAACCCGATGGGGGCGTGACAACGACAGGTGCCGATGCGGCACGCATCACTGCGTATGCCCGCCGTTTCCTGGCTGCCCACCCCCTACCCGGAACCGTGCGTTTGGAGGCGCTTTCGGTTATCCCCCCCCATGTCGGATTTGGTTCCGGAACGCGGCTGGCCCTGGCGGTGGGTACGGTCCTGTCTCGCCTGGCCCGGCTAGACCTCGAGCCGGCCGAGCTTGCACGGCTGCTCGACCGGGGGAAGCACTCCGGCATCGGCATCGCTACCTTTGAACGGGGGGGGCTGGTCGTAGATGGCGGGCATGCGCTGGCGAGGCCCGGACACCGGTCGCCACCCGTGCTCTTCCATCATGCGGTTCCGCCCGCCTGGCGTTTCGTCGTCGCCATCCCGGAGGCCCCGGCCGGACTTGCCGGTGACGCCGAGAAGCAGGCATTTGAAGCACTGCCGAGCGCGCCAGGCAGTTTCGTGGAGAAAATCTGTCGCCTGCTTGTCATGCAGATGTTGCCAGCGCTAATCGAAGGCGACCTGGTCCCGTTTGGTGAAGCACTGACTCGTATTCAGCAATTGGTCGGTGATAGTTTTGCTGCCGTGCAGGGCGGCCGTTATGCCAACACCATCTCGGGCGCCCTTGTGGCCCACTGGCTCGACCACGGGGCTGTAGGCGCAGGCCAAAGCTCTTGGGGGCCGGCGGTCTATGCGCTGGCGGGGGACGATGTAGAGGCCAGGCGTCTGGCCGACATTGGGCGCACTTTTCTGGATGCCCGAGCAGGTGGCACGATCCTCGTAACGCGTGTAATTAATTATGGCTCAAAACTAGCATTGTCGCAATTGTAATTATTTCTCAAGAGATTCCCTTAAAATTGCAACCAATCTCTTGACAAGCGTAATGTCGCTGTGCTATAATATAGCCCGCAAAGAAGGCTACCCAGCAACGTGGGATTGCAAAGCTGTAATACATTCTGCGACGTCGTTGCCCAATGTACAGCCGAGCTGCCAAGGATGAAATATCCGAGGGAGCTCGGCTGTTTTTTGACCCCGACGACGGAACGAAATACCATTCTCTTTTGCGCCGACATTGAGGGTCCGCCATGACATGCAGATGCATGCCACCAACCGATATCACGGTCTACCGGGATCCGACGACGAACGAAGGCCGACAGATTTCACTGTACCTGGACCGCAAAGGAGTGCAGTGGCAGGACAGTGATGTGACTGCCGACCCCAGCGCCCTCGCACGCATGCAGGAGCTATCGGGCCAGACAGAGCGCCCGGTGATCGTGGTGGACGGCACGGTGTTCGTCGGCTACGTGCCGGAGTTTCTGGACCCCGCGGTGCCCTCGCGATTTTGACCCGCGAAAGGAGGTGATTGACGCCAGACGCTGTTAGCTTCACACTGTTTAGAGTCCCGAAATCAATGCTGATTACATGACCAACCAATGGAGGTAGAACAACATGGCAGACAAAGTCTTGTTCCAGAAGATGATCGCTGAGGCGTCGGCCGCGGCAGATGCCGACCTGCAAGTTATCGGCGAGAAGCGCGGTGGGCCGTTCGTGTTCACCGCTGCCAAGCCATATGTGGACGCTGTCAACGGCATGAAGCCCGCTGAGGGCCAGTCAAAAGAGGTTTTCGATCTCCACATTCAGTCGGTCAACGCTCACTATGAGATCTTGAATAAGATCTCTGTCAACAACACCATCCGTCCTGAAGACGACCCCTTCGTCGAGCACTATCAAACGCCACCGATCCTGGAAATCTTGTACGATACTGACCCGGCGTTCAAGACGTCAATGTGGAAGTTCATTGATGCCCTGGCCGAGAACAAAGCGCTGCTGGGTCGTGAATCGGCCCGCATCTACGGTGGCATGTATGGCCCGTCCTGCGTAGTTGACTTCGCCTTCTCGGTCGGTTCAACCTCCAACGTGGTAAACCGCATCCTCCGCGGCATGGACATCCCCAAGGATCACAAGCGCACTATCCTGTCTGCGAAGTCCTGGGGCATGAACACCTCTTACGGTATCGGCTCTGCGTTCCGCGCTGCAGTGGAAGCGGGCAAGACCCTGGCAGAGGCTGAGGAGGCCGAGCTCGAGATGATGCAATTCATCTACCGCGAGCCCGCGGCTGCGCAGACCCACCTCATGCTCACCCACAACCTGGGCGGTCACGGCCCACATACCTCCTTCGATACGGCCGAGTACATGAAGCAGTACAAGGAACAGCTGAAGCCGTATGTGCTGGCCGCGCTGGAAAAGGGCGTGCATCCCGCGAACATCGTGACCGTGCCGGCCTACTGCGTGGGCGATGTGGGGCATCACCTGGGGCCTGCAACCTTCAATATGTTCAAGGACGACATGGTGTTCAACATCTACAAGGCCGTGACCGGGGTGTACGAGAATACCTTGCGCCGTGGCCTGGAGATGGATGCGTTCAAGGGCCCCTTTGATGTGCTGAGCGTCGCCACCGGCGCCGGCGCCTGCGCGGTCGCCTACATCCTGTGGAAGGATGCCTTCACCGTGCCCATGGTGATCGATCTGCTGACCAAGCGCTTCCACAACTATGTGGTCATGAACCCGAAGCGCGGTGCGGCGGATGAACTGCACAACGTTGACTTCATGGACATCTTGCTGCGCGGCGAGCAGATCCTGGATATCACGCCCAAGGGCGATGGTGGCAAGATCAAGGGCATCCCCGTCGACCTCTCGCCTATTGACAACAACGAAGTCGTCGCTAACCCGCAGCGCTACACCTATCCGGCCTGCGCCATCACGCAGCGCTTCGCGGCGTTGATGACTCTGGCGGACTACCCGTGCTTCCTGACCACGGAGTGCGTCACGGCCACCTTGATGACCAACATCATTGCCCTGACGCCGGACAAACCCGGTTCGCCGGCCCGCACGTGCAAGGATTGCGCGGTAACCTCGCTGCTCAAGCGCAATGTACCCATGGTTACTGGCATCGGCGCCGGCGCCAAGGGCTACTGCAACTGGGACGAGGCTGTCTAACCGACATTAGCAGGTGAACGGACTGCAGTCTGTTCGCCTGCCGGCCGACAACATGCGGGACGCATCCCGCATTCACGAGTGGATGCAGCCCGCATGTTGTCTTAATTTACAGACCGACCTAAACGCGGAGCAGAGACTTTCGAAGGACGGCTGGGTTAGTTCGACCGGCGTGGAAGCTTCGGCCACTCACCATATTCTGGATTGTGATCTCCGCCGGGCAGAACAACAGCGGATCGATCTCGTAGAAATGCTCATAGCGCCGGAATAACTCTTCGCAGGGAGAGCCGTAATCTGGCGAGGCTGTCGAGGGCAGCCGGTCGATCAGCCCGGCCAACTCAGCATCGTCCGCCCGAACTGTGTAGTGGATACGTGCGCCATAGAGCACGCAATCGTTGGCCAGGGCAGATGCCAGGTTTTCGTCGGGCACGACCGGCGCGATTGGACACACGCCATAGCCATGCAGCACCTGGCGTACGTCAAAGCCGAGTTTGAACATCTTGTGCATGCCGGTAGCGACAGCCCGCGCCGAAAGCTGAACCAGGCCGCCCAGGCACGCGGCCGGCGCCATGATCAACGTCAGCGCAGCCGGATCCAAGCGGCATTTGCGAGCGATATGCTCGGCTATCAGATCGTCGGGTATGGTCTGGCCCTCGAGAATCAGCACGGCGACGTCCGCGTCGTCCCGGTAATCCAGTTGCTCGAACAGGGCCTCCACCCGTGCCCGCGCTCGTGCCGGGCCCGAGCCAATGGCAAAAAAGTTGGGCTTGCGGATGCCCCAACCGGCGTACTGGGCCGCCATACAGCCGATTTCGGGCCGATCCACGGCAATAACTACGCCGGGTAAAGCAAAGTCGCCGTAGTCGAGCGACTGAAATCCTACCCGGCCCATGCCCCCCAGGCTCAGATTGGCCGTGTAGAGGCCGGCGAGTAACCCACCGGGCGCCCGTAGCCCGATATCAATCACGCGGGTACCACAAGATAAGGTCGTCACGATGATGCCGAGCTCCTCCGCGTGACTGATCATTTCGGCTGCGATGGCTGCCGCCTGGCGATTAACGCTGAGCATATGAACCTCCTTATTTCTGCTTATCGAACTGTCCTGGACAACATGTAACGCGGAAAAATTCCGCAACTTCACATTTGCGCGTCTGACGCGAATGTTACAGAATAATATTAGAAGTATAACACAGCCCGAACCAATCCGCGCGCCGAAATTGTGAGTGAGACGACAGGGAGTTTCGCGATGGTGCTTGATGAATTCATGAGTATTGTGAATGAGCACTGAGCAAAGCTAGATCTGGAGGCCGCCCGATCACTGATTCGCGATTCCTTTGCCTTGTTACCCTGGGACCTGCAAGAGGCCTATCGCAACATACAGGAATTGTATCGGGCAGGCCGACTGGAAGAGGCCAGTCACGCCTGGGATGCATGGATGAAACAGGCCAGAGAGATGGGCCTGCTTTAACCAACTCAAATCGAAGGAGGAGCTATGGAGAAGATCCTGATCCAATTAGACAGCGACAAACACCCCAGTTCATTCGATGCCATTACCGCCTATGACGCAGGTGTGGACCATGTCATCGGTTATGGCGGGGTGACCGTGGCCGATGTAACGGGCCTGGTGTACGGCGCCATGTTCACGCGCGGCGGTGATGCGTTGAAGAATAGCGCCATCTTCATCGGCGGCTCCTCTGTACCTCTCGGTGAGCAGATGTTGCAAGCCGCCACTGCCGCGTTTTTCGGCCCGATACGGGTGTCTGTGATGGCAGACCCGAACGGCTCGAATACCACGGCCGCGGCCGCGGTCTTGAAGATCATACGCGCGACGACGGTGGTCGGCAAGAAAGCGGTGATTTTCGCGGGTACCGGGCCGGTGGGCACACGCGCGGCGACGCTGCTGGCCAAAGAAGGCGCCCACGTGACGATCACATCGCGCTCGTTGGGCAAGGCCCAACAGGTCGCTGACAACATCCAGAAGCGTTTCGGCCTGGAGATCACACCGGTCGAGATCTCTGACGAACAGACGACCCGCCGCGCGCTGGATGGTGCGGCCGTAATCCTGGCGACCGGCGCGGCCGGCGTACAACTGGCGCCTCAAGCGTTGTGGACTGTCCAACCCACCCTCGAGGTCTTGGCCGACATCAACGCCGTTCCACCGTTGGGCATCGAAGGGATCAAGGCCACCGACGATGGCAAAGTGCGAGAGGGAAGGCTTTCCTTCGGCGCGCTTGGTATCGGCGGGCTCAAGATGAAGATCCACAGGGCTGCGGTGGCGAAGCTATTCGAGCAGAACGATCTCGTGCTGGATGTCGAAGAGATCTACGCGATCGGCAAAGCACTGTAAGAGACACTCAGAGGAAAACTTATGACACGCGCTATCGGCATTGACCCTGGAACAGTCAGCTTCGATGTTTGTGGACTGGAAGACGGTACCGTTTTCCTGGACACTACAATCCCTTCTCCGGAGTTTGCCCGTGACCCGCAAGTGCTGATTGACCTCTTGAAAACGGTTGCCCCGATTGACTTGATCGCTGCGCCTTCAGGATACGGATTGCCGCTCACCCCCATCGCTGATTTCGGCGCAGCCGAGCGTTTCCTCTTCACCCTGGTGGACGAACGCGAGCGCGGCCGGATCCCGGTGTTGGGCGGCATGGGCAAGATGATCGGGCTGATGAAAGAGAGTGGGCTGCCCTTCATATTCCTCCCCGGCGTGATCCACCTGCCCACCGTCCCTGAACATCGCAAGGCGAACAAACTGGATATGGGGACAACCGATAAATTCTGTTGCCTGGTCCTGGGCATCTACGATCAGGCCCGCCATTACAGCATCCCTTACAGCGAAACGTCTTTCGTGTACGCCGAAGTGGGCGGCGCGTATACCGCCGTCATGGCCGTTGACCACGGTCAGGTGGTGGATGGCCTGGGTGGCACGACGGCAGGGCCAGGCTATTTCTCGCTCGGTAGCATGGATGGCGAGTTGGCCTACCTGTTGGGCACTTTTCACAAGGAGGTCCTTTTCAGCGGAGGAGCGGCCTTTATGGCCGGTGACCCGACCTTGACGACGGAGGAGCTCGCGGCGCGAGCCACGCATGACGAGCGCGCACACATGGCCCTGGAAGCGTTGCTCGAAGGGGTCGTCAAGAGTGTCGCCGCTGAGTTGGTAGTCGTGCCTCAACCCCGGGAGATCTTGATCTCGGGCCGGCTCTGCCGCACGACCCCCATCCGTGAAGAGCTGGAGCGCCGGCTGAGCAAGTTTGGGCCGGTGCGCCGGGTGTCAGGCCTGGCCGAGGTAGCCAAGGAGGCTGCCCAGGGCGCGGCTTTGATCGCCGATGGACTGGCAGGGGGAAAACTCACGCCCCTGGTGGACAATCTGCGCATCCGAGAAGCAAGCGGGACCGTGTTCGATCATCTGTATATCCAGGGCGCAGCCGAACTCAAGCAGCGCTATCTTGGGTGAGCAATGGCGGCGCGCATCCTGATTGTCGGTGTGAGCACCCGTGCCCTGGCCGAATCGGCCAAAAAGGCCGGCTATGACTTTCTGACCCTCGACTACTTTGGCGACTACGATCAGAAGGGCTGGTGCGAGAACTATTCACTCAAGCGAGACTCCAATCAGGCGTATGGCGCCGCAGCGTTGTACGAAGTTAGCCGTAGGCTTCAATACCAGGCGGTGGTCTACACGGCCAGCCTGGAGAATTATCCCCACATCGTGCGGCGGCTGGCGGCCGGGGCCGAGCGGGCCGGTAGCGTGGGTGGGCCGCCCGTGCTAGGCAACAGGCCGGAAGTGTTGGCCAAGGTCCGCCATGCGCCCACGGTGCTTAGATTCCTGGCCTGTCAGGGCGTCCCGGTGCCTGAAACATTAGGGGCAGGACAGACAGCAAATGGACCGGACGCGGCTGGCGACCGACGCTGGCTGCGCAAGCCGATCCGCAGCGGCGGCGGGCGCCACATCAGGTTCTGGCCCGGCAACCGGCCGGTCGGTGCAGGGTTCGTGCTCCAACAATACTTGGCTGGCCGGCCTTGTTCGATGGGATTCATTGCCAATGGCCGCGATGCGGTGGTGTTGGGTGTAAGCGAGCAATGGATCGGTCGGCCGGAGTTCGGCGGCCGGGATTTCACTTACTGTGGCAACATCTACCCGCTGCCTGGACACGAAGACACTGCCAGCGCTGACCTGATGCACAGACTGACAGCCATTGCGACCGCCCTGACGTGCGAATTCGACCTGGTCGGGCTCAACGGTATGGACTTCATTCTGGCGGAAGGTCACGTATGGCCAGTGGAGATCAACCCGCGTTACACGGCGTCCATGGAACTGATGGAATGGGCCGTCGGGTGCTCGATGTTTGACTGGCATGTGCGCGCGGTGTGCGAAGACGTACTGCCGACCACGGATGCTGTACAACACGCTCAGAATCGGGCATACTATAGCAAGGCGATCCTGTACGCCGAGCGCGACTGCCGGGCGCCTGACCTGAGCGACTGGGCCGAGCGAGACATACGCGATGTGCCATTTCCGGGCGAAGACATGCCCGCGGGCAGCCCGATTTGCACGGTGTTGGCCAGTGGCGCAACGGCCGATGCCTGTTATGCCAGGCTAATGGAGCAGGTGGAACAATTGAAGGGGGCGCTATATGCCTGAGATGAGACTGTTGCTGATTGCCGGCCGCAGCCTGAAACAAGGCCAGGGACTGAATATGGGCAAGGACTCGCCAGAGTACCGGGAGGCGACCAGCACCCTGGAGATGAACTCCAACGACATGCTGCAGCTGGGCGTCCAGGATGGGGACGAGGTGGAGGTCGTAAGTCCTCACGGGCAAACCCTTGTCCGTTGTCGCCGCGGCGACGTGCCCGCCGGCATGGCTTTTATCGCCTATGGCCCGGCCTCCAGCGATCTGCTGGGCTCCGAAACCGGCGCATCGGGGATGCCGGCTTCGAAACAGATCGAGGTAATCCTGCGGGGCGCCAGAGGAGGGACATATGCAGATTGATCACGTCGTCTGTGCCTTCTGCGGCTGCGTCTGCGATGATCTGAGCGTCACCGTGGAGGGCGGACGCATCACCGGTGTGAAGCAGGCCTGTGCGCTTGGTCGCGCATGGCTGCTGGGCCACAGCACAGAAGCGGACGAACCTGCCGCACTGATCGAGGGCCGGCCTGCCGGCCTGGACGAAGCGATCGCCGCAGCCGCCGGTCATCTTGCCGCGGCCCGCTATCCGCTGATCTACGGCCTGAGCAGCACCTGTAGCGAGGCCCAACGCCAGGCGGTGGCGCTGGCCGACCTGTTGGGCAGCAACATTGACTGCTGTACGTCGGTCTGCCATGGGCCGTCGGGCATGGGGTTCCAGACTGTCGGTGAGCCGACGTGTACGCTGGGCGAGGTGAAGAACCGCGCCGATCTGGTGATCTACTGGGGTTCCAACCCGGCCGAATCGCACCCGCGACACTTCACGCGCTATGCGGTCACCCCCAAAGGCCTGTTCACCCCTCAAGGACGCAAAGGCCGCACCGTGGTGCTCGTTGACGTTCGGCCTACGCCCAGCACGCGAGCAGTGGATCTGTTTCTCCAGGTCAAGCCGGGCCGCGACTTCGAAGTGCTGTGGGCGCTGCGCTGCCTGATCCGCGGCATCCCTGTTGAGGAAGCAGCGATCGCTGATACGGGTCTCTCGCTGGCTCAACTGCAAGATCTGGCCGACCGCCTCACGCAGTGCAAGTTCGGTGTCTTCTTCGTGGGACAGGGGCTCACCCAAAGCCGGGGCCGCCACATAAACATGGTTGCAGCCTTCATGTTGGCGCGCGACTTGTGCAGCCACACCAAGTTTGCTGTGATCCCTATGCGAGGCCACGGCAACGTGACCGGCATTGATAACGTGCTGGCCTGGCAGACGGGCTATCCCTTCGCCGTCAACTTCAGCCGTGGCTACCCCCGCTTCAATCCCGGCGAATTCACCGCCGTTGATCTGTTGGCGCGCGGCGAAGCAGACGCAGCTCTGATCGTGGCCTCGGACCCTGCAGCCAATTTCCCGCGGTCGGCCGCGCGGCGGCTGGCGCAGATCCCAACCATCGTCCTGGATACGCACGCCAGCGAGACCACCAAGATTGCAAAAGTTACCATCATGACCGCGACGGCCGGTATCCACGTCGAGGGGACCGTTTACCGGATGGACAACGTGCCCATCATGCTGCGCAAGGTTCTCCCTTCATCCCGTCCCAGCGATGAAGCAGTGTTGGGCCGGCTCGTAGCAGCGGTCCGCCACTTACGAAACGGCGACTGAGGAGGCGCCAGATATGCTCCGGATCATCAATGGCAAGGTATACGATCCCGCGAACAACATTAACGGCGAGGTCCGAGACATTTACATCGCTGATGGCCAGATCGTGTCTGACGGCGCCAGCGCCAGGAACGAGGAAGTGCTGGATGCCCAGGGGCTGATCGTGATGCCAGGGGGTGTTGAGTTTCATGCCCACGTGGCCGGCGGCAAAGTCAACGCCGGACGCAAAATGCGCCCCGAAGACCATCGCGGTATGCCCATCCCGCGCACGGCGATCACGCGTTCGGGCGTGGGGCATACGGTGCCTTCTACCTTCGCCATGGGCTACCACATGGCAGGCCTGGGTTACACGACGGTGATGGAGGCGGCCGCTCCCCCCTTGTGCGCGCGTCATGTGCACGAAGAGCTCAACGATATGCCCATCCTGGACCATGGTTTCCTGTGTCTGATAGGGAACAACTACTTCGTCTTGAAGTTCATCGCACAAAACGACTTCGGCCGGCTCAAAGATTATGTGGCGTGGCTGCTGAACGCGACGGGGGGGTACGCGATCAAGATCGTGAACCCGGCAGGCGTAGATACCTGGAAATGGGGCCGCAATGTCAACAGCATTGATGATCCGGCAGATACATTCCCGGTAACCCCGCGACAAATCGTGACAAGCCTGGCCCGCGTCCAGCAAGAGCTAGGGCTGCCCCATCCCATCCATTTGCACTGCAACAACCTGGGCACGCCGGGCAACATCGCTGTCACCCTGCAAACCCTGAAAGCCCTCGATGGCCTGCCGGTCCACCTTACCCATGCTCAGTTCAACGCGTACGGTGGCACGGGGTGGGGCGACATCTCCTCTGGCGCGCCAGAGCTGGCGACGTACGTGAACAGCCACCGCCACGTCACGGTGGACATGGGCCAGGTGGTCTTCGGCCCGGTGACCACCATGACGGCCGACGGCCCGTGGCAGTATCGGCTCTACGAGCTCACGGGGCACAAGTGGACCAACGGGGACGTCGAGATGGAGACCGGGGCAGGTGTGGTACCATATCAGTTCAACAAACGCAGCTCGGTTAACGCGGTGCAATGGGCCATCGGACTGGAGCTGGCGCTGTTGATTGACGACCCTTGGCGCATTTACCTAACCACCGATCATCCTAATGCCGGCCCCTTCCATGCCTATCCCGATATCATCAAATTGCTGATGGATGCCGACTATCGATCGGCGGTGCTGGATGGGATTCACAGCGCTGCTAAGGAGCGCTCTATCCTGAAGGAGATCCGACGCGAGTACACGCTATCCGAGATCGTGACCATTACGCGTGCGGGGCCTGCGCGCGCGCTGGGATTGCCGCAAAAAGGGCACCTGGGCGTCGGCGCAGACGCAGACATCGCAATCTACCCGCAGGTCGAAGATCCCAAGGAGATGTTCTCCCATCCCAGATATGTCTTCAAAGGCGGCAAGCTGGTGGCCCAAGACGGCCGCATCGTGTACGACCAGCCAGGGCGATGTCTTTACGTGGCGCCGGGCTACGACCGCCAGATCGAGGACGCGATTCGCGAGGACTTTCAGCGATACTACACCATAGACTTCGAGAATTACCCGGTGCAACTCGACCATTACCTGCCCGAACGTGTCGCCGTGGCCTGCCGCGCCTAGGTCGAGTCATGCTTCCTGCGCAACCAGGCGGTTTGCGATCACAGTCGGGAGCAGCTTACGAAGGGAGAATCCTTCTATGTACCTCAATGGGGTGGAAATCGAAGATACCTTTGCGGAAGCGTTCAAGATGTGGGGCAGCCGGATCATCGTTACCGCCCGCAATGCGCGGTGGGCTATGACCGCGGCAACCACCGTGACCGTCTTTGCCACCTCGGTGATCGGCTGCAAATGTGAGGCAGGTATCGAAGGGACGGTAGCCGACACGCCGGATGGCCGACCGGGGGTCAGCATCTTACTCTTCACACCGGGCCGAGACGATATGCCCAAACGCCTGATGGAGCGCATCGGCCAGTGCGTGTTAACCTGTCCGACAACCGCGTGCTTCAACGGCTTGGACAGCGACACCAGGATCGCCGTCGGCGGCCAATTGCGCTTTTTCGGTGACGGCTTTCAGGCGAGCAAGGTGATCGGTGGCCGGCGTTTCTGGCGCATCCCGGTGATGGAAGGCGAGTTCTTAATCGAAGAGAAGTTCGGGATGCAGCGTGCAGTGGGCGGCGGGAATTTCCTGATCCTGGGGGAAGATGCGGACGTGACCTTAGAGGCGACAGAGCGCGCG
>DAOUAT010000508.1:0-1858 GCA_034433275.1 Anaerolineae bacterium
CCGCCACCGTGTAAACGCCGGGCGGCGCGGCGGGGTCGAGGGCGATGCGATACGGGTCGGCGATCAGCGCGCCGGGCGCCCATTGGGTGGTGGGCAGCCGGTCGCTCAGCGGCTCGTTGTCCTGCTGGCCCCACAGGAAGTTGCCCTGCCCCGCGTTCCAGGTCGCGCCGACCAGGTGCGTGAACACCTTGTAGCGCGCCCCCACCGGCTGCAGCGCCTCCCAGTACAGCGTCAGCGTCACCGCCTCGCCGGGGCGGAATGCCGTGCGCGGCAGGTCATAGCCGGCCAGCCGGATGGCGTCGCCCAGCCGCAGGTCCAGCGGCCGCACGGCATCCCCCGCGGCCGGCGAGGGGATGGGCCGCCGGCCGGCCAGGGTGAAGCGCGCCAGCTCGGCCGTGCGCGCCGCGTCCGCCAGCGCCAGGCGATAGCGGCCGGGGGGCAGATCGGCCAGCAGCGGCCAGTCAACCTGCTGCCGCGTGGGGCCAGCAGCGGCCGCGGGCCAGGTGGGCAGCGCCAGCTCACGCGCGGCCGGGCCGGTCAAGAGTAACCGGGCGGGCTGATCGGGCTGCCTGGCCCAGGTCAGCGCCAGGTGCAGGGTGTCGCCGGACAGGTAGCGGTCCAAGGGCAGGCTGGCATGGAGCAGCCCGCCACCGGCCAACGGTCGAACGGCTGCGCCGGGCAGGGCGTAGCCGGGGGCCAGGTCGTGGATCGCAGCCGCGCGGGCCGGCGTGCGCGCGTACAGCGTCAACGCGGTCTCGCCGAAGTCCCAGGTCGTCTGCGCCGCCGCGCGGGCATCAAGCCAGCCGGGCACGAGCCGCTCCGGGTCGGTCTGCTGGCCGTTGGGGATGGTCACGAGCCACAGGCCCTCGCCCTCCTCCCAGGCCGGGGCCAGCAGCGCTGCGGTGCTCTCCGGGGTGATCGTCATGCCGCCAGGCACCTTGGCCCACGGCCCCGCGTAGTGCGCGGCGAAGAGCGGCCAGTCCGCGTCGGAATAGAGCAGCACCGCATCGCCCGGCCGCCGGTGCGCCGCCAGCGTGGCCGCCAGCGACAGGTATTGGTCGGTCTGCCCCCGGCCGGTGCAGAGCGCAGCCAGCCCGGCCAGCGAAACGGCGACCACGACGCCGATGCCCGCCGCCGCACGCGGGCGCAATCCGGCGGATTGCGTTACAGCCGCCGTACCACAATCCGCTGGATTGTGCGGCCGCGGCCGCAATCCGGCGGATTGCGTTACGCCTAACAGCACATAAAAACACGACGCCAGCGGCAGGAAATAGCGCGGGGCCAGGCGGGGCACGTAGAAAAGCCGGTCCGGCACCGCGGTCAGGCCGTAGACCAGCGCGGCCGGCAGCAGCAGGCCCAGGATCAGCATCGCCAGGCCGGCCGCGCGAACCGGGGGCTGCGGCCGGCGCAGCAGCGTGAAGAGGCCAGCGGCCAGCGCCAGGAAGACCGCCACGGCCGGCCAGAGCCAGGCGTCCAAGTCAGTCGCCGCGCCGGTGGCCAGCACGGTCGCGTAAAGGCGGACGAAGAACCCCGCGTCGAACGGCTCGGCCGACGACCAGCTCATCATGCGCGGCAGCGCGTATGCCAGCCACGGCGCAAACAACGCCACGGCCGCGACCTGCGCCGCGATCCACCGGACCAGGAACGCCCGGCCCCGCCCCCCGCGCCACCAGGCCAGCAGGAACGCACCGTTGGTCACCAGGAGCACGACCACGCTGAGGTAAAGGGTCCACAGCCCCGCGGCCATCGCCAGCACGTAGGCCAGCCAGGCGCGCCAGTTGTGCCCGCGCCAAAACACGATCGCGGACCACAGCGCCCCGGTCGCGGCCGCCGCGGCCCAGATGTACATGCGCAGCTC
>DAOUAT010000509.1:0-5571 GCA_034433275.1 Anaerolineae bacterium
CCACGCACTCCATGGAGGAAGCCGAGCGGCTGTGCGACCGCGTGCTGATCATTGACCACGGCACGATCGTGGCGCTGGACACGCCCGAAGCGCTGATCCGCTCGCTGGGCGGCAGCGTGAACCAGCCGTTTCTCGACGCCCAGCGAGCGGATCAGCGCTTCGGGCGTGTCCAGCGCCACGATCGTGCCGTGGTCAATGATCAGCACGCGGTCGCACAGCCGCTCGGCTTCTTCCATGGAGTGCGTGGTCAACACTACGGTGCAGCCACCTTCGCGCACCTGGCGCACCAGATCCCAGGTAGCGCGGCGGGCCTGGAGGTCGAGGCCGGTGGTGAGCTCGTCGAAGAAGACGACCTCGGGCCGATTGACCAGCGCCAACGCGATGAAGAGGCGCTGCTTCTGGCCGCCGGACAGCTTGCCAAACGCCGCGTTCGCCTTCTCGGTCAGCCCCAGGCGAGCCAGCAGCGCCGCGGGGTCAGCCCGCCGCGCGTAGAAGGCGCTGAACAGCGTCAGCGCCTCTTTCACGCGCAGCCGCGGCGGCAGGGCCGATTGCTGCAGCTGCACGCCGATCCGCTCGGCAACCGCCAGGCGCTGCGCCAACGGGTCCAACCCGAGCAGCTGCGCCGACCCGCCGTCCGGCCGGCGCAGCCCTTCGATGCACTCGATGGTGGTGGTCTTGCCCGCGCCGTTGGGCCCGACGATCCCGAAGATCTCCCCTGCTTCCACCTGAAACGAGATCCCAGCCACCGCGACGATGCTCCCGTAGGCCTTGCGGAGTTGGCGCACCTCGATGACCGGCGGCATATGAACCTCCCCCTTGCCTCAGGCCGGGTTGAGCGCCGGCGGCGCGTAGCGCTGCTCCAACCGCTGTCCGGCGGTCACCAGCATGCGCCCCAAGCGCCACAGCGAGCGGCAGACCTGGCAAGTCAGCCAGGGCCGCCGGATGAGGCCGGCCTCCGCCAGCAGGCGGTGCTGCTCGGCCTTGGCGATCACGGCCGGCAGCTTGTTCAGCTTGTAGTGTTTCACCCACTCGTATTCATTCGGGGGTAACATGTGCGCCTCCTTCTGTGATCGGCGTGCCGCAGCGGCGGATGACTGCCAACAAACGTTCGGGTGGGTCACCCTTACTGACGAAGGCATCAGCGCCGGCAGAGCGAGCTGTTCTGCTCACGCCTGGGCGGCCGCTCAAAACGATGATCTGGATGGCATGAGACGAGTTGCGGAGGGCTGCCAGCCCGCCTGCCTGGGATAGCCCGGGCAACTCCCAATCCACCAGGATCAGATCCGCGGCTACGGTATCGGTCAGAGCCAGCAGCTTATGGCCGTTTGTGGCCTCTCCCACGACTTGTAGCCCTGGTTGCTGGGCCAGTAGCACCCGTAACGCGTACCTTACACGATCCTGATCGTCGGCAATCAAAATGCGCATGTTCGCTCCTGAGCGTTGGGCGGCGCGTGGGCGCCGATTCCGACATGCCGCGTCTCCCGGTAGTTCACGCCATACTTGACGATTCTCGCACAGTATAAGGGATGGAAGCAGGAACTGCATCCGACGTATGGGTGATTTGTCTATTGGTCGGATGGCTAATGCGTGCTTGGTTCGGGGTTTCAAGGAGGGGGACGCCCCCGGCGAGGTCCCACTGTCGGTCAGGTGACCGGGCCGGGGGCGGTGAAGTGCTTTGGATGGTGGCCGCCCTGGCGTCTAGCGCGTGCTCTCTTCCCTTACGATGCCCGTGCGCAGTCCTGGCTCGTACAGCCCCTTGCCCATGGGTGTGGTCCGCATTGTTTCGGCGAATGTAGGCATCTGGCCGTGTTGTTCGCGTTTCATATAGTCCTTGATCTCCGGCGCCATCAGACTGACGACGCGCAGGGTGGTGGCCCCGCCCGACGTCAGCAGAGACACCTCAGCCCCCAGCTCAATCTTCTTTTCGCGGGCATAGATTTCCACCAGGATCATGTCGTAGGCGTTGCGTTTAGCGGAGAGGAAGCGGCCCGCGACGATCTGGTAATCGCGCGCCAGGGGTTTAGCATCGGGGCCCACGATATTGTTTTGTTTCAGGACGGTATTCGTTTGTGGGGAAGACGATGTAGCTGGTGCTATAGTGGTCAGGTTGCACTCGGACGCGGACGGGCGCGGGCCGCCTACTACCCTGCGATCGCCAGTGTGCGCGCCGCGGTGTCCTGTAGATCGCGCCAGGCGCCGGTCCACGCCTGGTACGCCTGGCCAGCCAGGCCAATGTGGATCTGGCAGCAGCGCAGCCTTGCCTCGAAGTTGGGCACGGCCAGGCGGATGACCGCGTAGTGGCGCTGGGCTTCGGCGCGGAAGTCGAGATCGTGCCAGGCAGGATACCACGGCTGCCAGAAGCAGAACCAGGCCAGATCATAGAGGAAATCGCCGTACATCCCGCAGCCCCAATCCAGCACGCCGGTGATGCGGTCGGCCTCCACGAGGACGTTGAAATGGAGCAGGTCGCTGTGGATCAGATGGCGCTCCTCGGGGACGCAGCCGGCGAGCGCCTGGAGTTGCGCGTAGGCCGCGTCGAACGGACCAGCCCCCGTGGGCGATGCGGCCAGGCGTTGGCGCCAGCCGTGGATGCGATCCACTGGCCGATCGGTCGCGATATCCAGGAGGGCGGCCCGCCAGCTGGGGTGGGGCGCGTTCCCCTCGGCGTTCCAGGGTCCGTAACCGGTGGTCCCCGCCAGGTCGGCTAGCCGGGCGGCGTCGAGCGCGGCGAATAGCGCGGGCAGCAGATCGCGCATCTGGGCCTCGTCCGCGTCGTCAATGTAGGCGCCGGTGACGCGCTCAGAGATGGCATAGTAGCCGCCGGCCGTTTCCCCCAGCTCGAGGACGCGCGGGATCGGGAGCGCGGGGCAGGTGTACCGGGCGGCCAGCCGATCCCTGGCGAAATCGTCCTGGTGCGCGGCGAAGCGGATCACATAGTCGCGACCTGCCCGGCGGAACCCGAATGCCCGCGACCAGACACCCGCGCCCAGCGGCGCGACATCGCTGATATCGCTGCCATATCGGGCAGCCAGGAACGCTGTAACCTGGATCATAACATCTTTATTCTAAGCCGACGTTTGGTCGGTGTCAATGGGTGACTTTTGGCCTTTGGCCGCCCAAATGGCTATCCTGTCGCCGGGAGTTGTCTTGACCCACTGCTGAAGCGGTGCTATACTGCTCGCAGACAATCGCACAATGGCTGTGCCGTGGACCTCTTTCGCCGTGGGCGCCCTCCGCCCGACCTTTTTCGTGTTCACAGGAGGATTGTCAATGAAAAGACTCTTCGTCCGACCGGAGCTCTGCACCGGCTGCAGGACCTGTGAATTGGCCTGCGCCGTGGCACACTCCGCCAGCCAGAACCTCCTGGGGGCCATCACCGAGTCGCCCCCGCCGCACACCCGTCTCTATGTCGAAGCTACGCCCGTCTCTCCGTTCGAGATCCTGAAACTGCCGATGACGTGCCGCCACTGCGATCCGGCGCCGTGCATCGCCGCGTGCATCCCGCAAGCGATGCACCGCGGCCCGCGCGGCGAGGTGACCAACGTCGGCGGCAAGCACGCGTGCATCGCGTGCGGGATGTGCATCATGACCTGTCCCTTCGGCATGATCGGCCGCGCCGCCGTGCCCGATCCGCTGGCGCCCGCGGGCCAACGGGTCATCGCAGTCAAGTGCGATTTGTGCCCCGACCGGCCCACGCCGGCCTGCGTCACCGCCTGTCCGACCGGTGCGATCGTCTTCATGGAGGGCGACGCGTTCGCCCACGATGCTCGCCAACGCGTCAGCAGCGTGCTGGCCCTCGCCCGGCAGGTGCGCGAGGCGACGTTGGTCGAAGCGCAAGAGACATAGGAGAAATGACCATGGAACGCTCCATCAGCCCCGATTCCATCCTCATGCTCAAATCCGCCCAGGCTGCGGGGATCACCACGGCGTGGGATCGTTACGAGGCGCAACTGCCCCAGTGCGGCTTCGGCGAGACCGGCCTCTGTTGCCGCCATTGTCTGCAAGGGCCGTGCCGAATCGATCCGTTCGGCACGACCGGCCCCAAACTGGGCATCTGCGGCGCGAACGCGGACACCATCGTGGCGCGCGGGTTGGCGCGCAGCATCGCCGGCGGCACCGCGTCGCACTCCGCGCACGCCAAACACCTGGCGCACACCCTGCTCAAATGGAGCCGCGGGCAGGCGCCGGATTACGGGATCAAGGATCACGACAAGTTCTACGCGGTGCTGGCGCGCGTCGGCATCGTCCGCGATGGCAAGAGCGACCAGGCGCTGGCCGGTGAGTTGGCGCACCTGGCCCTGGCGGAATTCTCCGAACGCGAGGAGCCGCCGGTGTGGCTGGAGACCACCGTGACCCCCGCCCGCATGAAAAGGCTGACCAGCCTGGGCCTGGTGCCGCCCGGCCTCGATTCCGGCGTGGCCGAGGTGATGCACCGCACCACGAACGGCGTGGATGCGGACGCGGTCAACGTGCTGCTGGGCGGCATCAAGTGCGCGGTCGGCGACTACACCGGCATGTACCTGGGCACCGACCTCTCCGACATCCTGTTCGGCACGCCGGCGCCGGTGCTGGGCCACGCCAACCTGGGCTGCCTGAAGGCCGGCGCGGTCAACATTGCGGTACACGGCCACAACCCCGTGCTCAGCGAGGTGATCCTGGCCGAGGCGGAGCGGCTGCGGGATGAGGCGGTCGCCGCGGGCGCGGCCGAGGGGTTCAACCTGGTGGGCATCTGCTGCACCGGCCACGAGCTGCTGTCGCGCCACGGCATCCCCTATGCCACCAACTCCCTCTCCCAAGAGCTGGCGTTGGTGACGGGCGCGGTGGACGCGGTCGTGGTGGACTACCAGTGCATCATGCCCAGCCTGCCGGAGGTGGCGAAGAGCTACCACACCGCGATCGTCACCACGATGCCCATCGCCAAGATCGCGGGCGCCACCCACATCGAGTTCGACGAGGCGCACGCCGGCGAGCGCGCACAGCAGGTGCTCCGGCTGGCGATCCAGGCGTATCGGCGCCGCGATCCCGCGCAGGTGAACATTCCAGCCACGATCAACGACGCATGGGCCGGCATGTCGGCCGAGGCGATCGTCAAGGTGCTGAGCCTGGTGGACGCGGCCGACCCGCTGAAGCCGCTGATTGACAACATCGTCAACGGCAACATCCTGGGGGTCTGCCTCTTCGCCGGCTGCAACGACGTGAAGATCACGCAGGACAAGACCTTCGTGACGTTGGTCAAGGAGCTGGTGGCGCAGAACGTGCTGATCCTCTGCACCGGCTGCGCGGCGGGCAGCTTCGCGCGGCACGGGCTGCTGACCCCGGCCGCCACCGAAAAGTACGCGGGGCCGACCCTGAAGGCCGTGCTGACTGCGTTGGGCCATGCGGCCGGCCTCAACGCGCCGCTGCCGATGGCGCTGCACACCGGCTCGTGCGTGGATAACACCCGCGCCGCCGCCATCGCCACGGCCATTGCCAACAAGCTCGGCGTGGACGTGAGCCAGCTCCCGGTGGTCGCCACCGCGCCCGAAGCCGCCATGGAGAAGGCGGTTTCCATCGGCACCTGGGCCGTGGCGA
>DAOUAT010000510.1:0-7248 GCA_034433275.1 Anaerolineae bacterium
GTCGCCGAAGTCGAGCGGCGGCTGTCGGTGGTCGCGGCGCTGGAGGGGACGGTGGCGGCGAACCTGGCGCGCGCGGGCCGGCTGCGGCAGGCGGTGCTCAAGCGGGCGTTCGAGGGGCGGTTGGTGGGGGTAAATCCTTCACTTTTCTAAACACGCAACCTGAGATATACTGGACAAAATGCTCCCCACCCTATCAAAACGGGTGGGATGAACGCCGTGTTGTTGGTAGAGGTGAGCACATGACTGAGCTGGACGTGTTGAAGCGCATCACGGTTAATCCACGCATTTTCGGGGGCAAGCCCATTATCCGCGGGCGACGCCTGGCGGTCGAGCATGTCTTGGGGATGCTGGCGGCAGGCGACACTTCACAGATGCTGCTGGAGGCCTATCCGTGGCTTGAGGCAGACGATATCCGCGCTTGTCTGCTCTATGCACGCAAAATGGTGAGTGAAGAACGCATCGAGTCGCTGATGTTGGAACCCGCGCTATGAAGGTCGTGCTGGACACCTGCGTGTGGGGCGGTGTGCAGCAGGCGCTGTCTGCTGCTGGTCATGATGTCGTCTGGACAGGAGACTGGGACGAAGACCCGGGCGACGACGAGATATTGTCCTACGCACACAAGCAGGACCGAGTACTGGTAACGCTGGACAAAGATTTTGGGACGTTAGCCTTTCGTCATGGCAGGCCACACAGCGGCATCTTGCGACTTGTCAATCTGTCCGTTCAGCAGCAGGCCGCCGTGTGCCTGCGCGTTCTCCTTTACCATGGATCAGAGCTCCAAGCAGGTGCAATCATCACAGCCGAGTTTGATAGGGTGCGGATCCGGCAGTCCAGCGGCTCATAGACCTGTTCAACCCAACCATTACCACTTCTCCTCCTTGAATCGGCCATTTATAGGCCATCCGAGCAAGCCTCTAGCGAAGAATCTCCGTGCCGTGCGCCCAGACTCTTCGCTGAGGGCGCGCCGTGGTGGACTTTGGCTGGCAAACCCGCTCAGAGTGACAGCGCCGTCCGCCGCATATTTGGAACTGCTGTATCCTTGCACAACCGCGGGCAATCTTCTATAATCAGGGCAATACCAATAGGAGCATCGCGATCATGGCCTTGAACGTCCTGTCCCGATCTGATATCCAACTGCGCAAGGCGAAGAGACGGCCATCTGTGCCGGGAGCCGATAGCGCCGCCGAGCCGCCCGGCCTCCTGGCCGAAGCTGATGTGCTGGCGCGCCTGGAAGCCGCGGCCAGGGTGGGGGACGAACAGGCTTTCCTGGCAGCCAAAGACGCGGTGGATTGGGATGCACGGCCGGCCGGGGACTTCCTGCGCGCCGTTCAGCTGGCCCTGAGCGCCGGCGCACACATCGCGGCGCGCCATCTGGCCGCACAAGGGGCCGCGCGTTACCCGGACAGCGCCGAGCTCCAAAAGTATGCTCGCGTGCTGGCGCCGCCGCAGGTCATTCGCGCGACCGCGCAACCCAACGCAGGCCTACGGGCCAATCGAGACTGGATCATGGCCCACGGCGCCGAGTATCACGGGCAGTGGGTGGCGCTGCGCAATGGGCAACTCCTGGCAGTGGGGGCGTCCCTGGATGCGGTTATCGCCCAGATGGGCGGAACCGATGGCGCCCTATTTACCAAGGTGTACTGATGCTGCTCGGGTTCACAGACGGAACGCTTTTTGCCACAGGCGCGGCCCCCTACGCGTACCGCCCGGTGACAGCCTGGGAAAGCGCCCCGCGCGTGATCTTGACCATCCGACTGGAAGGAGTCGAGACTTCGGCTTTCCTGGACACAGGCGGTGTGTACCTGTTGTGCGCTCCTCAGTTGGCCCGTCGCCTCGGCCTTGACCCGCTAGATGGCATCCCAGCGCCGCCGCTGCAATTGGGACGCGGCCGTCTTGAAGGCGCACTCCATCGCGTCGGCCTGACCTTCATCGCCGTTGATGGAGAGGACCTGAGCATCGAATCCACGATGTTTGTGCCTCATGTCAGGCCTGGAGAGCAATGGCCGGAGGACTTCCCCTGCGTCCTCGGCATGCAAGGGTGCCTCGAGCGCCTGCGCTTCGCCGTTGATCCCACCGATGACACATTCTACTTCGGCGAACTGGCTCACGCCGATTACTAATCAGCCCATTACCCACATGTCCACCCAATCCGCCACCATCGTCCAACGCCTCTGGAACTACTGCAACGTCCTGCGCGACGACGGCGTATCGTACGGCGACTACGTCGAACAGCTCACGTATCTGCTCTTCCTGAAGATGGCCGACGAGCAGGAGCACGAGCTGGGCAAGGCCAGCGCGATCCCGCCGGAGCTCGGCTGGCGCAGCCTGCTGCGGCTCGACGGCGACGCACTGGAGGCCCACTACCGCCACATCCTGACCGCGCTGGGCGCGGGCTCCGGCCTCATCCCGGTGATCTTCCGCAAGGCGCAGAACAAGATCCAGGACCCGGCCAAGCTGCGCCGGCTGATTGATCTGATTGACAGCGAAACCTGGATCGGCCTGGACATGGACGTCAAGGGCGAGATCTACGAGGGGCTGCTGGAGAAGAACGCGCAGGACATCAAATCGGGCGCCGGGCAATACTTCACCCCGCGGCCGCTGATCCGGGCCATGGTGGACGTCGTGCGCCCCGCGCCGGGCCAGACGATCTGCGACCCTGCGGCTGGCACCGGCGGCTTCCTGCTGGCCGCGCACGATTATATCAAGGGCCATCACACCCTGGATCGCGCACAGTGGGATCACCTGCGGCATCAGGCGCTCCACGGCTGGGAGATCGTAGATAGCGCGGCGCGGCTGTGCGTGATGAACCTGTATCTGCACGGCATCGGTGCGAACGGAGGCAGGGGCAACGGTAGGGGCGAGGTTTCCTCGCCCGCGGGCACGGGCGGGGAGGCGGGCGGGGAGACCCCGCCCCTACGGTCGCCGATCCGCGTGGCCGACAGCCTGGCCGCGGATCCGGGCGACCGGTTCGACCTGGTGCGCACCAATCCGCCCTTCGGCAAGAAGTCCAGCGTCACGTTCGTCAGCGAGGAGGGGGAGGCCAAACGCGAGTCACAGGTGATCGTGCGCGACGATTTCTGGACCTCCACCAGCAACAAGCAGCTCAACTTCATCCAGCACATCAAGACGATCCTGACGATCCACGGCCGGGCCGCGGTGGTCGTGCCCGACAACGTGCTGTTCGAGGGCGGCGCGGGCGAGACGATCCGGCGCAAGCTGCTGCACGAGTGCGATGTCCACACGCTGCTGCGGCTGCCCACCGGCATTTTCTACGCGCAGGGGGTCAAGGCCAACGTGCTCTTCTTCGACCGCAAGCCGGCCAGCGAGACGCCCTGGACGCAGCAGCTCTGGATCTACGACCTGCGCACCAACCGCGATTTCAGCCTGAAGCAGAAACCGTTGACCCGCGGCGACCTGGACGAGTTCGTGGCGTGCTATCACCCGGAGAACCGGCACCAGCGGGCGGCCACCTGGTCGGAAGCGGATCCGACTGGGCGCTGGCGGGCCTACACCCTCGCCGAGCTGCTGGCCCGCGACAAGGTCAACCTGGACATCTTCTGGCTGCGCGATGAGAGCCTGGAGGACAGCGCCAACCTGCCGGCGCCGGAGCTGCTGGCGGCCGAGATCGTGGAGGATCTACAGGCCGCGCTGGAGCAGTTCGCGGCGATTGCGGAGGACCTGGGAGAGTAAAGAAGTTTAGACCTGACAGGTTTCGGAAACCTGTCAGGTCTTAGATGTTGCGTGAAAGGTTGTTATCATGCCCCCCATCATGATCTTCGGCACGATCTTCATCACCCTGGCCCTGGTCTTCTACACCATCGGCGTGTGGAGCGAACGGATCGCGGGACGGCTTAAGGGCTGGCACTTGATCTTCTTCTGGCTCGGGTTGGCTTGCGATACCACTGGCACCGCGATTATGATGGACTATGCCGGCGGTTTGACGGCCGATGTGCATGGCGTGACCGGTGTGGCAGCGATCCTGCTGATGATCATCCATGCGATCTGGGCGACGGTCGTGCTGGCGCGCAAGGACGAGCGGGCCATCGTCAACTTCCACAAGTTCAGCGTCCTGGTCTGGGCTATCTGGCTGATCCCGTATTTCTCTGGGGTCATCATGGGAATGAGTGGGTGAGGAGAACCTGGAGAGGATCCGCGATGATCCGTGGTTTCAGCCTTGAGGAGGGATGATAATCATGGTGCTAGGGTGGCAAAAATATCTGGCGCGCGGAGAAAGGCCAGGAACTCACCCAACCTGACGAGTTGTACACCACGTTGGGCCAGGAAAATGGGGATCAGAGGGTCGTCATGCAGGTCTTCATCTTCACTGACCAGGTGCGTCGCCTGGCCCAGTAGTGCCATCTCCAACAAATAGTCGTCTTGTGGGTCGCGACAGAGATGCAGCTCGCCAACCGGTTCCACCCAAACGGAGCGCTGGTAAAGCTGAGCGACGATCCGGCGGCGCACCCGCCGGGTGATCGGCCACTTCCTGGTCAAGCGCGGGTAACCTAAAACACGATAGAGTTCAGTCATATGACGGCGCGCGGTGATCGGCAGATAGTCGCCGCGTTTGAACGCCGTTATGAGTGTGCGACTGCCGCCTTTCGCGGAAAGGATGCCGCGCACCAGTAAGTTAACATCCACAAGCGCAATGGCCCTCATCGCGGCTCACGCACCGTGGCGCGCGGCATCTGCCGCTTCGTCAACCAATTCGACTATCGCTTCTTCGGCGCCATCACGCATGCTCAAATCTACTTCAGCCAGCAAGTCATCGAGTTCGGCATCCAACCTGGCTTTACCAACCGGTGAGAGCGGCCGCGGTGGACGCACGGCATCCTTTGGCTGGTGGGCCAGCCACTCGTCCGCCAGTGCGTGCATTTGTTGCAGACGCCCCGTGGTAAGAGGCGGTTGCGATTCACTTGGAACGACAAACACGTACACCTGCGTGCGCTCCGGTAAAACTAAGGGCTGCAAAGGACGGATAAGGCCGCGCTCGTAGATGGCCTCAATGGGCATGGGTGTAGTCATGGTTCTCAACCTCCTTGATAGATCTCTGCGACAATGATACAACACCGGAAGAACGCTGGCAAGTAGCGTGAAACCCCGCGGTTACTGTTGCTGCTGCATCTGCACCGCCAGGATGGCCTGGACGTACTTGGTTTGGAGTTCCTGGACGGTGGTGCGGTAGGTGGGAACCTCGGCTTCTTCCGGCTCGCCCGGCGCCGCGGCCGCCTCTTGCACAGGCCGCACGCGCACGGTGACGCTGAGGTCGCTGCCGCCGTTGCCCTTGAACACCCCGCGCGTGGGCGGCACGTCCTGATAGTCGCGGCCGACGGCCACCTGGATGTGCCGCTCGCCGGCCAGCACGTTGTTGGTGGGGTCGAAGCCCACCCAGCCCAGGTCGGGCAGCCAGGCCTCCACCCAGGCATGAGTGGCCGCGGCAGCCGAGGCGTCGTCGCGCCGCGGGTGCAGGTAGCCGCTGACGTAGCGGCACGGCACGTGCAGGTAGTTGCGGGCCAGCGCCAGCATCACGTGCGAGAAGTCCTGACACACCCCGCGGCGATAGGTCAGCGCCTCGTCAATGGGGGAATCCACCCGCGTGCTTTTGGCGTCGTATGCGAAGGCGCGGTGGATCGCCAGGTTGAGCCCCAGCAGCACGCTCAGCGGATCGCCGCGGCGCTCGACCCCCAGCTCGGCCGCCAGGCCGGCCAGGCGCGCGGTGGCCTCGGTCTGCTCGCTGGGAATCACGAAGTCCCAGTGCTCCCCGCCGGCCACGGTCGCATCCAGGCGCGCCCAGTCCTCTGGGGCCAGCGCGGGGGGCAGCGGGGGCCGGGGCGTCACCAACACCTCCGACTCGGCCACGATGCTCAGCTCCTTGTGCTGGCCGGGCTGGCTGAAGTGATGGACGATGTTGCCCAGGTGGTCGTGATAGGAAAACACCGCGGCCGTGGGGCGCACCTGCAAACGAAACGCCAGGCATTGCTGGTGCGTCGTGGTGCTCGGCTGCATACGCACTTCGGTGACGCTCTCGGCCACCGGCCCGGTGTAGCGGAATTGGGTGAGATGGCGGATGGTGTAGCGCATAGGTCAGGCTGCCAGTTTCTCTTCGATGGGATAGCTGATGTAGGTCTGGTAGATGGCGGCGTGGATCTCGCCGCACTTGCGCCGGATGTCAAACAGGTAGCCCCCCAGGCCGGCGTCCATGATCTCGTCAATCTGGCCGTAGTCCACGGCCGCGCGCAACCGGCCCACCAGACGCTGGACGCGCGCCGTCTTACCGGTTTCCGTCAACGCGCCGATGGCTGACAGCGAGGCTTGCAGCACGTCAATGGCGAAGTGGACCGAGTAGGGGAACTCGGGGTTCAACAGCAGGAACTCGGCGATGTGCCGCGGCTCGACCTCCAACGTGTAGACCCGGGTGTACGCCTCATAGGCCGCGCACCCGCGCAGCAGCCCCACCCATTCCAGGTAGCTTTGCTGATCGGCCACGACTGCGCGCAGCGCACCGCCCCGGTAGAGGTCGCGGAACTCCACATCCAGCACCTCGGCCGTGGCGATGGCCCGTTCCAGGTAGCGGCCGAGCTGGATGAAGTGCCAACCCTGGTCGCGGCTCATGCGCGAGTCCGTGATGCCCTGGAACCGGTAGACGTCCTGGTTGATGCCGTGATAAAACCGGTGCGGCTGGCCGGGCCAAAGCTGCGCCAGCGACGCTTCCTGCACCGCCAGGTAGAGCTGGTTGAGCTGCTCCCACATCTGCGAGTTGATCTGCTCGCGCACCTGGCGCGCGTTCTCGCGCGCGGCCGCGGTGCAAACGGCGATGGCGTTGGGGTTGTCAGCGTCGAAGGTGAGCAGTTGCGCCAAGTCGTAATCGCTCTGCACCCGCTCGGCCGGGTAGCTTTCGCTCACCAGGCAGGCGATCAGCCGGTTGCGCCGGCGGCCCGCGGCCTCCAGCGCCTGCTCCGGCGCCACGGTCAGGTGGACATCCAACTGCCGCGCCACGAAATCGTCCCGCTCCAGGTAGCGGCCCAGCCAGTAGAGACTATCGGCAACACGAGATAACATTACTTTTCCTTCACGCCAACACCCACGTATCCTTGCTCCCCCCGCCCTGCGACGAGTTCACCACCAGCGACCCGCGGCGCAGCGCGACGCGCGTCAGGCCGCCGGGCGCGATGGTGACGCGCTTGCCGTGCAGGATGTAAGGCCGCAGGTCCACGTGCCGCGCCTCGACGCGACAATCCGGAGAGCAGG
>DAOUAT010000511.1:0-12140 GCA_034433275.1 Anaerolineae bacterium
ACCATGGTGGCGAGGAGGGCCAAAACCAGAGCCACCCCCACCAGTCGCTGCCGATACTGCCTAGATTTCATGGATTCCTCCTTGTGGGAATGCCCGGTGAGACCTGAATGGCGGCCGGGCGCGGGACAAATCGTGACTAATATGAGAAGAAAGCTACGTGGATTATAGCACAGGTGGCGCGCGAATGCAATAGGAAACTCAAAATTTCTCTTGGGAAGTTGAGCACAAAGCGATGTGATGCCAACTCACACCGAGTTGGTCGCGCACATCGGTTAAGGTTGTACACGTTCGGCCAGCTCCACCGTGCCCAACAGCGCCTCCAGGTCGGCGAGCGCGCGGGCGACAAAGGCCGCGTAGCGCTGGCGCTTGTCGCGCAACGGCTCAGGCAGGTCTGGCAAGAGCCCGAAGTTGGCCTTCATGGGCTGAAAGTCAGCCGGGTCGGCATGGGTGATGTAGTGGAACAGCGCACCCATCATGGTGGTGGGCGGCAGCGTCAGCGCGGGCAGGCCGTGCGCCACACGGGCCGCGTTGATCCCCGCCCACAGCCCACCGGCGGTGGAACCCGCATACCCTTCAGTGCCCGTGACTTGGCCGGCGAAGAAGACCGCGTCGTGGTCGTGCCATTGCAGGGTGGGCCGCAACAGCCGGGGCGAGTTGATGAAGGTGTTGCGGTGCATCTGGCCGAAACGCACGAACTCAGCCTGCTCCAAGCCGGGAATCATGCGCAGCACCCGCTCCTGGTCGTCCCACCTGAGGTTAGTCTGGAAGCCCACCAGGTTGTAAAGGGTCCCGGCCGCGTTGTCCTGGCGAAGCTGGACCACAGCCCACGGCCGCCGCCCCGTGCGCGGATCGCGCAGGCCAACGGGACGCATGGGGCCGAACGCCAGCGCCTTGGGATCGCGGGCCGCCAACACTTCGATGGGCAGGCAGCCCTCGAAGTAACGCCGCGCCTCAGCGTCTTGCTCGAACTCGTGCAGGCTGATCTTCTCGGCCGCGTTCACAGCATCAACAAAGGCCAGGTACTCCTCCTTGTTCAACGGGCAGTTGATGTAATCACCATCGGTGGATTGGTAGATTGGTAGATTGGTGGCTGGTAAATGAGTGTCCCGCTCTCCGGCGCTCCCTCTCTCCCCCTCTCCCCTACCCCACCGATTCCCCCGCCATGCCACCGTCATGTCCACACTCTCCGCGGCCACGATGGGCGCCATGGCATCGAAAAAGTAAAGATGATCCTGCCCGGCCAGACGACGGATCTCGGCCGCCAGCGCGGGAGACGTGAGCGGCCCCGAGGCGACGATCAGGGCCCGGCCCGGTCCCAAGCCCGCCAGCAACGGCGCCAGGTCGGTTACTTCCTCGCGCCGCACGATGATGCGGGGGTGCTGCTCGACAGCCTCCGTCACCGCGTCGCTGAAGGCCTCGCGTGCCACAGCCAGCGCGCCGCCGGCCGGCACCGCGTGCGCATCCGCGCAGCGGATGATCAGCGAACCCAGGCGGCGTAGCTCCCTCTTCAGTAGCCCCAGCGCCCGATCGGGCAGGTCGGAGCCCAGGCTGTTGGAGCACACCAGCTCGGCCATGCGGTCAGTCTGGTGCGCGGGCGTCATGCGCGCTGGCCGCATCTCGTAGAGAATTACCTGCGCGCCGGCCTCCGCAGCTTGCCAGGCCGCCTCCGCGCCGGCCAGTCCCGCGCCGATGATGGTCACTTGGGGTGCGCTTTTCGTTTCTTGCATGAATCGCCTCAGTTGCCGGTTTTGCACCTATTCTACGTGTTGGCGCGCGCGGCTGTCAAATGGTATACTTTGACCGGACGATAGTCTCTTCCCTGGCGACCGGGATTGGGACGTCCGTCGCTGGACTGTGGTCCAGCGACTTCCGTTGGGTTGTTCGGATAGGCTCTAAAGCCTCGCTTTCAGAGCGCTCTCTGATCAGCCAAATCTTGCAGCGAGGTCAAGATGCGCATCGTAGATATCATCACCAAAAAACGGGACGGCGGCGAGTTGTCGCGCGCCGAGATTGACGCCTTCATCAAGGGCTACGTCGCTGGCGACGTGCCCGATTACCAGGCCGCGGCGTGGTGCATGGCCGTTTTCTTCCGCGGGATGACCCCGGCCGAAACCGCGGCGCTGACAGAGGCCATGGCCTTCTCCGGCGCGACGCTGGATCTGCACGACGTCGCGCCGTTCATTGTGGACAAGCACTCCTCCGGCGGGGTGGGCGACAAGACGACGCTGGTCATCGGGCCCATGGTGGCCACCTTGGGCGTGCCGGTGGGCAAGATGTCGGGCCGCGGCCTCTCCTTCTCCGGCGGCACGCTGGACAAGCTGGAGTCCATCCCCGGCTTCACAGTGAAGCTGACCCTCGACCAGTTCAAGCGCCAACTGCGCGACGTCGGGGTCGTCGTGGCAGGACAGACGCAAGCATTGGCCCCGGCCGATGGTAAGCTTTACGCGCTGCGCGATGTCACCGGGACCGTCAACTCGCTGCCGCTGATCGCCAGCTCGATTATGTCAAAAAAGATCGCGGCGGGTGCGGACGCCATCGTGCTGGACGTCAAAACGGGGCATGGAGCATTCATGGAGACGGTCCCTGAAGCAATCGCCCTGGCCGAGCTGATGGTGCAGATCGGTGAGCACCTGGGGCGGAAGATGACCGCGGTAATCGGCGATATGAGCCAGCCGCTGGGCCTGGCCGCAGGGAACGCGTTGGAGGTGGTGGAAGCCATTGAAACCTTACACGGCCGCGGCCCCGAGGACTTCCGCCAGCACTGTGTGGATGTGGCGGGCGAGATGCTGCTGATCGCGGGCGTCGCCCCAACGCCTGAGGCGGCGCGCGACATGGCTGCACGCACCCTGACCGATGGCACGGCCTGGCGACGTTTCCGCGCGTTTGTGGCCGCGCAGGGCGGAGACCTGGCCGCGGTGGATCACCCGGAACGCCTGCCCCAGGCGCCGCACATCGCGCCGCTGGCAGCCGCCCAAGATGGCTACCTGGCCAGGCTCGATGCGCGCGAAGTTGGCTACACCGTGGTTGATCTGGGCGGCGGCCGCGCCAGGAAGGAAGACCCGGTTGACCCGGCCGTAGGCGTCGTACTGGCGGCTGGATCGAAAGTGGGCGAGCCGGTGGTTGCAGGTGAGCCGCTGCTGTGGGTGCATGCCCGCACACCGGAGACCCTCAACGCAGCCCTGGCCCGGCTGGGGCGCGCCTGCGATATCAGCGTGGAGCCGACCCCCGCCCCGCCGCTCATCCACACAATCATCCGGTGACGATCGGGCTGTCCACGAATCTTAGGGACACGAAAACGGGGTGTTTTGAGCCGTCAAGTCGCCCAAAACACCCCGCCAAAACGATTCTCTCTGCTCGCGAACATCACTTCTCCCCGCCCAACACCCACTGGCCGCCTTGCACCTGATACCAAACCAACCCCGGCGCCACGTCCTCCGCCGCCAGAGCAGTTGCGACTCCGGCGCGACTGGGATGCCGGTGAGCCTGGATGTCGGCTGCCAGCGCGCGCAACAGAGACTTCGTCGCCGCGCGCGCCAGTGGGACCTCAGGCAACTCGCCAACCACCGGCGCCTCGTTCGGCTCCGTGCAGGCGACCGCGCGCACACCTTCGGCCGCCGCCCCTGCCTGAGCAGGCAGCCAGGGCCGCAGCAGGTCCGGGCCGCCGAGCAGTGCGCCGGTCCATCCCGCGCCGCGGCCGTGCGTCAACACAGCAACGGCGGCTTCGGCATCGCCCGGATAGAAGATGAACGGAGCCGCGCCCGTAGGTTGATCGGTTGCGTCAGGGGCGGCCGCGCGCAGTGTGGCCTGGATCGCGGCCGGCGACGGGCAGAGCGAGCGTATCCCGGCCGCGGGTTGGATCAGGGGCGCGGCCATCAGCGCCGGGATGCCGGCGGCCGCCAACACAAGGGCGGCCGCGGCCGCAGTGGGGCTGGAAAAGGGACCGAGCACAGCCACCACATCGGAATCCTGCGCTAACAGGCGGGCCTGGGCGGCTGCGCTGACAGGAGCCAGGTCGTCGTTCAGGGCCACCAGGGCCACCCGGTAACGGCCCAACGCGCTGCCGGCATTGGCCTCAGCCAGAACAGCTTTCACGGCCGGCAGGACCGCGTACCCCAGCGGCCGGCCCGTCCCTTCAAACGGCGCGATCAGGCCGATTTTGACGACCGGCGCCGCGTCGCCAGGCATGGTGCAGCCACCGGCGAGCAAAAGCAGCGCCAGGATGGTGGACAGAGTGATGAAGAACTGGCGGTGACGCATAAGGAGTTTCATAAGTGTGGGCCAGCAGTGGCCTACCTCTGATAACGCGCGATATTCGCCTCGTGCTCGGCCAGCGTGGTCGCGAACACGTGCGCGCCCTCGCCGGAGGCCACGAAGAAGCAGTACTGGGTCGCGGCGGGATCGGCCGCAGCCTGGATCGCGGACTGGCCAGCGCTGGCGATCGCTGTGGGCGGCAGGCCCGGACGCAGATACGTGTTGTAAGGCGACTGAACGGTCTGGTAGGCCTCCACCGAGGGCGGTTTCCACCACCATTCACCTGCCCGACCCGCAGCATATTGCACGGTGGGGTCGGCCTGGAGATAGGCGCCGCCCGTCTGCGCGCTGCACGCGCCACTGACGCGGTTCCAGTAGACGCTGGCCACCAGCGGCCGCTCGTCGGCCAACGGGGCTTCGCGCTCCACGATGGAGGCCATGATGATCACCTGCTCAAGGCCGCGACCGGCCTGGCGCGCCGGGCCCAACACGTCCTCAGTGACGCGCGCCTCGAAGTTATCCAACATGCGCTGGATCAAATCGGCCGGGGCCGCGGGGACCGGCAGCCGATAAGTATCCGGGTAAAGATAGCCTTCCAACGTCGTCAGGCCCGTCGGCAGCCAGGGAAAATCGCCCAACGTCTGCGCCGCGGCGCTGCCACCCTTCACCAGGGCCAGGAACGCCGCGCCATCCATGATGCCTTTGACATCGAGCAGCTCAGCGACCTCTTCGGCGCGCATCCCTTCGGGGATCGTGACCAGGATCTCTTCATACCGCGCCCGCTGTAAGCGATCGGCAATCTCCTGTACTGTCATGTTGGGAGCGATCTCGAAATTACCGGCCGCCAACCGCTGATCTATGCCGTTGTAGCGCATGTAGAGCCGAAACAGGTCGGCGTCACTGATGAAGCCCTCCTCTTCGAGCCGAGCCGCAACGGTGAGCGCCGTTTCCCCGGGCTCGATCTCAAACCAGCGCAGCTCCCCGTCAGCGCCGGCAGGGGTTTCCAGGGCCTGCGCTTGCAGGCGCAGATAGATCCCCAGCGCCCGCAACTCCAACGTCTCAGGGCGCAGGTCCAACGGCTGTTCGGACGCGGGACGCAAGAGCGCGACCTGGGGCGGCGCGGGCACATCCGCGAGCTGGGCCGAGATAAAGCTGACCCCCACAAAGCCGAGGATGCCCAGCGCCGTCAGGGGCACCAGGAAGATCATAAACCGCAACAGGGAGTGGAGAAGTCGGCTAAACATCATCCTGCTTCTGTGACTGATTCTCAGGCCGCCGCGTCGCCAGGAAGCTTTCCAGGATCACGGCCGCTGCGGCGGCGTCCAGGGGTGCGCGCCCGTGGGCTTCAGCGAGCAGTTGGGCTGCATCAGCCGAGGACAGGCTCTCGTCCCAAAACGCCACCGGGATCGGCAGTGCGCCCGCCAGCCGGCCAGCGTAGCGGCGCACCCAACGCGCCTGCCGGCCATCGGCGTCGTCGGCCGGCAGGCCGACCAGCACACCGGCAGCACGTTCGCGCTGCGCCAGCGCGGCAATGGCGGCGAAGTCCTCCGCGCGGGTGGCGCGGCGGCGCAGCACCGTGAGCGGCGAAGCCAACAGCCCGGCCTCATCGCACCCGGCCACGCCGATGCGCACCTGACCCAGATCCAACGCCAGGAGGCGGCCCGCGGGCAGCTCAGCAGCAGACGACAAGATGGCCATGTCAGCGGGCCATCGCCAACTGCGCGCCGGCATCCCAATCCAC
Organism: Anaerolineae bacterium; assembly: GCA_034433275.1. GTDB lineage: Bacteria > Chloroflexota > Anaerolineae > CG2-30-64-16 > CG2-30-64-16 > DAOUAT01. The sequence continues at coordinate 5,993 of DAOUAT010000511.1, forward strand.
CACCACGCGGATGCGCCACGGCAGCGTGGGCACACTGATCGGCACCACATAGGGCAGCCAATCCGGGCCCAGGTGCAGATCGGGTGGCTGAGGCAGGGAGAAGCGCTGCTGCAACACCCGCTGCGCCTCGGCCGGCGGCAGGCCCAGCACCGCGCTGCGCACCTGTTCCGTGTCCACCCCGCGCAGCAGGGCGCCCCCAACGGTCAGATCAAACGCCACCGTAGCGGCATCAACCTGCTGAACAGGGCCGGACACAAACCGCATCGTGTCTGAGATCAGCCGGGTGCCCGCTGGCATAGCAGCTTGCAGCCGCGCCCGCCCGACCTCGCGCACGGCAGTCTGATCGACCACCAGGCTGACCGCCTGGACGCTCATCCGCAGGAAAAGCTCGGGCGAGACCTCGCCGACGAACGGGGTGAAGGTGGGCGACAACGGCACGTAGTTCACCGACTCAGGCGGGATGAGCCGGCCGCTGCCTGCGCGCTCGTTCAGGCGCTCCAGCGCCTGGGTTTTCAATTGTTCGAAGAGCAGCGCCTCAAGCCGGGCCTTGTCGTCCTCGGTCACCACGCCCACCTGCGCGGTCGTGCCGCCAGAGAAGTTTTTCTCGTTGGCTACTACCAGCGAGAGGGCCAGCGAGCCCTCGACGCGCGTGACCGTTCCGGCGCGCACGTTGCCGCTCGGCCCCGGCAACAGCGCCTCCACAGGCACGGCGGCGCGACCGTTGGGGACCAACGAAACCTCGACCGTGGTGACGAACTGGACATTGTCGCCGGTGGCGGTCGAAACTGTTGTACCAACAGGCACATCTATCTGGCGCTGCGTCCGGTTAATCAACACGACGCGGCCGGTAGACTTGGTGGCAGGTTCGGCTCGCCGGCCGGTGGTCTCGGTGCGCGCCTCGCCTGACACTTGAACGCTCAAGACCTGCGCGGGCACGATTCCCGCTGTTGCGTCAGCACGTGCGCCCTGGATGGCTTGCAGCGGCACACTGATCTGGATCGGCTCGGAAGCCGGGGTGACGGTGATGGTGGCGGCGGGGATGAACAGGGCCAGCGCATACAACAGGCCGCCGAACAGCGCCATCAGGCCCAACGTCAGGCCCAATGTCGCCCACCAGGGGCTGGGCCGGCGGGTGAACGCGCGCAGGTAAGCGCTGGGGCGGAATCCGCTGGGCGAACGTTTGCCGAACAAACTGGCTGCGTATGGCGCGCTGACACCCGGCGGGGTGACTGCGGCCACGCGCGGCTGCCGGTCACCGCGCGGCCGGCGCCAGCGGGCGCGCTCGCCGCGCGCCTGGCTACGGAAGGTGCTGATGCCTTCCCGCGCGGCCAGGCTGCGCAGCCCGGGATCTTGCGTCACCAGCGCCAGGCCGATCCGGGCGACGGCCGCCTCACGCCGCAGGACGCGCAGCGCAACGGCGTCAAGCGCCAGATCGGATGGCACAACAAAGAGGACACGCTCGGCGCTGGCAGCCCTGAGCTTAGCCAGGAGCCCCGGCAGCGTGTCTTGTGGAGTCAGGGTAAAGGTTACGGTCATACAACGGCGCGCTGGCGAGGACACGCGTCCTCGCCAGCGCGATTCCTCAATGTTTTAGTTGCTGGCGCACCAGATCGGGCACCTGGGCCAACGCGGCCGGCAGTTTGCTCAGGTCGCGGCCGCCAGCCTGGGCCAGTGCGGGTCGGCCGCCGCCGCCGCCGCCCACAGTGCGCGCCACAGCCTTGACCAACTCGCCGGCATGGATGCCCCGCTTGAGCAGGTCATCGGTCACGGCCGCAATGAACTGCGGCTTGTCGTCCACGGCTGTCGCCAGCACGACCACCGCGGAGCCAAGCTTGTCCCGCAAATGATCGCTCATATCGCGCAGGGTTTGTACGTCCACATCGTTGATCTGCGCCACCACCACGGGGATGCCCTCAACGTGCTGCGCGTTCGCGGCGAGCCGGTCGGTCTGCTGCAGCGCCAGCTCAGCGCGCAGCCGGGCCGACTCCTTGTGGGCAGCCTGGAGCTCGGTGTACAGGTTACGCACGGCGCGATCGACCTGGTCGGCCGGCACGCGCAGCAACGCGGCCGTCTGATCCAGGAGCCGCAGGCGTTGTTGCGCGAACTGCTGCGCGTAGCGCCCGGTCACCGCCTCGATGCGGCGCACGCCCGCGCCCACGCTCTCCTCGGAAACGATGTGGAAGAAGGCAATCTGTCCGGTGTGTTGGACGTGCGTGCCGCCACACAGCTCTTTGCTGAACTGCTCATCCTCCCAGCCGATCTTGATCATACGCACTTCTTCGCCGTATTTTTCGGTGAAGAGCGCCATCGCGCCTTGCGCGACCGCATCTTTGTAGGTGGTGTGCCCCACCTCAACCGGGTAATCGGCCAGGATCGCCTCGTTCACCGCCTCCTCCACCGCATCCAGGTCATCCTGGGTGAGCATGGCCGCGTGGGTGAAATCGAAACGCAGCCGATCCGGCGCGACCACTGAACCGGCCTGGAGCACGTGCTCGCCCAAGATATAGCGCAGCTCACCGTGCATCAAGTGGGTGGCGGTGTGGTTGCGCATGATGTCCAGGCGCCGCTCCAGATCCACCTCGGCCAGGCACGGCTCGCCCGACCGCGGAGCGCCCTCGGTGACCTCCCCGACGTGGATGATCAGACCTGCCACCGGCCGGCGGGTATCGTCCACCCGGATCTCCCACAGCTTCTCATCGCTCTCTTCGTCCACATAACGGGTGATGAAGCCGGTGTCGGCGACCTGGCCGCCGGATTCCACGTAGAACGGCGTGGCAGGCAGCACCACTTCGACCTTGTCGCCCACGCGCGCACCGGAAACGCGGCGGCCGCCGCTCAGCAGGGCGATCAGCCGGGTTTCGCGCTCGATGTCGCCATCGTACACGTGCTCGATGCCGGCAGGGGACAGCAAGCCCTCCGCCTTGAGTTCCTGCAACAGGTCCACGTAGACCTGGAGGTTGCCGGTGTCTTGCGCAGCAAACTGAGTGGCCGCGCGGCCGCGTTCCTTTTGGCCCTCGAGCGCGGCCTGATAGCCGGCCAGATCTACGGTCATGCCGTGGTCGCGCGCCATATCGTTGGTCAGGTCCAGCGGGAAGCCGTGGGTGTCGTACAGCCGGAACGCCTCCGGGCCGGGGATGCTGGTCTCACCCCGCGCTTTGAGCCCGGCGATCAGCTCGTCGAGCAGGGCCATGCCGTTGGTCAGGGTTTGGCTGAAGCGCGTCTCTTCGGCCTCGATGTTGGTCAGGATGAACTCGCGGCGGCGCACCAGTTCACCGTAGTGCGGGCCCATGAGATCAATGACTGTCTTGGCGATGTCGGCCAGGAACGGCCGCGTGAGGCCCAACAGGCGGCCGTGGCGCGCCGCACGGCGGAGCACCAGGCGCAGCACATAGCCGCGGCCTTCGTTCGCCGGCAGCACGCCATCGCCGATGAGGAATGCGATCGTGCGACCGTGATCCGCGATGACGCGATAGGAGACGGCCCGGGCCGGATCCTCCAGATCCCGGGCGACCTCCCGGTCGGTCACCGCCTCGCGCACCAGCGCCTGGGTGCGCCGGATGATGGGGGCGAACAGGTCGGTGTCGTAGTTGCTGCGCGCGCCTTGCAGCACGCTGACAATGCGCTCGAACCCCATGCCGGTGTCAACGTGCCTGGCGGGCAGCGATGCCAGCCGCCCGTTCCCCAGGTTGTTGTACTGGATAAACACCAGGTTCCACAGCTCAATGAAACGCTTGCAGTCCCCGTTCACGCGGCAGACGTGGCCGGGGACGCCCTGCTTGTCACAGCGCGCCGGGCCCAGGTCCAGGTGGATCTCACTGCACGGCCCGCACGGCCCCGTCTCCCCCATCTCCCAGAAGTTATCCTTGCGACCGAAATACAGGATGTGCTCAGGGTTGATGTCGGTTTCGCTGCGCCAATAACCGGCGGCCTCGTCGTCGCGCCCGATATCGCCCTTATCGTCCTGAAAGACGGTGGACCAGAGCTGCGCCTTGGGCAGGCCCCACACCCCGGTGAGCAGTTCCCAGGCCCAGGTGATGGCTTCCTTTTTGTAGTAATCACCGAACGACCAGTTCCCCAGCATCTCGAACAACGTGTGATGATAGGGAGAGCGGCCCACATCCTCCAGGTCGTTGTGCTTGCCGCTGACGCGCATGCACTTCTGCGAATCGGCCACGCGCCGGGCTTCAGGTTGGCGCAGCCCCAGGAAGATATCCTTGAACTGGTTCATACCGGCGTTGGTGAACAGCAAGGTCGGATCGTTCAACGGCGCCAACGAATCGCTGGGCACGATCTGGTGCGCCTTGCTGGCAAAAAAGTCCAGGAACTGCTGGCGAACTTCCGCGCTGGTCGGGATACGCTTTTCGGTCATCGGCTCACATCCTTCGGCTCACAATCAAGACGCGCCGGGGAGCCCAGCGCGTGACTGGTGCTATTCTACGGTAAGAACGTTCCTTTGTCAAAGACTTTGATGACAAAAATCCCCGGCCCATCAGGGCCGGGGATCGGCAAGTGACAGGGGGTCAGGGAACGCAATTCCCCGCCTCAAGCTGAGTAACCCTCTCTCACAACTTAGTCACGTTCAGCGAGATCTCGGACACGCCTTCGGCCTCGAAGAGCTCCACCGTGAACGTGCGGTTGCCGCCTGCGATCACCAGGTCTTTGGTGAACGTTGTCGCGGCCTGCACCTGCCACTGATCAATGTACAATACACCGTCAATAAACACCCGCACCCCATCATCGGCGCGCACCGTGATCCGATAGGTTCCGCCGGTCATGGCATAGGTGCGATTCCAGCGAGCCGAGAAGTTGTCGGCGAACACCTGCGGCGCAGGCGAGCCGTAGCCCCAGTTGTAGCTCAGGTTGGTCTCTTTCCGTTCGAGCACCGGTGCGCCCGTCAGGTCACGGTTATTGTAATATTGGGCGAACCAGGCGCCGGCCGGCGGCGGAGGCGGCGTCGGCTTGGGGCCGGGCGCACACCGCGGCGGGTGGATCACCAGCACCTGCCCCACATAGATCCGGTTGGGGTCGCTGATGCGGTTCCACTGCTGCACCTGCGCGACGGTCACGCCATAGCGCGCGGCGATCCGGGTCAGGTTATCGCTGCGCTGCACCCGGTGGTAGACCGGGCACGACGGCGCGGGCGCGCTGCCTGATGGAATCACAAGCCGCATACCGACGTAGATCGCATTCAAGTTGGTGAGGCGATTGGCTTCAGCGATGTCATACATGCTGACCCCGTAGTGCGCCGCGATGCTGTACAGCGTCTCACCGCGCTTCACCACATGGACGACGGTGCTGCTCGCCGACGCGGCCGGAACGAGCAGGACGCTCAGGAGCAATACCACGATCAGGACTGCGCCGATCCGGCGCCCAACAGATTGAGACATATGGCCCTCCCCTTTCACAGTGCTGACTGCGACAACGTGCATCTACGGATCAAGACGTTCACACCCGATTTTCGTTCCGGCTCCATAACACTTTTGACAGCATACCGGCGCTGTGTTATCGTCGTTTCCGCATGATCTGGCCTGAGAACGCCGGCACACTGCTCGTCCCATCTCGTCCGGTCCTATTATAACCCAAGCACAATCCAAGTGCAAAACCCAAACACGTCAAAACAATATAACTATTATCAGTAGAACAGGAGCATCTGATGGACATCAGCTTCCATGGCCTCCCGGCACACAGCATTGAGAACGATCATCTGCGCCTCACTTACCTGGCGAAAGCGGGACCGCGCATCGTCGGGTTCGGCCCGGCCAGGACCGACCGCAACCTGTTTGCCGAGACACCCGAGGTCCGCATTCCCACCCCGGCGGGCGATTTCCGGCTCTACGGCGGCCACCGCCTCTGGCACGCGCCCGAGGCGTTCCCCCGCACCTACCACCCCGATAACCAGGGCGTCGAAGTGGAACCCCTGCCTGACGGCGTGCGCCTCACCGGCCCGGTCGAGACTACCTCAGGCATCCGCAAGCAGATTGAAGTGACCCTGGCGCCGGATCGGCCGGCCGCCACGGTGACACACCGGCTGGAGAACCTGGGCATCTGGCCGGTGGAGCTGGCGCCCTGGGCCATCACCCAGTTGCGATTGGGCGGCCTCCTCGTGCTGCCGCAGACCGTTGGCCCACTGGACGCCGCCGGGCTGCTG
>DAOUAT010000512.1:0-14742 GCA_034433275.1 Anaerolineae bacterium
GGTAGTTTTCGATGTAGCCGAAGAAAAGCTGCACCGTGCCCAACGTGCCGATGAGACCGGCGATCAACACCCGCTCGGCCCGGTTGCGTCCCACCCCATGGGCCAGGCGCAACAGAACCCACACGAACCCGACCCCGGCCAGGATGCTGAGGATGCGGTAGACCGGCACGGGGCTAGGCCAGTCCAGCGCGTGATGCGCCCACTGCCAGAGGCGTGCGTGCAGGAACACGTCTAGCGGCGCCTTCCACACGTAGACCAGCCAATACGGGTCGCCCAGGGCTGTCACCAGCAGATCGGCGTCGCCCCAGCGCAGGTGGCGGATGCGCAGCAGGTAGAACGGCACGGCCGCCAGGATGGCCAACAGCAGGCTGCCCCCTGGCGCACTCGGCCGCAGCCACAGCAGGAGCCGGTCGGCCGCAGGGCGGACGGCCCGCCACGCCCGGTCGCCCCCGAAGATCAGCGCCACGGCGCCCGCTGCCAGCCCCCAACGCCAGCCCGCGGGCAAGTACGTGCTGGGCCACACCCCCCAGGCTGTTGCTTCAGAGAAACGCCCGGCCAGTAGGTGGAGCGCAATCAAACCCAGGGCGAGGATCCTCAACGCCCAGACGAGTCGCTTGGAAACATCCGACATGGCACAGATTTTACTCCAGGGCAGGCACAGATGCAAAGATGACTGCCCATCCTGGCCCTGTCGCGACAACTACGCGCGATCCGCGCCTTTTGTGATAGAATGAAGACACGCTGAGAGCGCTACGTTTCTCACATCGTACATCGTACATCGTACATCGTACATCCAACATCCAAAGGAGGCGTCCATGAAAGCTCGCGACATTATGACCACCGAGGTTGTCACGCTGGCCCCTGACACGCCCATCCGTCAGATCGCACGCACGTTTCGCCGCCTGGGCATCACCGGCGCGCCGGTCATCGAGGCTGGGCAGATCATCGGCATCGTCACGGAGATCGACCTGATCGCCCGGCACGCCCGGCCGCACATGCCGCGCTACCTGCCCCTGCTCGACGCGCGCATCCCCCTGGGCGGTCAGCGCGAGTACCGCGAGATCGTCCGCCGCGTCCTGGGGCTCACCGCGCGTGACATCATGACCATGCCTGTCAAGACCATCAATGCAGACGACGATCTCGAGGCAGTGGCCACGTTGATGGTCGAGAGCAAGGCCAATCCCGTGCCGGTGCTAGAGGGGGGCAGCTTGGTCGGCATTATCGGCCACACGGACTTGATCCAGCACCTTGAGGAAGCGACGGACGCGGAGCCTGTCGAGTAGCTCTGGCAAGCGGTATTTGGTCATTCCGGCCCCAAGCGGTAAAATGGGCCTTCGGTTTACCGTGATGATTTTACGCACACTCCTCCTGCACCCGCTCGGCCCGGTCGTGGCGCTGGTCCTGGGCGCGTTGTTATTGGCGTTGGGCCAGCGGCTGGTTGTACGGCGCATGCTGCGCGCAGGCGTCTCTGGCAGTCGGCTTGACGATGTCGCGCGCAGCGAGCTGCTTCTGCTGCGTCTGCGCCTGCCTGGCGCGCTCCTCTTCGTTGGCGGCGCGGTCGCGCTCCTGCTCGCCCTCCGCGGAAATATCGGTTCGACCGTGCTGCAGTGGAACTGGCAGCCGTTGACCGTGGCCGGCAGCACCCTGGCGTGGCGGCTGGATGGGTGGAACCTGCTGGCGGCCCTGCTGTTGCTGGCGCTGACGGCGGTCGCCCTGCTGATCCCCACCGGCCAGACACCGCTGCTCGAGGTTTTGCGCGCCCGCGGCTCTACCGCCCGGCGCACGTTGCGTTTCGACCGGCTGGACAACGAGATCGAGCGCACCTTGCTGCTGGCCGCGGCCGGGGTGTTGTTTGTCTGTTCCAGCAACGTCATCACCCTGGCGATCGGGTGGGTGGTGTTGGACGCCGCGCTGGCGCTGCGGATGCAACCCGGCGCGAGCGCGGAGCCGGCCGGGCGCGCGTGGAGCGTGCTGAGCATGGCCGGCATGTTGCCGTTGCTCGTGTTGGTCGTACTGGGCGAACAGGGCATTCGGACGACGCTGACGGGTGATCGCTTCAGCGCGTTGCAGTGGTGGCTGTTGTGGCTGGCCGCGCTGGTGCGCGCGGGCGTGTATCCGCTGCACTTCTGGCTGTCCGGTCCCGACAGCGTTTCGCGCGGCGGGCGTATCGCGCTGTCCCTGATCGCGCCCACGGCCGGGCTCTGGTTGGTCGCGCGCAGCCACGCCGCGGCCCAGCCCGATTGGGTGCAACGGCCCGAGTGGGTGGCGCTCGGCGCGCTCGCGCTGCTGGGCACGGCGCTGGTCGCCTGGACCGCTGAGAACGAGGCGTGGCGGTGGCGCTGGATCGCGCTCAACCGGGCCAGCGTGATGGTGATGGCCGCGCACATGAACACCCCAGCCGGCCCTGAAACGCTGGCCTGGCCGCTGGTGGCGTTTGCCCTCGGGGGCGGGATGCTGGCCTTGGGGCACACCGCGCGCATCCAATTCGGCTGGCGCGCACCGGCTGCTGCTGCCGGCCTGGTGCTGTGGGGGCTGCCCGGCACGCCGGGGTTCCTGGCGCGCGGAGCGCTGGTGTTCCCCACAGGTCTGCCGCTGGCCGTCCCGCTCTTTGCTGTCGTGATGATTGCCGAGGCCCTGTTGGCGGCCAGCCTGTGGCAGCTTGCCGTTGGCCCACAGGCTTCCGCGCCAACGCAACCCGCACCGGCGGGCGCCCGCGCCCGGCTGGGGCTGGCCCTGGCCATCGTGGGCGCGCCGGCGCTCGTGTTCGGGCTGGCGCCGACCGTTCTGGGCTTGCTGGGCGGCTGGTCGGCCGGGGAATCGTTCGTCCCCCTGGCCGCGTTCCTGGCCGGCGCGCGGCGCTCGGTATGGGCCGGGCTGGGTGTGTCCGCGGTGTTCGGGGTCGGCCTGGGCCTGCTGCGCCGGCAGATCTTCGCCGGTATGCGCGGCTGGCAACGGGGCATCGCGTCCCTGGTCAGCCTGGAGTGGTTGCACCAGCTGGTCGCCGCCGGCCTGGGATTGGCGGCCGCGGGCTTGCAGTATTTTGCCACCCTGGGCGAGGGCGAGGGCTATCTGGGGTGGCTCATGTTGGCCGGGCTGATCCTCTGGGTTCTGCTTCGAGGTTAGGATGTCGCTGGCCGAGCTTTTACTGCAACTGAGCGTGTTGATCGGGCTCCCCGCGGTGCTCTTGGCGGGCGCGGGGGCAGCCGTGATCGTGATCGCGCGCGATTGGCGGGCGGCGATCTTCGGTTATCTGCTGGTCTCGCTGATGTTGGCGCTGCTGCTCTCACAGATCTTACCGGCCGAGTGGGGGCTGATGCAGGCCATCGCGGGCGGCCTGGTGTGCGTGATGCTCTTTCTATCGGCGCGCCAATTGAGCTGGCTGGCAAAGGACCGCCACGATGAGGCGCGTTGGCCGCGCATGGCGTCCCTTTCGACGTTCCGCGCCCTGGCCGTGGGACTGGCAGCCGTGGCCTATTTTGCCCTCTACCAGGAGATCGAGTTCCCTAACCTGGCGCCGTTGTTCCGTAACGCACTGGTGTGGCTGGCGTTGATGGGCATCTTGGGGTTAGCGCTGCACGAGGAACCGCTGCACGCAGGGTTGAGCTTGTTGACCTTCTTGGGCGGCAGCGAGCTGCTGCTATTCTCGCTGCTCCAGCGCCGCATGTTAGTGGGCATGGTTTTGGCGTTGCAGGTGCTGCTGGGACTGGCCATCGCCTACCTGGTGTTGGCCCGCGGCCTGGAGGCCAGGGCAGCGGCTGTTGACGGCGCAGGGGGCGACACATGATCGCCGGCGCCACGTTGCTGTTGGGGGTGCTGCTGATCGGGGCCCTGGGGCTCTATTTGCTGCGCCGATTGGAGCCGGTGGCATCCCTGCTGGCGGCCCTGCTCTCGGCCCTGCTGGCCTTCGGCTTGTGGCAGCTGCCGCTCGACGCGCCCGCAGTGCTCCTGGGCCGCACGGTGCTCCTGGGCCGGATGCTGGCCTGGGAAGACCTTTCGTTGCACCTCACCCCGGCGGCGCAGGCCCTCCTGACCTTCCTGTTCATCGCTGCGACGGTCATCTTCTTGCTGGCCTGGCGCACTTATCAGGGGCGAACTTTCTATCCCTTCGGCCTGGTGCTGTTGGCGTTGTGGAGCGTGGTGGCGCTGTTGCAGCCCCTGACCCTCGCGCCGTTTGCCCTGGTGTTGGCCGCGGTCGTCTCGGCGTTTTTGATCCAGGCCGGACGCCCCGGCGACACCCAGGGCGCATGGCGGCAACTGCTGTTTCCCACCCTGGCGATCCCGTTTTTCATTGTGGCCGCATGGTACATGGATCAGGCGCCGCTCAACCCTGATGATCTCAGCCCTTATCGGACGGCAAGCTGGCTGCTGGTGGCAGGCTTCGTGTTGCTGCTCCAACCCGCGCCGTTGCACGTGGCGCTGCCGGCCGTCGCGGGCAAGGCGCCGCCGGTGGTGGCCGCGTTCCTCTGGATCGGCGGGCAAACCGTCACCCTGTTTCTGCTGCAGCGGTTCCTGGTGGCGTATCCCTGGCTCAGCACCACGGTGGACAGCGCGCGCTGGCTGTTGTGGCTGGGCATCCTCACCGCCGTGCTCGGCGGCGTGCTCACCGCGGTGCAGCGTCGCCTGGGCCGCATCGTCGGGTATGCCGCGCTGTATGATTATGGCGTGCTCATCGTGGCGTTGAGCCTGCGCGGCACCGCGGGGCTGCCGACGACCATCTGGCTGCTGGCCACGCGCACCGTGGCGCTGTTGACCCTCGCGACCGGCGCGGCCGGGGTCCGGCATTATATGGCGGGGGACAGCCTGGATCGCATCCGGGGCGCGGTTTCGCGCCTGCCGTGGGCGGTCATCGCGTTCACAGCGGGCGGGTTCGGCCTGGTTGGCCTGCCGCTGACGGCCCAGTTCGCCTCGCGTTGGGCGCTGATCCAGCTGGTTGCTGAAAATGATGTGCGCTGGGCGCTGTTCCTGCTTATCGGCGCTTTGGGCGTCCTGGTGGGGGTGGTGCGCGGGACGCGCGCTTGCTTCGGTGGTCTCACACAGTCATCCGTGGAGCGCGAATCGCGCGGCCTGGCCTTGCTGGCGCTGCTATTGACCCTGGCCGGCGTGCTGTTGGGCCTCTTCCCGCAACTGCTCACCGGTCCGGTTGCGGCCGTCATCTTCCCGCTTTCCACCTTCGGCCCCTGAATCCTGGTAGGTTTTGACAGACAAATCGTCATATAGTCCTTTCCGCGTGGTTTGGCTACGGTGCGCAATAGATGTTGTCGTCACCCTGAGCGGGTTAGCCCGTCAGGTTCATTGCCGCAACATTCCAGCGAAGGGTCTTATCTTGGGAGGAGCATCCATGACATCATCCCGCATCAGCGGCTTCTATAACTTGGCGCCGGCCGAGCGCCGGCGCACCCTGGCCGCCCACATGGCCCTGACGCCGGAACAAACCGCGGCCCTGACAGCGCTGTTGGAGACACCGGGTGGCCTGGCGCCGGAGCAGGCCGACAAGATGGTCGAAAACGTTGTGGCTACCTACGCGCTGCCGCTGGGCATCGCGACCAACTTCGTGGTCAACGGCCGGGACGTATTGGTGCCGATGGTCATCGAGGAGCCGTCGGTCGTCGCGGGCGCGTCCTACGCGGCCCGGCTGGCGCGCGCGGGCGGCGGTTTTCAGGCTGAGACCACCGAACCGCTGATGATCGGCCAGATCCAGGTGCTCGATCTGCCGGACCTCGGCGCGGCCGCGGCCCAGGTGACCGCGGGCAAAGGACGCCTGCTCGATCTGGCTAACAGCACCGACCCGGTGGTGGTCAGTCTGCACGGCGGCGCTCGGGACGTCGAAGTGCGCGCGATCCCCGACAGCCCGGCCGGTCCCATGTTGGTGGTTCACCTGATCTATGACTGCCGCGACGCGATGGGCGCCAACATGGTGAACACCGCGTGCGAGGCGCTGGCCCCGGTGGTCGAGGAGCTGACCGGCGGCCGTGTGAACCTGCGCATCCTTTCGAACCTGGCCGACCGACGGTTGGCGCGGGCACGCTGCGTGGTGCCGGCCGCCGAGTTGACCACCGCCGATCTGCCGGGCGCGCTGGTGGCGCAGCGCATCGTGGAGGCGTATGCGCTGGCCGCCGTGGATCCCTACCGCGCGGCCACCCACAACAAGGGCATCATGAACGGCGTGGATGCCGTGGTGCTGGCGACCGGCAACGATTGGCGCGCCATCGAGGCCGGCGCGCACGCGTACGCCGCGCGCGATGGCCTGTATCGCTCCCTTTCGACCTGGGCCTACCGCCCCAGCGAACCGGCGGCCGGCGGCGGGCCCGCGCTGGTGGGCAGCCTGGAGCTGCCGCTGGCCGTGGGCACGGTCGGCGGGGCCACGCGGGTACACCCCCTGGCCCGGTTTGCGCTCCAACTCATGGGCGTCAAGTCCGCGCGCGCGCTGGCCGAGATCATGGCTGCCGTGGGCCTGGCCCAGAACCTGGCCGCCATCCGCGCCCTGGCCACCGAAGGCATCCAGCGCGGCCACATGGCCCTCCACGCGCGCCAGATCGCGGCCGCGGCCGGCGCCCGGCCCGACGAGGTGGACCGCATCGCGGCCGCCTTGGTCGCCGAGCGGCAGATCCGCGCTGAGCGGGCGCGCGATCTGCTGACCGCGCTGCGAGCGGGGTTGGCCACGCAATAACATTATACGTTGATTTGACAAAAATTAGACAAACCATGTATAATGGGTTTGTAACTTCCAGAACAACACGGCCTTGCGGGCTGTCAAGCGTTTTCGTCGCATGAGCGGAGGATGAAATCTCCATGCTGAAACCAAATCGTGATGTTGGGATCGTAGGATACGGCGCCTATGTGCCTCGGTATCGCCTGCCGGCGTCTGAGGTGGCGCGGGTGTGGACCGAGGGCTCCGGTGGTCTGCCGATCAAAGAGAAGGCGGTCGCCGGCCTGGACGAGGATACGTTGACCATGTCCATCGAGGCCGCGCGCAACGCGCTGGCCCGCGCGCAGATTGACCCCACCGAGCTACGCGCCGTGTGGGTGGGCAGCGAGTCGCACCCGTATGCCGTCAAGCCGACCTCAACCGTGGTTGCTGAAGCCATCGGCGCCACGCCCTACGTGCAGGCGGCCGATCTGGAGTTCGCGTGCAAGGCCGGCAGCGAGGCGATCGTGATGGGCATGGGCATCGTCGGGTCGGGCATGGGCAAGTACGTGTTGGCCATCGGCATGGACACCGCGCAGGGCCGGCCCGGCGACGCGTTGGAGTACACGGCAGCGTCGGGCGGCGCGGCCTACATCGTCGGCCCGGCTGAAGAGGCGGTCGCGATCTACGAAGGCGCGCTGTCGCACGTCACCGACACGCCTGATTTCTGGCGCCGGGCCTATGCGCATTATCCGAGCCACGGCCACCGCTTCACCGGCGAGCCGGCCTATTTCGAGCATGTCGTCAGCGCGGGCCAGGCCTTGATGGCCGAGATGGGAACCACGGCGGCCGATTACCAATACGCCGTGCTGCACCAACCCAATACCAAGTTCCCGCAGCGCGCAGCGCAGATCCTGGGCTTCAGCCCCGAGCAGATCAAAACCGGCCTGCTGGCCCCAGTGATCGGCAACACGTACGCGGGCTCGTCCCTCATCGGCCTCACCGCGATCCTGGACGAGGCCAGGCCGGGCGATCGCGTCTTCATGGTTTCTTTCGGCTCCGGCGCCGGCTCCGATGCCTTTTCGTTGCGCGTCACCGACCGCATCCTGGCGGCGCGCGACCGGGCGCCGAAGACGCAAGATTACATCGCCCGCCGCAAGGTGATTGATTACGCCACTTACGTGCGGTATCGGCACAAGCTGCAGACGAAGTAGAGGCACACATGCGAAATGTAGCCATTATCGGGATCGGCCAGACTCCTGTCGAGGAGCATTGGGGCAAGTCGCTCCGCCATATGGGCCATGACGCCATCATGGCCGCCATGGCCGATGCGGGCATCGAGCACGCGGACGCCCTGTACGTGGGCAATATGCTGGCCGGCGAGCTGGGCGGCCAGGAGCACGTCGGCGCGTTGCTGGCGGACTTCGTGGGGTTGCGCGGCATCGAGGCCATGAAGGTGGAAGCGGCGTGCGCATCGGGCGCGGCCGCACTGCGGGTCGGCCTGATGGCGGTGGCCAGCGGCATGCACGACCTGGTGTTGGTCTGCGGCGTGGAGAAGATGACCGACGCGCTGAGCGAGGCCGTGACCGCCGGGCTGGCCACTGCGGCTGACCAGGAGTATGAGGTCAGTCAGGGCATCAGCTTTGTCGGCCTCAACGCGCTGTTGATGCGGCGCTATATGCACGAGTTCAACGTCAAGCACGACCAGTTTGCCGGCTTCACGATCAACGCGCACAAAAACGGCGCCAACAACCCCATGGCCATGTTCCGCAGCCCCATCAAGGTGGACACCTACCTGCGGGCCGGCATGATCGCGGACCCCATCAACCTGATGGATTCCAGCCCGGTGTGCGACGGCGCGGCGTGCGTCGTCTTGGCCCCGGCCGACCTGCACCCCAGCCGGGCGAAGGCGCACATCCTGGCCTCGGCCGTCGCCATTGACAGCCTGGCGATCCACGACCGCCGCGACCCGTTGAGCCTGGACGCGGTGCAGATCTCCAGCCAGAAAGCGTATGCCCAGGCGCGGCTGACCCCGGCTGATATCCAGGTGTTCGAGGCGCACGACGCGTTCAGCATCATGTCCGCGCTGTCGTTGGAGGCGGCGGGCTTTGCCCCGCGGGGGGCCGGCGTATACATGGCGAACGATGGCGAGATCGGCATCCACGGCCGCGTGCCTATCAGCACCATGGGCGGGCTCAAGGCGCGCGGGCATCCCGTGGGCGCCACCGGCGTCTACCAGATCGTCGAGGTGGTGCAGCAGCTCACCGGCCAGGCCGGCAAGAACCAGGTGCCCGGCGCGACCATCGGCATGGCGCAGAACATCGGCGGCAGCGGCGCGACGGTGATCACGCACATCTTGGGGGCGGTGTAGACGAATGACGAATGGCGATCTTCGAGATTCGCTGATTCGTTGATTCGCAACCTGTCAAAAGCTATCAAGGGGTGTTTGGGCGGCCTTTTCCGGCATCCTGGTAGCTTTTGGTGGCCTGGGTGGGTTTAGAATGCGGTCTGTGTGTATCTGTGTGTATTGAAAACTTGTAGACTGGCAGCAATAGATTACCATAAATAAATGGAGGCAAGAACCTATGTCTATTCCGCGCAATTGGCGGACTCGCCAGCAGCGTTACAGCTTGAAAGCCGAAATCTGCAACACGTGCCATCAGCACATCTTCCCGCCGCGGGATGTGTGCCCGTACTGCGCCGCCGAGAAGCAAAGCTGGGCCAATTTGAGCGGCCGCGGGGAAGTCTATTCCTTCACCACGATGTATAACGTGCCCGGCGGCTTCGAGGAGTTCGCACCCTATACCATGGGCCTGATCAGGACCGCGGAGGGCCCGCTGCTCACTGCCCAGTTGACCGATGTGGATACCGAGGACGTCAAGATCGGGATGCCGGTCGAGATGGTGACCCGCAAGCTGACCCAGGAAGGCGACGAGGGGCAGATCCTGTACGGATATAAGTTCCGGCCGGTGCTGCAGCAAGCGGTGTAGGACCGCGTACTGCACATCGCATATCGCACATCTCTTGAATCACAGAAGTCAGGGGCCGCACCCATCGGGTGCGGCCCTTTGTGTTTTCTGCTGCTGTCAATGGTATACTACGGCGGCCAGGCAAACGAGCGTTGGATCTGGCGATCTGGAAGCGAGACTTTAGTCGGTTTTTCGCAGGAGGCAACCATGGCAAAGGACAAAGGTCAACCCGCGGGGCCCGTGATCGGTATTGACGTGGGCGGCACGAAGGTGCTGGCCGGCGTGATAGATGCCGACTGGAAGATCCTGGGCATGGCGAAGAAGGCCACCAAGGGCGAGGCCGGGGTCGAGGCGGTGGTGGAGCGGATCGCCAAAGTAGCGCGTGACGCAGCCAAAGAGGCGGGCCTTGCGCTCTCCGATGTGGCCGGCATCTGCTCGGCTGCGCCCGGCGCGCTGAACCCCGAGGAGGGCATGGTGCGCCACGCGCCAAACCTGCCAGGGTGGGAGGATGTGCCCTTCGCCAGGCTGCTGAGCGGCGTGCTGAGCGGCGTCCCGGTGTTCATCGAGAACGACGGCAACCTGGGCACGTTGGGCGAGCATGCCCACGGCGCGGCCGCAGGTTACCGTAACGTCGTTGCTTACTGGGTGGGCACGGGCGTGGGCGCGGGCTTGATCTTGGACGACCAGCTGTGGCAGGGCGCGCACAAGACCGCGGCCGAGATCGGTCACACCACCGTGCTGGCTGATGGCCCGGTGTGCGGCTGCGGCCGCCGCGGTTGCCTGGAATCGGTGGCCAGCCGCACCGCGTTAGAGCGCGATATCTGGGCCGGCATCCGCGCCGGCCGGGAGAGCCTCGTGCCGGAGATCATGGAGCGCGACGGCCGCGGCCGCCTGACCAGCGGCGTGTTGGCCGAGGCGTACGAGAAGCGCGACCCGCTGGTTTACGAGGTCATCGGCCGGATGCAGTACTACCTGGGGCTCTCGGTGGCGTCGGCGATCAACTTTATTGACCCCGAGGTGGTGGTGATTGGCGGCGGCGTGGCCGAGGCCATGGGCGAGGCGTACCTGGAGCCGATCCGCCGCGTGGCCTACCAGTACGCCCTGAACAAGCGGGATGCGCGCTCCATCCAGATCGTGGGCGCAAAGCTGGGCGACAACGCCGTGGTGGTCGGCGCGGCGGTGTACGCGCGGCAGCGGTTGGAACGGTGAGAGAAGAGAGGGCAACAGACCGGAATCGAGCCTTCAGACGGTTTCGTTCTCTGCAGGTCAAACCGGCTGAAGCCTCGATTCCGTTGACAACAACCCGCCCTTGGCTGGCAGGCTTTCCGCCCTGGCGCCACTAATCAACGCCGTTCGCGATCATCCCGCACGAACGCCGACAGCAGGATGCTGACGACGCTGATCACCAGGCTGCCCAGGAACGCCGGCCAGAAGCCATCCACCGTGAAGCCCAGGCCCAACCTCTGTGAGACTGCGCCGGTGAGCAGCAACATGCCGGCGTTCAGCACCAACGTGAACAGGCCCAGGGTCAAAATTTGCAGCGGGCAGCTCAGCAGGGCCAGGATCGGCCGGATGATCGCGTTCAACACGCCGAAGACCAGCGCCACCAGCAGCAGGTTGACCCAGCCGCCATCATGGCTGATGCCCGGCACGATCGCGCTGGCGGCCCACAACGCCGCCGCGTTAATCAGCAAACGAATTACGAACCGCATATTTGTCTCCTCATTACCGGATCAAAACATATCCCGGGTGCGAGGCTTCAGCCGGTTTCTATGACAACGCGAATGACCGGCTGAAGCCTCTATTCCGGTCTGCGCTAATCATACCCCCACACTCCCACACTCCCACACCCCCTCACTCCATAAAGATCTCCACCCGCTCATCATCCGCCTCGTCGTCCACCTCGATGATGCGCCCCTGGATCCCGTCCCTGATGGCTTGCTGGATGGCGCTGGTGTCCATGCCGGCCATCTCCGGTGCGAAGCGCGCGCCCATCTTCAGGCCCACGTCCACCAGGCCCGTGGGGATGCTGACGTTCAGCTTGGCGCGGCCGGTGCTGCGATCCGTGACCCGGATGCGCAGCCAACGCGCCCTGGCCGTTTCGGCCCGGCCTTGGGCCTCGCCCGGAGCAGCCCGCAGCGCTTCCAGCAGCCGCGCGCCCTCTTCCGCGGTGATCTGTTTGTCGGCGATCATTTTTAATATACGCATGCGTTCTTCGTTGGTTGCCACGGTCATCCTCCTATCGGCGCGCGTCGGTCGCTTTCACAGCCCGGCGCATGGTGATCAGCTCATGTTCCACCCGAAAGCCGGCCGCTTCCAGGGCGGCGACCCCTTCGGCGTGCTCGTGGTCATGTGCGACAATAACGGGCCGGCCGCCGCTGCGCGCTAACGAGCGCAAGCCCCGGGCGAGCAGCGCAGCCTCAAAGCGTCCGCGGGCGGGGGGGCGCACTGCGAAACGCAGCGTGTCGTGCTCCAGCAGGGGGGCGCCGCGTGTTTCCACCGCGGCCATCAGCACCTGGCCTTCCCAAACAGCCCACCGCTCCACCCGATACAGCGTTGTGAGGCGGCCCAGCGCCTCGCCCATCAGCCGTTCCAGCCCTAACTCAAAGTCAAAACGATTGATCGGCTCGGCCCACTCGGCCAGGGATGATCGCGCCGCCCGGGCCAGCTCAAGCCATTCATTGCCCGTCCACGAACGCAGCGGCGCCAACGCCACCCCAGGGTTGAGAGGCGGCGGTTGCGCCGGAGGCGCCGCCAGCCGCCACACGCTCTCGTGGCTCACATCCTGGAAGCCCAGGCCGCGGTACAATGCGTGCGCCGCAGCGTTGTTGGCGCGCACCTGCAGCAGCACCCAGGCGCCCTCGCGTTGCGCCACCTCGCGCAGCGTCGCTTGCATCAACGCCCGTGCGATGCCCCGCCCGCGGTGCTCCGGCGCGACGGCCACGTTGCTCACGCGCCAGCGCGCGCCCGACTGATCGCCGGGTTGCAAGGTCACGTTGCCGATCACCTGGCCGTTCTCCTCCCACACCTGGCCGTACATGGCGTCGTTGAACAGCGCCAGGCTGACCAGGTCACCCAGGAATGGCGCCAGCCGGCCGGCCAGGTCCATGTCGCGCAGCGCCCTGCGTCCTCGCTCATCCAGCTCGTCGGCGAAGATGCTGCCCACCAGCCGGGCCACCTGGCGCATATGCCGGCCGGGGTCAAAGGGCTGGAGGCCGTCCTGGTTCTGGTGTGGTCGGGCAATGACGAACGCGGTCACGGTCACTTGTTCCTGTGTTTTGGTAGGGGCGCACCGGCGGACGTCGCAGCTTGCTGCGTTTCGCGACACGGCGCGCGGTCATGCCCCCATTTTACCGCACAACCGCTCATGCGCCCAATGCCTTGAGCAGCGCATCCGCTTCTTCGGGCGTGATCCGGCCTTCCTCGACCATCCTCAGGATGCTCAGTTGTTCTTCTGCGGTGGCTGCTTTCGCGCGTTCGGGCGGCTTCGGCCGTTCCGGTGGCGCCGGGGGCGTGGGCGGGGTCGGCGGCCGCATGCCGCGCAACCCGCGCCAGCCCCGGCCGCCCTTGTACTCGCCGGTCTCGATATCAATGCCGGCCGAGGCCAGCGAGGCGGTCACCTGTTGGCGGATGCGCTCGCCCAGGTTGGCGAACTCGGCAAAGGGGTCATCCTTTTCACGACGGCCATGCCAGCTTCCCCGCACCTCTTCCGCACCCGTGCGGGTGATCCGGATGTCGCCGCCGCTGGAAAGCTCCAGCCGCGTCGCGCCGGCGCCGATGGTGGCGGAGTACGTGGGGGTGCCGTCAGCCGTGGGGGTCAGCGAAATATCGGAGCGGATGCGGCCCGCTGCACGCGCGACCACCCGGACATCGGCATTGGCGGGCAGGTGAACGTACGCGTCGCCATCTGCGGCCAGGGTATAGCTGGCGGATGCGGCGAACGGCCCGTTCAGCACCACGTCGCCGTTCACCTGGCCCGCGGCCAGCCCGCCCGCCAGCCCGCTGGCGCGCAGGTCGCCGGCCACTGAGCGCAGCGTTGCCGTGCCGGCGATGTCGCTCAAGCGCGCGTCGCCATCGGCCCCTTGTACGGTCAACCCGCCGGACAGCTTCTCGGCCCACAGGTCGCCGTGGACGCGGGTCAGCCGCACGTCGGCCGCGGCGCTGACCCGCACGTCGCCGCTGACCTCTTCCACGGCCAGGCTGCCGCCGTTAGCGAACCGCAAGTCGCCGTCGCAAGCCCCGGTCACCCGCAGATCGGCCACGGCCTCGGCTCGAATATCGGCGTCGGCCTGGGCGATGAACACCGGGCCGGCCAACGCCTCCAGGCGCATGTCGCCGTGGACGGCTTCCAGGCTGAGCTCGGCGGTCAGGTTTTGTACGCGCACATCGCCCAACGCCTCTTTGATGGCGAGCGCCAGGCCCTGGGGCGCCAGCACGCGCTCGGCGATGCCGTGGCTGAAGCGGACGCCGCGGCCTTCGGGGATGAATTCGGGCACGGCCGGCCGGTCCCCGCCGCGATAGGTGATCTGCACCGTGGTGGCGTCGGGCACGCCGCGCACCGCCGCGTCGCGCGCCAGTGTTTCCACGGTCAGTTGGTTGATGCCCTCGGCCGGGTAGGTAAGAACTTCGCTCATGGCTGCCTCCTGTGCGCCGGTTTGTGCGGGCGCCGGCGAGAACTGCCGCTCACCCGGCGACGCTCTGCAACGATTTGATGGCCTCGGCCGATGTGATCTTGCCGGCCGCCAGGTCGTCCAGGATGGCCTGGCGCTGGTCGGCCAGGCGCTGCTTCTCCTCGGCGGGCGGCGACTCGCGGACTTCGTAGCCCATGGCGCGGATCACGTCGTCGAGCCGGGAGCGGACGGTGGGGTAGGAGAGCTTGAGCTCCTGCGCCACCCAGTTGAGCTTGCCGTCGCAGCGGACGAACAGCTCCACGAACCCGCGCTGCTCGGCGGTCAAAGCCTCCAGGCGGCTGAACTGGAAGCGACCCTCGACAGTGGTGTCGCACGCCGGGCAGTGCAGCCGCGTCACCGCCAACGTCTCGCCGCAGATGGGGCATTTGGATGGGGCTGAGTACATGTGCGCCTCCGTATTGCGTATTGCGTATTGCGTATTGCGTATTGCGTATTGCGTATTGCGTATTGCGTATTG
>DAOUAT010000513.1:0-10174 GCA_034433275.1 Anaerolineae bacterium
TAACGCCGGCCGCGCTGTTCCACGCAGATGGTCACGAGGGGAATCTAAACCTGTACGGAGTTTTCAGCGCCAGGTGAAGCGGCGCTCGGCACTGGCCGGGCTGGTCGGCCCGCCCGGAGCGTCGGCGCTGCCTCGTTGCACCTGCACCCGCCAGATGATATCCATGCCATCACCGGTTGAGCCGCGATATTCGGCAGCCAGGCGCCAGGTGGTGTTTTTAGTCCACCAGGTGGTGATCGGCGTCACGCTCTTGCTAGTTCGGATCGTCACCACATACCACTCATCCGCCTTCAAGGTCCCTACCGACGTCCAAGTGAGCAAAACGGCCTCATTCCCTGAGACCACGCCGCGATCGGCCGGGCTGAGCAGCGCAGGCGCGGCCAGGGTTGGCGCAGGGGTCGGCGTTGGCGGCGGGGGCGTGACGTTGGAGGTTGGTGTCGCTGTCGGGGTGACGGGGCTCAATGGGATCAGCAGCGATTGGCCGATGCGTAAGATCGCGCTGGCGTTCATATTGTTGGCTTGCAGGATCCAATCTGCGCGCGATTTGAACTTTTCTGCAATACCACTGATCGTGTCGCCCGACTGGACGCTGTAGATCAACATGCCCCCAGTCGGCGTGGCGGTCGGCCCTGAGCCGCCAGTGCCGCCGGGCACCGGGATGACCAACTGCTGCCCGACACTCAGCCGAGCATTGGCGCCAAGACCGTTGGCCTGGACGATGTCGGCTATCGTAGAGTTGAACTGGCGGGCGATGGCATCTACTGAGTCACCGGCCTTCACCGTATAGCGCGGTGACTCGGCGGGAGTGGTGGCAGTAGGCTCAGGGGTCTCCGTGGGGGTGGCGGTGGGCGGCGCCGGCGTTGCTGTGGGCGCATCGTTGGCCACCAGTTCGGCCAATAAGGCTGGCGTCGGCGTGCCGAGGACGAGACGGGACTGCCCGGCAAGGCCGATCTCTTCCGCCGGCGCCTGCGGTGCCCGAAACCACCACAGGGCAAGCACCGCGCCGATGACGGTAAATAAGACCAGGTCAGCCCAGGGCAACCTGACGCGGCGCCGCGGCGCGCTGTCCAACGCCGCGCCGCAGAAGAAACATGTGTGTGCTTTTTGAGCGACTCTCGTCCCGCAATGGGGACACGCGCGCACGGTCGTGATGTGTGGCTGAGAGTTATTAGTTTGACTCATAACGCCGGAATATTAGCACGGCTGGACGGTTCCTGCAAATCTCACGGAGTGCTGCGCGCCGCTCGGAAACCTGCACTTCTTGTGCGCCCCAGAACAAACAGCCCAGCCACAAGGATCAGCCCGGCGCCAGATAGTCCGGCGCCCAGCGTGCGCACCGGGGTCGCGCCGAAGCGCACCTCCACCTGGTGCTCGCCGGCCGGCAGATCCAGGCCGATCAGGCCATTGGGTGGGTCAGGCGCCAGATCGACAGGCTGTCCGTTCGTCGTGCCGCGCCAACCGGGGAAGTAGTAGGTGTAGAAGCGCACGCGGACGGGGCCAACGGCCAGCACCGTGGCGCGTGCGTGTAGTGCGCCAGCTTCTTGGGCAACGATGGCGCCTTCGCCGGTCACGATCGCGGCCCGGCGGATCTCTTCGCCGGCCAGGTACTGGGCGATGAGGGGTGAATCCGCGTCCTGTGGCTGCCGCTCTGACCAGCGGGTCATGCCGCGCATATCTTTAAAGTTCAACTCGAAATCGAAAACGGCCAGGGGGGATTCGCGCCAGGGCTCAACGGGCGCCAGTTCAGCTCGGACGTAAGGCAGGCTGGCAACCAGGAGCACGGACGTCAACCCGGCGATGGCCAGGGTGCGCCGCCGCGGGTTGCTGCGGTGTTCCAGCCAGTGCGCCGTCAGGCCGGCCAGCAGCGCCAACGTGCATACTTCTACCGCCAGCAACCGCCACGGGAACTGGATCATTTCCACCAGCGGCAGCACGTCCCACAGCGCCGTAGACGCCGGGGTCATCATAAACAGCGCGATGATGCTGGCCAGGGCCAGGAACAGCGCCTCGGCGCGGCGGGGCAGGTCAATCGGACGCCTGCGAATGGCTGTCACTGCGCCCGCGCCCGCGAGCGCGATGATCGCCAGCCCCAACTGGAAGCTCATGCCATCATCGGCGCCGGGCACCGAGTAGCCGAAGCCCCAGGCCGGATCAACGAACTGCAACGGATAGATGAAGTGGTTGCGGTAGTTGTAGGTGGCGCTCACCCACTGCGATTCAACGATATAGCTCCGTTCCAGCAGCATAGGAACCAAAAAGATGGATGCCAGCAGCCCACCCACCCCGGCAGCCGCGGCCGTCCAAGAAACGGCTTTCAGCCAGCGTGGCCGGCCGCGCTGGCCGGCCAGATCGCGCAGCCACAACACCAGCACCAGCCCTGCGATCAACGGTACAAAGGTCAGCATGGAAACGGTGTGTAGCAGCAGCAGCGCAGCCACCGCCAACGCGGCCAGCGCAGCCCGCCGCGGGCCGGGTGCATCCCACAGCGCCACCAGCGCCAGCACCACCCACGGCAGCCAGGCCAGCGCCATGAACTCAGCCAGCGCCGCGCGCACGTAGATCTGCACCAGGTGATAGGGCGCGTAGGTGAACGCGACGCTGGCCACCACGCCTGCGGCCGGCCCCCACCAGCGCCGCGCCAGCCGGTAGGTCCCCAGCGCGCCCAGGATGAATCCCAGTGCCCAGGTGGCCTTGGTCGCCGCGACGAAGCCCAGGCCCAGCAGATGGAACGCCTGACCCGCGAAATAGGCCAGCGGCGCATAGATCAGCCACAGCGGGTAGCCGAACCCCACGGCCAGGTCCGGCCCCCACACCGGCCAGAGCGCGCCGGCGCGGAATGCGCGGTCGAACTCCACCAGGAAGTAAACGCTGTGCCGAGCATCGTGCGCGTTGAAGAAGTAGCCGGGCGCGAAAAGCGGCAGTAGCGCCGGCACGGTCAACAGCAGCGCCAGCCAGATGTGCCGGTCGGCGGTCAGGCGGGCCAGGAATGAACGCGTGCGACTAGATGATGTCATGGCTCTGCTCAACCTTCGATCACGCGCGTACCGCGCGGGGTGTCTTTGCCTGGGGCCAGGATGACCCCGCCGCCGGCCGCGCCCGCGGCTTTGGGCGGCGCGGGCATGGGCGCTATCTCGTCGAGCCGGGCCATGAACACCCGCAGCGTCTCAGCTTCCACCAGGCCGACGCCGTAACGGTCGGGGTGGGCCAGCAGAAAACGGCCGATGTCTTTTAGAAACGCGCGGCGCAGGGCCGGCAGCGTCGCGTAATCGGACCAGGCCAGGAAGGCGTTCTGCTGGAGGAAAACCTGCCCGGCCGGTGTGCGCGGGGCGGCAGCCCGGTAGGCGTTGACCGGCTTTTCGGTGCGCAGCGCCCACCACAGCTCCAGCCCCACCGGCGCGCAGATGTCACGGCCCAGCACCAGGGCGAAGAGGTGGCACTCAGCCACTGAATCCACATCGGGCGTGCGTTTGATCTTCCAGCCGACCGTGACGGGCAACTCGGCCAACGCGCGGCCCAGGACCTCCCGCGCCGGCTCCTCATCTGGCCCTGCACTGATGAACAGGCGCACCTGTGTTGCCATACCATGTTCCTCGGAAGCAGCGTTATGTTGCCGACGCATTATACCATAATCCCCGTTTGGCAGAAGCGGGCAACCGGGGTAAGATGCTATAGATGTTTAGTTCATCATCAGATATCATCGGGAATAGCAGTCATTCTGAGCGGGTTGGCCCAGAGCCTCTCATTGCGGCATCAGATCAGCGAAGAATCTCTTGTGGCAGACGGTGAGACCCTTCGCTAGTAGCTTGCCGCAGCGTACCGAACGTCGTTGACCCGCTCAGGGTGACATGGCTCCTTATTGCCGATCATATCTATCACACTGAGGAGTAGCTCTACATGTCCACCCTTGATCTGTCCCCACTCCGCGCCCAGTTTCCCGCCCTGGCGCTGGCCGATGCCGGCCGGCCCGCGGTCTACTTCGATGGTCCCGGCGGTACGCAGGCGCCCCAGCGCGTCATTGATGCGATAGCCCATTACCTGGCGCACACCAACGCCAACCACGGCGGCGCGTTCCGCACCAGCCGGGACAGCGACGCGATCCTGACGGGAGCCCACGCGGCCATGGCCGACCTGCTCAACGCGACCACACCGGAGGAGATCGTCTTCGGCGCCAACATGACGACCCTGACCTTCGCGTTCAGCCGCGCCATCGGCCGGACGCTGCGCCCCGGCGATGAGGTGCTCATCACCCGGCTGGACCACGACGCCGACCGGGCGCCCTGGCTGGCGCTGGCCGAGCTGGGCGTCATCGTGCGGGAGGTGGATTTCGACCCGGCCAACTGCACGCTGCGGCTGGATGACCTGGCGACGAAGCTGAACTCGCGCACGAAGCTGGTGGCGGTGGGCTATGCCTCCAACGCGGTCGGTACGATCAACCCCATTGCCCACATCGCGCAGATGGCGCACAGCGTCGGGGCCTGGCTCTGGGTGGATGCAGTACACTACGTGCCGCACGGCCCGGTGGATGTGCAGGCATTGGGCTGCGATTTCCTGGTCTGCTCCCCCTACAAGTTCTTTGGCCCCCACTCAGGGGTGGTCTGGGGCCGCTACGAGTTGCTGGAGCAGTTGCGCGCCTACAAGGTGCGGCCGGCCGGCGACCTGCCGCCCGACAAGTTCGAGACCGGCACACAGAATCACGAGGCGCAGGCAGGCGTGCTGGCTGCGGTCGAGTACCTGGCCGAGGTGGGGCGGGATTATGGCGGCGA
Organism: Anaerolineae bacterium; assembly: GCA_034433275.1. GTDB lineage: Bacteria > Chloroflexota > Anaerolineae > CG2-30-64-16 > CG2-30-64-16 > DAOUAT01. The sequence continues at coordinate 4,764 of DAOUAT010000513.1, forward strand.
ATTCGCGGGCCAGTTCCCCGGCTTCACCGGCCAACGGCTGGCGCTAAAGCAGGCCATGGCGGCCATCCAGGTCTACGAGCGACGCATGTTCGAGCGGTTCGTGGCTGGGCTACTGGCGATCCCCGGCCTGAGTTTCTACGGCATCCGTGACTTCGCCCGCTTCGACCAGCGCACACCCACGGCAGCGTTCCGCCTGGCCGGCCACCACCCCGACGCGGTCGCGCAACACCTGGCCGAGCGTGGGATCTACGTCTGGTCGGGCAACTTTTACGCCATCTCGGTGACCGAGGCGCTGGGGGTGGAAGATTCCGGCGGCGTGGTGCGCGCCGGCCTGGCGCACTACAACACCGAAGAAGAGGTGGACTATTGTCTGGCGTGTTTGCGTGAGCTGGTGGGCGCGGCCGCAGGAGGTTCTTCGCTGATCTGACGCCGCAATGAAAGGCCCTGCGCCAACCCGCTTACGACAAAGCCGTGATTGTTATTCGCGATAACCCCTCGGTGGGAGACTGGAATCGAGGCTTCAGCCGGTTTTTTCGGTCTACAAGACCAACCGCCTGAAGGCTCGATTCCGTTGACGGTGAGTGAGCTTCATGAATCCACGCGCTGACCCAATAAAGCGATCCCGAGTTTCTAATGCCCGTGCCGAATGGCTCACCCTCGGCCTGGTGCTGCTGATCGGCCTGGCCGTGAGCGCGCCCCTGCTGCAGCCCGGCTACTTCTGGGGCGCGCACGACGCGCGGCACGATGTCTACTTCATCTTTCAGTTTGATAAGGCCGTGCAGGACGGCATCTGGTTTCCGCGTTGGGGGCCGGATTGGGCGTTCGGCTACGGCTATCCGTTCTGGATCGTCTACGGGCCGCTGGCGACTTTCATCGGGGAGCTGTTCCATCACTTCGTGGGCCTGGGCTTCGAGGCCAGCGTCAAGGCGGTGTTCGTGTTCTCCATTCTCGTCTCCGGGCTGGCGATGTACGGGTTCGTGCGCTCATGGCTGGGCCGCAACGCGGGGCTGGTGGCGGCCGTGGCCTACATGACGATCCCCTATCACTTGGTGGATGTCTTCGTCCGCGCCGCGCTGGCCGAGTCGTTAGCGCTGGCCTGGATCCCGTTGGCGCTGTGGGGGTTCCGCGCAGCCGTGATCCGCCCGCGCTGGCCGGCCATCCTGGGCGCCGCGGCCGCCTACGCCCTGATTATGTGGACCAGCAACCTGGTGGCCGTGGTGTTCACGCCCGCGCTGGCGGCCTATGTACTGGTTCTGGTTTGGGGGCGGTGGGGCGACGGACGACGGACGACGGATGACGAAGGACGAATGATGGAAGATGGATCAACCATGGCTCAGACCCGCCCTTCGTCTTTCGTCTTTCGTCTTTCGTCAATCACGCGCGCTTTGCTGGCGCCTGGCCTTGCCGTGGTCTTGGGCCTGGGCCTGAGCGCCGCGTTCTTCGTGCCCGCGGTGGTGGAGCAGGGCTACATCAACCGCACGCAGTGGTTCGGCGAGTACTACGACCCGGCGCAGCACTTTGTGTATTTCCGCCAGCTTTTTGAGCTGCGCTGGGGCTTCGGCATCAGCGTGCCGGGGCCGTTGGAGGCGCAAACGGGCGGGATGAGCTATCAATTGGGCCTGGCAGCCACGATCCTGTCGGTGCTGGCGCTGATCGTAGCCCGCCAGTTGCGGCCGGCGCTTCGGCGCGAGGTCTGGTTCTGGGCGCTGTGGGCCGCAGTCAGCATCTTCCTGACCCTGAATATCTCGGCGCTGGTCTGGCGCTACGCACCCCTGGTGCCCTACGCTCAGTTCCCCTGGCGCTACCTGATGTTGGCGATCATCCCGCTGAGCATCCTGCCCGCGACGCTGGTGGCGAATAACGAATGGCGAATAACGAATGGCGAATCGCCGATGGCGCGGGGCCGCGAGGTCTGGCTGGCGCCGGCGCTGGCGGGGCTGCTGTTCCTCAGCAGCGTGCCTTACCTCAAGGTGGAGATACGGGAGCCGACGGCGGAGCAGGGCCCGGTCTCTATGGCTGCGTTGGTGCGTTTCCAGCGCACCAGCGACGAAATGACCGGTGTCACGGCCTGGGTTGACCCGGCGCGGCGGCCCATGTGGTCCGACATGGCCGAGCTGTGGGTGCAGGGCAAAGAGGTCATCACCCGCGTGGACTACGGCCAGGTGCCGCAGACCGAGACGCTGGCGGTGAACGCGGAGGGGATGGGCAGCGCACACGAGCAGATCTTCTTCTACGCCAAAGACCCGGGCCAGACGGTGACGTTCAACTGGTTCTGGTATCCCGGCTGGACAGCCTGGTTGCTGGATGGCAAGGATGGCCGGCGGGTGGAGAAGCTGCCGGTGTTCCGCGAGGATGGGCCGTTAGCCCGCATCGTGGTGCCCGTGCCGGCCGGCCAGGGGTACATCCTGCTGCGTTTCGAGGACACTCCCCTGCGCACCGCCGCGAAATGGGTGACGTGTGCAACCCTGCTCCTGGCAGCAGTCGTGAGCGGGGTCAGTCGGCGGAAAATGCTTGACAAGCGTTTGTTGGCATCGTAAAATACGTTTGTGCGCAGGTTGTTCGCGCCGACGCATCGCAGATGGCACACGTTCCGCTCCCGTCCCACACAGGAGGTAAAGCCATGAAGCCTTTCCGTAAACACGTCGCCGTTGCCATTGATGGCGGTGGCATCCGCGGGGTGATGATCACCCGTGCGCTGAGCCGGCTGGAGGAGCACCTGGGCAAGCCGGTCCGTGACGTCTTCCAACTGGCGGCCGGCACTTCCACCGGTTCCATCATCTCGGCGGCCATCGGCGCCGGCCTGACGGCCAGCCAGATGCACACGCTCTACAAGTCCCTCGGTGACATCATCTTCCAAAAGACGCTGCGCAGCAAGCTCTGGCTGATCTTCAAGTATCGCTATCCTCACGGCCCGCTAGAAGAGGCGCTGAAGCAGCACGTGGGCACGGGCGTGATGGGCGATTTCTGGAAGGAAGAACCGATTGATGTGGTGATCACTGCCTTCGATCTGGTGGACAACCGCACCCGGTTCATCAAGCCGTGGAAGCCGGAATACATGCACTGGCCCATCGTCAAGGCGGTGCTGGCGTCGTCATCGGTGCCCACTTTCTTCCCGGCCGTGGAAGACCGCTACGTGGATGGCGGCGTCGGCTCCTACGCCAATCCGTGCTACATCGCCGCGTTCGAGGCCAGGTACGTGTTGGGGTGGGACCCGGCCGAGACCACGCTGATCAGCCTGGGCACGGGCCGCTATCCCCACGGGATGGCCCCCGGCACGGCCAACAAGCTGTGGCCCTGGCAGTGGCTCGACCCGGTGATGGGCGCGTTCCTGCAATCGGCCGACGAGCAGCAGGTGCAGGCCACGGCCACGCTGTACGAAGGGTTGGACTTCCGGCGTTTCCAGGTGGACCTGCGCGAGAACATCGGCATGGACGCCGCGGACAAGATCCCGGAGCTAGAACGGTACGGCGATGAGCTGTGGGCCAAGGTGCGGGACGACATCATCGAAGCCACGCCGGATTTCCGCATGGTGCGGCCCGTGTAGGCTGCCCGGCCCGCAAGCGAGCATCCTGAGCGGGTCCATAAGTCAAGCGGCTTAACGAATAGTGACCAGTCGAAGGATGCGGCTCGACGGCACAAGGCTATCGTGATATGCTATCCGACAACATCTTCACCGGCGAACACGTCCGCCTGACCGCGATCACCAAAGAAGACGTGCCGATCCTGGCGCGCTGGCACAACGACGCGGGCTTCCTGCGCCTGTTGAACGCGGACGCCGCCAAACCACAGACCGAGGCCGACGTGACCAGGTGGCTGGAGGAGGCCCAGAAGGCGCCCAACGGCTATCTGTTTGCGGTTCGGGAGCGGATGGGCGATGCGCTGCTGGGGTTCGTTGAGTTGGACGGCATCCTGTGGAACCACGGCGTCGCCTGGCTCGGCGTCGGCATCGGCGACCGGGAACGTTGGGGCCAGGGCCTGGGCGGCGAGGCGCTGCGCCTGACGCTGAATTTCGCATTCAACGAGCTGAACCTGCACCGGGTGCAGCTTACCGTATTTGCGTACAACGAGCGGGCCATCGCGGTGTACGAAAAGCTGGGCTTCCGCCGCGAGGGCGTCTACCGGGAGTTCCTGAGCCGCGACGGGCAGCGGTACGATATGCACCTGTATGGGCTGCTGCGGCGGGAGTGGACAAAATAGCGTCGTGAGACACCAGGTTTCTCGCAGAAACCTGGTGTCTGAGTATTAGCCCAACAAAGGAGTTGAACCATGTCCAAGAAGATCCTGTTCCTGGTCGGCGATTACGTCGAAGACTACGAGGTGATGGTGCCCTTCCAGGCGCTGCTGGCGGTGGGCTACCAGGTGCATGCCGTCTGCCCGGACAAGGCAGCCGGCGACAAGGTGCGCACCGCAGTACACGACTTCGAGGGGGATCAGACCTACAGCGAGAAGCCGGGCCACAACTTCCAGCTCAACGCGACCTTCGCGGAGGTCAATCCCGAGGCCTACGACGCGTTGGTGATCCCCGGCGGCCGCGCGCCGGAGTACATCCGGCTTAACCCGCGCGTGCTGGAAATCGTGCGCCACTTCTTCGCTGCGAACAAGCCTGTGGCTGCCATCTGCCACGGCGCGCAGGTGCTGGCCGCGGCCGGCGTGCTGGATGGTCGCTCGTGCAGCGCGTATCCCGCGTGCGGCCCCGATGTGAGCCGCGCGGGCGGCCGCTACGCCAACATCCCCGTGGACGCCGCGCACGTGGACGGCAACCTGGTGACCGCGCCTGCCTGGCCCGCACACCCGGCCTGGTTGGCCGCGTTTATGAAGGTGATGGGCGCGAAGATCGAGCTGTAGTCTACAGTTTCCTGCGGGTCCCCATCCCTCAGCGAAAAGAGGGATGGGGACTTTTATCTTTTGGCCTGTGAGTATTGTCATGCGCAGCATCGAACATCGCCGCCACACCATGCGCGGCAAGCCCGGCCAGCACCTGACTCAGGCCGGCGTGACACTCGCGCGCCGCGTGGGTGCGACGATCGGCCCGTTCGACCGGGTGATCACGTCCAGTGTGCCGCGCGCGTTCGAGACCGCTATTGCGATGGGCTTCGCGGTGGACGAGCAGCTCGACACGCTGGCGGCGATGAGCAGCGCGGCCGACGCTGAGCTCCGCTGGCCTGCGACCTTCGGCGAGATCGCGGCGGCCATGCAGCGGGGCGGTGCAGCCGCCAAGTTCGGCAAGCGGCTGGCGCGGCTGTTGCAAGACATCGCCGCGGCCCTGCCCGACGGCAGCGCGGCTCTGGTGGTCAGCCACGGCGGCATCGTGGAGGCCTCAGCCATCGCCTGCCTGCCGGACGCCGACCATGCGGCCTGGGGCGACTATTGCGGCTACTGCGAAGGCGTGCGCCTCTTCTTTGATGGCGATC
>DAOUAT010000514.1:0-7584 GCA_034433275.1 Anaerolineae bacterium
CAGCGTCATGACCTCAGCGAGGCCGCGCAGATCGCTGAGCGTCACCACACGAGCGGCGATCTGGCCCATCGCGCCGGGATCGCAGTCGGGCGGGATCAGGATCGCGGATGTGCGAGCCTTGTCACCCGGCATAGCCGACGGGATGGAGCCGTCGCCATCGGTGACGAGCAGGATGGCGTGGGCCGGCCAGCGCCGCCAGGCGTCGGCCAGGAACTCGAAGCCGGTGCCGCCGTAGGAGAGACCGCCGGGATCGCAGAAGAGCAGGGCGTCGTCGCCACTGGTCGCGATCTGGGCGCTGTCGTCGAACAGCACGCCCACGGCCTCGCCGCCGGCTTCCCGGACGGCCAGGGCCACGGCTTGCGCCGCGGTCTGCGCCAGCACGAACTTGGCGCCCTTCATGGAGCCGGACTTGTCGAGACAGAGCAGGACCTTGGGCCGGGCCGCTCCTTTCAGGATGCTGCGGTACTTTTGGCGCCGCTGGCGAAGCGAGATCGGGTTACGCGATCCCGACCCTGTACAGCCCGTCCGGGTCGGCGCCCAGGAGGCCGGCTTCGAGCTGACGCGCGTCCACTGGCGAGAGGCCGCGGAGCATCTCCGGTGTGAGCAGGGCGTACCGGCGCAGGGTCCCGGTGGCCTTCTCGATGGCGTCAGCGCCGGCGTCGTCTACCTCCCAGTGCAGGGCATCGAAGCGAGACAGGTCCAGGGGTGCGGTGTAGCTGCGCAGCGTCTTCCGGCCCAGTGAGTTGAAGAAGTCCTCGAAGTACGACATCACCAGCTCGCGCAGCGACCGGTAGACGGGTTCGCGGTAGCGCAGACCGACGAAGTTGGACTTGGCCACCGCGCCGAAGTGGCCATGGCGCTGGAAGATCGCCAGCATGTGATCGTCGTCGGCCAGCGGCTCGGGGATCAGATCGATCACCAGGGGCGGGGAGCCCAGGCGGCGCAGCGCGGCCGCGCCGAACAGCGCGCCGTCGAGGCAGTGGCCGCGGCGTTCGCGCAGCACCCGCAGCGGGCAGCGGTTCGCATACTCCGGCTCATAGACGATGGTGTCCAGGAAGTCCTGGATCTTGCGCGGGGTGCTGAGGCTGGCCCACAGCGCCAGCTCATCGGCGGTCAGGTGGTCTTCGAGGGTTTGGCCCGTCATGGTTGATGCTCCCGGTTGTTTTGTGGCGGAGAAAGTATACAAGGCCGCGCGAAAATCTCAAAACAACCTTGACGCAGCCTGCTTCAACGGCTATACTGCGCCAATCAAGAGGGGAGGCTGAACATGAAAAAAGTCGTTGTTTTGGGTGCGGGCATGGTGGGCAGCGCGATTGCTGCGGACCTGTGCCGCGAATACGCGGTGATCGCGGTGGATGCGGACGCCGGCCGCCTGGCTGCGTTGGCTGCGGCGCATCCCCTGGCGACAGCGGTCGCCGATCTGCGCGATCCGGCGGCGGTGCGCGCGGTCGTGGCGGACGCGGACCTGGCCATCGGCGCGGCGCCCGGCTTCATGGGGTTCGCGACGCTGCGCGCGATCATCGAGGCGGGCGTGAACGCGGTGGATATTTCGTTCTTTGACCAGGATCCGTTCGAGCTGGACGCGCTCGCCCAGGCCGCGGGCGTCACCGCGGTGACCGACGCAGGCGTGGCCCCGGGGTTGAGCAATCTGACGCTGGGCTACGAGGCGAGCCGCATGGCCGTCACCTCGTTTCGCTGCCTGGTGGGCGGGCTGCCTGAGCGGCGGAGCTGGCCGTGGCAGTACAAGGCGCCCTTCTCACCGATTGATGTGCTGGAGGAGTACACGCGGCCGGCTCGGCTGATGGAGCACGGCGCAGTCGTGGTGAAACCTGCGCTCTCGGAGCCCGAGCTGGTCGAGATCGAGCCCGTGGGCACGCTGGAGGCGTTCAACACCGATGGCCTGCGCACCCTGCTGCGCACCATGCCTGTGCCGGATATGGCGGAGAAGACGCTGCGCTATCCGGGTCATATCGAATACGTGCGCGTGCTGCGCGAGAGCGGCTTTCTGAGCAGCGACCCCGTGACCGTGGGCGGCGTGACCGTGCGGCCCATTGACCTGGCGGCCGCGCTGCTGTTCCCGCAGTGGCGGCTGGCGCCGGCCGAGCGCGAATTCACTGCGATGGAAATCACCATCCGTGGGCAGGCCGGCGGCGGGGAGCGCACCGTCGTCTACCGGTTGTTCGACCGGACTGACCCGGCCACGGGCACGTCGTCTATGGCCCGCACCACCGGCTACACTTGCACCGCCATCGCGCGGCTGGTGCTGGCCGGCGCCTTCATCCGTCTCGGCATCTGCCCGCCGGAGTACGTCGGCGCCGCGCCCGGCTGCTTTGAGCGCGTGGTGGCCGACCTGGCCGCGCGCGGGGTCGAGTTGCACAAGAAGGACTGATACATGGAAAAACTCGGCAAGGGGTCAGTTCTCGTTACGACCACCATCGCCTCCTTCTTGACCGCCTTCATGGGCTCTGCGCTGAACATCGCCCTGCCCATCATTGGCAGGGAGTTCAGCCTGAGTGCAGTCGCGCTGGGTTGGGTCGCCACATCATACACGCTGGCCATCGCCATCTTCCTGGTGCCCTTTGGCCGCGCGGCTGACATCCACGGCCGCAAGCGGGTGTTCACCTACGGCGTGCTGGGCTATCTGGCCACAACCGCGGTCCTGGTGTTCACCGCGTCCGGCGCGATGTTGATCGGGGTGCGTGTTCTGCAGGGCGTCAGCTCGGCCATGATGTTCGCCACCAGCTCGGCGATCCTCAGCTCCGCGTATCCGCCGGGGGAGCGGGGTCGGGTGCTGGGCATCAACGTGGCGTCGGTGTACATCGGGCTGTCGGCCGGCCCGTTCCTCGGCGGGATCCTGACGCAGAACCTGGGCTGGCGCAGCGTGTTCGTGGCCGGCGTGCTCCTGGGCCTCGTCGCGGCGATCGCAGCTTTCCGGCTCAAGGCCGAATGGACAGCCGCGGCCGGCGAGCGGTTCGACTGGATCGGCTCGCTGATCTACGGCTCGGCCATCGCGATCTTGATGCTCGGTCTCTCGCGGCTGCCCGCGGTCAGCGGGGGCGTGCTCCTGGCCGTCGGGGTGGGCGGCTTGCTCGGGTTCCTGGCCTGGGAAGGCCGCGCACAGGCCCCCGTGCTGCACCTGAGCTTGTTCCGCGGCAACCGGGCCTTCACCTTTTCCAGCCTGGCCGCGCTGATCAATTACCTGGCCACCACCGCGGTCGCGTTCCTGCTCAGCCTTTACCTGCAATACATCAAGGCGTTGACCCCACAGCAGGCCGGGCTGATCCTGGTGGCGCAGCCGTTGGTGCAGGCGCTCTTCTCGCCGTTGGCTGGCCGCCTGTCGGATCGCGTCGAGTCGCGCATCGTCGCGTCGGCCGGCATGGGGGTCACGGCCGTGGGCCTGATCATGCTGATCTTCCTCGGCGCGAACACGCCCCTGGCCTACGTGATCGCCGCCCTGTTGCTGTTGGGCTTCGGCTTCGGCCTCTTTTCGTCGCCGAACATGAACGCCATCATGGGCTCGGCCGACCGGCGCATGTACGGCGTGGCCTCAGCCTTGCTCGCCACCATGCGCACCCTGGGCCAGATGTTGGGCCTGGGGGTCACGCTGCTGATCTTCTCAGTGGTGATCGGGCCGGTCGCCATCACGCAGCCACACTACGGCGCGTTCCTGACCAGCACCCACATCGCGTTCACCTTCTCGGCCGTGCTGTGCGTGCTCGGTATCTTCGCTTCGCTGGCGCGCGGCAACGTGCGCCAGGGGGACCGCGTGTAGCGCAGCAAGCATTCTGAGCGGAGGTACGGAGTCGAAGGATACTTGCGGAGCGGGCGCCGCATCCTTCGACTGGACGTTTTTTGTTGAGAATGTTGACCTGTAGACCCGCTCAGGATGCTGGCTGAAGAGTTGCTTCGGAAGAACCATTGGGGGGAACCATGAGAGTTTTGTTCATCGGCGGCACCGGCGTCATCAGTTCGGCATGTTCCGAGCTGGCGCTGGCCTGCGGCATCGAGCTCTATCTGCTCAACCGGAGGGCATCGGCCCGGCCCATCCCGGCCGGCGCTCACATCATCAAGGCGGACATCCGGGACAAGGCCGCGACCGGTGCGGCGCTGGCAGGGCTGCGGTTCGATGTCGTGGTGGACTGGATCGCGTACACGCCCGACCAGGTGGCCGCGGACATCGCGCGCTTCCGCGGCCGGACGGGCCAGTACATCTTCATCAGCTCGGCGTCGGCCTATCAAAAGCCGTTGTCCAGCCTGCCCATCACCGAGGGGACGCTGCTGGCGAATCCGTTCTGGCAGTACTCGCGGGACAAGATCGCGTGCGAGGAACTGCTGGTGCGCGCCTACCGGGAGGAGGGGTTCCCGTTCACCATCGTACGGCCCTCGCACACCTACGACCGCACCAAGCTGCCGGTGACCGGCGGCTACACCTCTGTGGCGCGCATGAGGCAGGGCAAGCCGGTGATCGTGCACGGCGACGGCGCCTCGCTGTGGGTGCTGACCCACCACCGCGATTTCGCGGTCGGCTTCGTGGGGCTGCTGGGTGACCTGCGCGCGGCAGGCGAGGCGTTCCACATCACCTCCGACGAGCTGCTGACGTGGAACCAGATCTACACCATCGTCGGCCGCGCGGCCGGGGTTGAGCCCCGGCTGGTCCACGTGCCCTCGGACGCCATCGCCCGCGCCGACCCCGAGTGGGGCGCGGGGCTGCTGGGCGACAAGGCGCACAGCGTGATCTTCGACAACAGCAAGATCAAGCGCTTCGCGCCCGATTTCGCGCCGGCCATCCCCTTCGCGCGCGGGGCCGAGGAGATCATGGCGTGGTACGATGCGGACCCGGCCCGGCAGACCGTGGACGCGCGGCTCGATGCGGTGATGGATGCACTGGTGGAGCGGTGGGGCTGAATTAGCCCGAGACCGACCACCCATCCAGGATATTGTCCAGTTCGTCGCTGGACGTCCCACCTGATCCGCTAGCGGGCTTCTTGCGCGTCCTGGATGTTGTGCCGGATGACTTAGCCGTGGGCTTTTCCTCTGTGCTGGCCGCCGGCTTGCGCGTGCGCGACGTCGTGCCCGGCTGTGTGGCCGCGGGCTTCTCGTCAACGGCGCCGGCCGCCGGTTTGCGTGTGCGCGAGGTCGTGCCCGGCTCCTTGGCGGTGGTTGACTTCGCGCCTGTGCCGCTGGCGGATGAACGCCGGGTGCTCGAGGTCGGTTTTTCGTCCTCGGCCGCCGCTTTTTTGGTTGTCGTCTTGCGCGCCGTGCCAGAGGAGGGCTTCGTGGCCGTTGACTTGCCCGTGCTCTTGCTGGCCGACTTGCTGCCCGACGCGCTTTTCGTGCTCCGTGATTTCGCGGTGCTCGATGTGCTCTTGGTGCTGCGGGGTTTGGGCGTCGTGGCCTTGTTGCCCGTGAGCAGGGCCAGGATCGCCTGGATGGCCTTCATGGCTTGGGGCAGATCAATGCCCGCTTTGGCTGCCAGCTCCTGCGGCAGGCCGGTGGCGTTCAGCGTCTGCGCGTCCACATCCGCGCCGCCGCGCATGCGTTCGAGCAGGCTGTCCAGGCTGATCGGCGTCGCATCAGCCCCGGCCGTGCTCCCGACACCGGCCTCAAAGCCCGTGCCTGGCGCCTTCCCCTTGCCCTGCGCCTGACCGCCCAGCAGTTTGCCCATCACCAGGGCCAGCGCGCTTTGCACCAGGGTCGGCGACACGCCGGCTTCTTCCGCGATGCTGAGGGTCGAGCCGCCGCCGCCGCTCCCGCCGCCCAGTAAGCCCCGGAGCAGGTCGGCAGGATCAGCGCCGCTCGCGCCTTTGCCGCCGAGCAGGCCCCCCAGCAGATCGAGGATGCTGCTCTCCGCGCCGCGCGCATCCGTCTTGCCCGCGCTGCTCCCCGGCTCGACCGAGCCCGCCGAAGTCATAGCCCGCAGCAGATCTTCGATGTTCATGTGCGCCTCCTGAGGTGTGATTGTGTGCATGTGCCATCATCCGCCCGACTGTGGCATATCGCGAGTCAGATAATCGGTTTGGAGTCGAGGCTTTAGCCGGTCAGACGCACAAACCCAGAGAAACCGGCTGAAGCCTCGATTCCGGAACGCGAACCCACAAATCCGCGTGATGGGTTACAGTTTCGCCACTGCCGCGGCGATCCGTTCCAGCGCCAGCTCGATGTTGGCCAGCGAGTTCGCGAAGATCAGCCGCAGGTAGCCCTCGCCGTGTGCGCCGAACGCGGTGCCGGGCAGCACGGCCACGCCGGCCTCGTCCAGCAGGTAGTCGGCCCACCAACTCGACGTCTTGCCATAGGATGAGACGTTAGGGAAGGCGTAGAACGCGCCCTGCGGCGCGCGACAGCGCCAGCCGGGGATCGCGTTCAGCCCGGCGACCAGCACGTCACGGCGGCGCTGATACTCGGCCACTACGGCTTCCACCTGCTCTTGCGGCCCAGTCAGCGCTTCCACCCCCGCTACCTGGGTGAAGCTGGCTGTGCAGCCGATAGAATGGGTGAGCAGCAACTCGACCCGCTCGGCCAGCGGCTCCGGCATGATGCCGAAGCCCAGACGCCAGCCGGTCATCGCGTAGGTCTTGGAGAACCCGTCACAGATGATAGTCCGCTCGGCCATGCCGGGCAGCGCGGCGATGGTGGGGACCGCGCAGCCGTCGAACGCCAGCCGCATGTAGATCTCGTCCGACAGCACCCAGATGTCGCGCTGGCGGGCGACCGCGGCGATGTGCTCCAGCGCGGGCAAGGGCATCACCCCGCCGGTGGGGTTGCTGGGCGAGTTCAGGATGATCAGCCGGGTGCGGTTGCTGACCAGCCGATCGAAGGCGTCCAGATCGAAAGAGAAATCGGCCTCTTCCAGCAGCGGCACCGGCACAGGTGCGCCGCCGGCCACGCGAATCATGGCCGCGTAGGTGGGGAAGCCGGGGTCGGGGTAGATCACCTCGTCGCCGGGCCGCACCAGCGCCAGCGTGGGGAAGAAGAGCGCGGGCTTGGCGCCCGGCCCGACGACGACCTGGGACGGCCGCACCGCGATCCCGCGCCGAGCGCTGGCATCCTCTGCGATGGCCTCGCGCAGCGGCTTGATGCCTGCGGTCGCGGTGTAGCGCGTAAAACCATCTTCGATAGCCCGGATGCCGGCCTGGCGGATGTTGGAGAAGGTCGGCACATCGGGCTGGCCGATCTCCAGGTGGATGATGTGGCGGCCCGCGGCTTCCAGCGCCTGGGCGCGCGCCAGCATATGATAGGCCCCCTCCGGGGCCAGGTGGGTGACGCGTTCGGCGAAGTCCATGGTGCTCCTGTTTAGTGGATGGATTTGTGTATGTGCTGGCGCCGCATAGCCCTGGTCTTGTGCAGCACGCTTATGAACATATTCTAACATCAAAAACGCAAAACAGGCCATTTTTTAAGTGACGAGGCCCGTCACCCCCGTGGCCGAGCCGGCCCAGGGCGCGCTGCGTCTGGCGCGTGAGCGATTGGAGCTCAGAAAAGATTACCCTCCAGCGTGGTAATCGCAAGGATTACCACGCTGGAGGGTAATCTTTGGGCCCTGCCCGTTGGCTGAGTGTACATCATCTCTACCCCGGCCGTTGGCGC